>NZ_JBJHAK010000008.1:0-171031 GCF_054050975.1 Blastococcus sp. SYSU DS0828 | reverse complement strand
GGCGGACCCCGGCACGGGGTCCGCCGCGGCCTGCCTCCCCAGGAGCGTCCGTGAAGATCGCCGTGGCCGGTGCCTCCGGGATGATCGGCGGCGCGCTGCTGCCCGCGCTGCGCGCCGACGGCCACGAAGTGATCCAGCTGGTCCGCCGCACCCCGCGGACGGCAGAGGAACACCGCTGGGACCCGCAGCACCGGCGGATCGACCCGGCGCTGCTGCGGGACGTCGACGCCGTCGTCAACCTCGCCGGCGTGGGAGTGGGCGACCGGCGCTGGAACGAACGGCACAAGCAGGCGGTCCTCGGCAGCCGGGTCGACAGCACCGCCACGCTGGGCGAGGCCCTGCGGGACGCCGTCGCCGCCGACCCCGACCGCCCCCGGGTGCTGCTGAACGCCTCCGGCGTCGGCTGGTACGGCGACACCGGTGACCGCGTCGTCGACGAGTCCGACCCGGCCGGCGACGACTTCCTCGCCCGCGTCTGCGTGGCGTGGGAGGGCGCGACCGCGCCGGCCGCCGACGCCGGGGTGCGCGTGACCACCCTGCGCACGGGGCTGGTCCTCGGCCGCGGTGGCCTGCTCGCGCGGATGCTGCCGCTGTTCCGCGCCGGGCTGGGCGGGCGGCTGGGCTCGGGCCGGCAGTACGTGCCCTGGATCAGCCAGGAGGACGAGATCGGGGCGATCCGGTTCCTGCTCACCCACGCCGTCCCGGGGCCGGTCAACCTGTGCGGCCCCGCGCCGGTCACGAACGCCGAGTTCACCGCCGCGCTGGGCCGGGTCCTGCACCGGCCGACCGTGCTGCCGGTGCCCGGCCCGGCGCTGTGGGTGGTGCTCGGGGAGTTCGCCCGGGTGGGCGTGCTGGCGGGTCAGCGCGCAGTCCCCGGCCGGCTGACCGAGGCCGGTTTCCGGTTCACCCACGGGGACGTCGACGCCGCGCTGCGCGCCGCGGTGGCCCGGGACTGACCCGGCCGGCGGGATCAGGCCAGGCGTTCGGCGCTCTCGATCCGCCAGCCCTCCGGGGTGCGGACGAGGACCATCCGCACCTGGGCCTCGGGTCGGCCGGGAACCGTGCGCAGCGCCGGGCCGTCCGCTCGGTCGGCGGGCACCACGCGGTAGCCGGGCCAACTGTCGGTCAGCAGCAGTTCCGCCCGGGAGTCCGAGGACTCGACGACGGTGACGTCGTCGACCACCGGCGCGAAACCGCTCAGCGCCTCACCGGCCGCGGCCAGCGCGCGCGCGTGCTCCTCGTCCGCGGCCAGCAGCGGGCTGTTGATCACGTGCACGGCCCGCAGCAGGGCCGGGCTGCCGCTGAGCCCCTCGGCGCGCCGGGCGTAGAGCTCGCTGACCAGCGCCGTCCAGTCGCCGGCGGTCTCGGGGACCACGGGCCCGGGCAGCGGTCGCTCCTCCACAGCGGGAGACGGCGGGGCTGCCGCATGGGAGCCCGGGGCCGACGACCCGGCGGCGGCCGCGCGCGGCAGGTCGGCGTCACTCCCCCAGCGCGTACCGAGCCAGGCGGTGACGGCGAGCGCCGCCAGCACGAGCGCCGTGGCGAGCAGCCCACGGGTCACCGCTGCCACGCCGACGCCGGGAGGCCAGAACCGCCGTCGCCGCGTCGACGGCTCGACGGCGACCGGCCCGGGACGGGGACGGCGCCCCGGCACCACGTGGGTGACCGCGGAGCGCACGTCGGGGCGGCCGTGGCCGCCCCCGGCCACGGCCCCCAGCGCCACGGGCTCCGCCCGGCAGGCGTGCCGCAGGTCGCGCGCGAACTCCGCCGCGGTGCCGCGGTCGTGCGGATCGGCGGCGAGACCCCGGGCGATGACCTCGACGAGTCGGGGCGGCGCCTCCGGAGCCAGCTCGGTCAGGTCGGGCAGCTGCCCGGTCGCGGCCACGACGAGGGCGCCGGCGGGGGTCGCGGCGTTCCACGGGGCGATGCCGGTGAGCGCGTGGAAGGCCGCCGCCGCGGCGCCGAAGACGTCGGAGGCGGGACCCGGCGCGACGCCACGGGCCACCGCCGGGTCGACGTAGGCCGGGGTGACCTCGGCCGCCGCCGTCTCCCCCAGCACCCGGGCCACCCCGAGGTCGGTGAGCACCGGCCGCCCGTCACCGGTGAACACGATGTTCCCCGGCGCCAGGTCGCCGTGCACGACTCCGTGGTCGTGGGCGTGCGCCAGAGCCGCGGCCACCGGCGCGATCGCCGTCACCACCTCACCGGGCCGAAGCCGGCCGCGCCGGGCGAGCAGCGCGGCGAGGCTGCCCCCACCGAGCAGCTCGAGCACCAGCGCGACCCGCGACCCGCCGCCGCGCCGGGGCTGGTGCACCACCTCGATCAACCGGACCAGGTGCGGGTGGTCCAGCCGGCCCAGCAGCACGGCCTCGCGCGCCTGGCGCGCAGGGTCCCCGGCCACCAGGACCTTCACCGCCACCGGCTCCCCGCCCTCCCGGGGCACCGCCTGCCACACCTCCCCCGACGCGCCGCGGCCGAGCAGGGTCTGCAGCACGTAGCCAGGCACCGCGGGTGGCTGCGCAGCCCCCGGTGCCGCGGGCGGAACGGCGGTGGTCACGAGGGAGGACCGTAGGCGCAGTCGGGTCGCCGGCGCCGCGGTCGTCCACAGCCCACGGGCGCGCCCGCACGGCTCCCCGGCGACGGATACCGTCGGGCGGTGTCCACGTCGCTGCGGGCGGAGGTCCTCGTCGTCGGGGCCGGCCTGGCCGGGTTGTCCGCCGCCACCCGGCTGGCCGCCGCCGGCCTGGACGTGCACGTGCTGGAGTCCGGGGGGCACGCCGGCGGGCGGCTGGCGACCGAGCACATCGACGGCTTCGTCGTCGACCGTGGCTTCCAGGTGCTCAACACCGGCTATCCGAGGGCGGCCGACCTCGACCTCGACGCGCTGGACCTCGGCTGGTTCGAGCGGGGCGCGGTGATTCGCGTGGCCGGACGGGCGCACCAGGTGGTCGACCCGCGCCGCCGGCCGGCCTCGGTCGTCGGCACCGCAGCGGCGCCGCTGGGCTCCCCACGGGAGAAGGCGGCGCTGGTGACCTACTCGCTCCGCGCCGGGTACTCCCCCGTCGGCCGCCTGCTGCGGGCGCCGGAGGACTCGGCGGAGCAGGCTCTCCGCGCGGCCGGCGTGGGGAACGCCGCCCTGGAGCGGTTCCTGCGCCCGTTCCTGGCGGGGGTGCTCCTGGAGGACGAGCTCGCCACCTCCAGCCGGTACCTGCACCTGCTGTGGCGCAGCTTCGTCCGGGGCTCGATCGGGCTGCCGGCGGCCGGGATGCAGGCGGTCGGCGAGCAGCTGGCGGGGCGCCTGGGTGCCGGGCGGCTGCACCTGCACACGCCGGTGCGCTCGGTGTCGCCCGGCTCCGCGTCCACCGATGCGGGCAGCTGGGCGGCCGACGCCGTCGTCGTCGCGACCGATCCGGCCACGGCGTCGCAGCTGCTCCCCACCGTCGAGGCCGACGCGCCCCGGGAGGTCACCACCCACCTGCACGTGCTCCCCGCCTCCCCCTGGCCCGCCCCGCTGATCGTGCTCGCGCAGCCCCGGGGCCGGCTGGTGAACAGCGCCGTGCTCTCGGACGCCCAGCCGCGCTACAGCCCCGACGACCGGGCACTCGTGGCCAGCTCCACCCTCGCGCGGAGCCGGGAGGACGAGGTGCGCGGCGAGATCGCGGCGGCGCACGGGGTCGCGCCGTCGGACCTGGAGCACCTGACGTCGGTCACCGTGCCGGGGGCGCAACCGGCGGCGCTCCCGCCGCTGCGGCTGCGCCGGCCGGTCGACCTCGGCGAGGGCCTGTACGTCTGCGGTGACCACCGGGACACCCCGTCCATCCAGGGCGCGATGGCCAGCGGTGCCCGCGCCGCCCGCGCCGTGCTGCGCCGCCTGCGCCCGGCCCCGTCCGGAGGAGCTTCCTGATGCCCGCGTCCGCACCGACGATCGTGGCGACCAGCATGGGCTTCGCCCCGCGCGGCCGCGGCCCCACCGACTGGCGGCCCGGACCGGTCTTCGACCTCGCCGCCGAGCTCGCCGGGCGCCCCGAGCGCCCGCGCCTGTGCTACCTCGGCACCGCTACCGGCGACGACCCGGCACGGGTCGCCGGCGTGTACGGCGCGTTCGCCGGCAGCTCCGTGCAGGTCAGCCACCTGAGCCTGTTCCCGATGCCCACGGTCGCCGACCTGCGCGCGCACCTGCTCGCGCAGGACGTGGTGTGGGTGGGTGGCGGGAGCGTGGCGAACCTGCTCGCCGTGTGGCGGGTGCACGGGCTGGACGAGGTTTTCCGCGAGGCGTGGCGGGCCGGCGTCGTGCTGGCCGGGGTGTCGGCCGGGTCGCTGTGCTGGCACGTGGGCGGGACCACCGACTCCTACGGTCCCGACCTCCGGCCGGTCACGAACGGGCTCGGCCTGATCCCCACCAGCAACGGCGTCCACTACGACTCCGAGGAACAGCGCCGCCCGCTCTACCACCGCCTGGTCGCCGACGGCACGCTGCCAGCGGGCCATGCCACCGACGACGGCGCCGGGCTCGTGTACCGCGGGACCGAGCTCGTCGAGGTCGTGAGCGACCGCCCCGGCGCCGCCGCCTACCGGGTGGAACGCGGCCCGGACGGCACGGCGGTGGAGACCCGGCTCGAACCGCGCCGCCTCTAGAAGGACCCCGTCCTCCTCCCCCTCGCATGCTCGGGACGAGCCTCGGGACGGGGCCTAGGCTGGTGGCGTGACCGAACTGCGGGTGGTGCGCGCCGGGACCGTGCCCTACGAGGAGGCCTGGGAGACGCAACGCGAACTGCACGCCCGGCGGGTCGCCGGCGACATCCCGGACACGATGCTGCTGCTGGAGCACCCGTCCGTCTACACGGCCGGCCGGCGCACCGAGGCGCACGAACGACCGTTCGACGGGACCCCCGTCGTCGACGTGGACCGCGGCGGCAAGATCACCTGGCACGGACCAGGCCAACTGGTCGGCTACCCGATCGTCGCGCTGCCCGATCCGGTCGACGTTGTCGCCTACGTGCGGCGGCTGGAGGGCGCGCTCATCGACGTGTGCGCCGGGTTCGGGGTGGACGCCGGGCGGGTCGAGGGGCGCAGCGGGGTGTGGCTGCCCGCCGACCCCGCGACCCACCGGCCCGAGCGCAAGGTCGCGGCGATCGGCATCCGGGTCGCCCGCGGCGTGACGATGCACGGCTTCGCGCTCAACTGCGACCCCGACCTGTCGTTCTTCGCCAACATGATCCCGTGCGGCATCCCCGACGCCGGCGTGACGTCGCTGTCGGCCGAGCTGAGCCGCGACGTGACGGTGGCCGACGCGCTGCCGCCGGTCGAGAGCGCGATGCGCGCCGCCCTCTCCACCGCTGGGGCCGCGGCGGCGCGCTAGCCACTCCGGCACGGTCGGCGCCCAGCGGTATCTCAGCGCTAAGGTAAGGCTCCGTCCCGAGGAGGAGCCGCCATGCCCAGGATCGAGCCGCTGGCGCGCGAGTCGCTGCCGCAGTACGAGGAGACCTTCCGCGCCGTGGAGGCCGCGCTGGGCGTCCTCCCCAACAGCACGCTGACCATGGCCCGCCGGCCCGAGGTCATGGAGGCCTTCGCCCACCTCAACGCGGTGGTCATGGCCGAGGGCACGGTCGGCGGCGTGCTCAAGCAGCTGGTCGCGACCGTCGTCTCCGGCGCCGCCGGCTGCGCGTACTGCCAGGCCCACACCGCCCACGTGGCCGAGAAGCGGGGCGCCGACGCCGCCAAGCTCGCCGCCGTCTGGGAGTTCGAGTCCAGCCCCCTCTTCACCGACGGCGAGCGGGCCGCCCTGCGCGTGGCCCGGGGCGCCGGGGTGACGCCGAACGCCGTGACCGACGAGGAAGTGGCCGACCTGCGCCGGCACTTCGACGACGACCAGGTCGTCGAGATCGTCGCCGTCATCGCGAACTTCGGCTTCCTCAACCGGTGGAACGACACCATGGCCACCGAGCTGGAGCGATCGCCGCTGGCCTGGGCCGCCGACCACCTGCGGGACGCGGGCTGGGAAGCGGGCAAGCACGCCGGCTCCTGAGGAGCCGGCGCACCCTTCCCCGCGGTGACGGGCCCGGACCTCAGCCCAGGACGAAGTTGACCAGCCGGCCGGGGACGGCGACGACGCGGCGGATCGTCGCGCCGTCCAGGTAGCCGGCGATCTTCTCGTCGGACCGCGCCGCCGCCTCCAGGGCCGCGGCGTCGGCATCGGTCGGCACCGTCACCTGCGACCGCACCTTGCCGTTCACCTGCACGGCGACCTGCACGGTGTCCTCGACCAGCCAGCGCTCGTCGGCCACCGGGAACGGCGCCCACGCCGACGAGCCCTCGTGGCCCAGCCGCGACCACAGCTCCTCGGCCAGGTGCGGCGCCAGCGGGGCGACCATCAGCACCAACGGCTCGGCCACCGAACGCGGCACCGGCCGGTCGGCGCCGTAGGCCTGGGTGAGGTGGTTGGTCAGCTCGGTGACGCGGGCGATCGCGATGTTGAACCGCAGGGTGGCGTAGCCGTCGCGGACGCCGTCGATCGCCTTGTGCAGCGCGCGCAGCGTCTCCTCGGCCGGCTCGACGTCGTCGACCCGCACCCGGCCGGTCTCCTCGTCCACCACGACCCGCCAGATGCGCTGCAGCAGGCGCTGCGAACCGACGACGGCCTTGGTCTCCCACGGCCGCGACTGCTCCAGCGGGCCGGTCGACATCTCGTAGACGCGGAAGGTGTCCGCACCGTAGGCGCCGATCATCTCGTCCGGCGTCACCATGTTCTTCAGGCTCTTGCCGATCTTCCCGTACTCGCGGTTGACCGGCTTGCCCTCGTAGAAGAACCGGCCGTCCTTCTCCTCCACGTCGGCGGCCGGCACGTAGAACCCGCGCTCGTCGGTGTAGGCGTAGGCCGAGATGTAGCCCTGGTTGACCAGCCGGCGGAACGGCTCCTCGCTGGAGACGTACCCCAGGTCGTGCAGCACCTTGTGCCAGAAGCGGGCGTACAGCAGGTGCAGCACCGCGTGCTCCACGCCGCCCACGTACAGGTCGACGCCGCCGGTGTCACCCGGCTCCCGCGGGCCCATCCAGTACCGCTCCAGCTCCGGGTCGACCATCCGGCTGTCGTCGCCCGGGTCGAGGTAGCGCAGGTAGTACCAGCACGACCCTGCCCAGTTGGGCATCGTGTTGGTCTCACGGCGGTACTTCTTCGGGCCGTCGCCGAGGTCGAGCTCGACGGTGGTCCAGTCGCTGGCGCGCGACAGCGGCGGCTCCGGGGCGGAGTCCGCGTCGTCGTCGGCGAAGGTCTTGGGCGAGTAGTCGTCGACCTCGGGCAGCAGCACGGGCAGCATCGACTCGGGGACGGCGACCGGCCGGTCGTGCTCGTCGTAGACGATCGGGAACGGCTCCCCCCAGTAGCGCTGCCGGCTGAACAGCCAGTCGCGCAGCTTGTAGGTGGTGGTGGCCTCGCCGTACCCGTGCTGCACCAGCCAGTCGGTGACCCGGGCGATGGCGTCGGCCTTGTCCAGGCCGTCCAGCGAGATCTCGTCGTTGGCCGAGTTGATCATCCGTCCGGGGCCCGTGTACGCGCCGCTGTCGTCGTCGAAGCCTTCCGGCCGCTCGACGGTCGGCACGATCTCCAGGCCGAACTTCCGTGCGAACTCCCAGTCCCGCTGGTCCTCGCCCGGCACCGCCATGATCGCGCCGGTGCCGTAGCCGGTCAGCACGTAGTCGGCGATGAACACCGGCAGCTCGCGTCCGTTCACCGGGTTGACGGCGGTGGCGCCCAGCCAGACACCCGTCTTCTCCCGGGCGGCGTCCTGGCGGTCCAGCTCCGAGCGCCGCGAGGCCTGCCGCTGGTAGTCGCGCACCGCCTCGGCCGGGGTGGCCGCACCGCTGGTCCACCGCGGGTCGGTGCCCGCGGGCCAGGCGTCCGCGGTCAGCTGCTCGACCAGCGGGTGCTCGGGCGCCAGCACCATGTAGGTGGCGCCGAACAGGGTGTCCGGCCGGGTGGTGAAGACCTCGATGGTCTGCGACCCGGCGGCGAACCGGATCCGGGCGCCGGTGGAGCGGCCGATCCAGTTGCGCTGCATCAGCTTCAGCGAGTCCGACCAGTCCAGCCGGTCCAGGTCGGCCAGCAACCGGTCGGCGTAGGCGGTGATCCGCATCATCCACTGCTTCAGCGGGCGCCGGAAGACCGGGAAGTTGCCGCGCTCGGAACGCCCGTCGGGCGTGACCTCCTCGTTCGACAGCACGGTGCCCAGGCCCGGGCACCAGTTGACCGGCGCCTCGTGCAGGTAGGCGAGCCGGTGCGCGTCGACGACGGCGCCCTTCTCCACCTCGTCCAGCTCGGCCCAGGGGCGGCCGTACGGATTCGTCCCCTCGGCCGGCTCACGGGTGCCGGCGTCCAGCTCGGCCACCAGCTCCTCGATCCGCCGCGCCTTCCCGGCGGCCTCGTCGAACCAGGAACCGAAGATCTGCAGGAAGATCCACTGGGTCCACTTGTAGTAGCCCGGGTCGATCGTGGCGAAGGTGCGCCGCTGGTCGTGGTCGACCCCCAGCCGGCGCAGCTGCGCCTTGATCGCGGCGATGTTCGCCTCGGTGGTGATGCGCGGGTGCTGCCCGGTCTGCACGGCGTACTGCTCCGCGGGCAGCCCGAAGGCGTCGTAGCCCATCGGGTGCAGCACGTTGTCGCCGTCCATGCGGCGGAACCGGCTGGTGACGTCGGTGCCCAGGTAGCCCAGCGGGTGCCCGACGTGCAGGCCCGCGCCCGAGGGGTACGGGAACATGTCCATCGCGAAGAACTTGGGCCGGTCGGCGACGCGCTCGAAGCCACCGCTCAGCCGGCCGACCGGGTTGGGCGTGTGGAAGGTGCCCTCGGCCTCCCAGCGGTCCTGCCAGGCCAGCTCGATCCGCTGGGCCAGCGCCGGGGTGTACCGGTGCCGAGGTATGTCCCCGCCGCCCGTGGCCTCGGTGCTGTGGCTGTCGGTCTGGCTCATCGTCTCGTGCTCCCGGATCGTGGTGCGGGCGGTGCGGTACCGGTGGTGGGCAACAAAAAACCCCTCACGCAGGAGGGGTCGCCGTGCTGTCCGAGGGGTCTGCGGTCAGCACGGCCGGCGAAGCAGGAGCCGCCCGGTCACGCGCCCGATGCTATCGCGGCGCGCCGGGGCCGCGGCCCGGGCGCCTCCGCGAGCCACGCGGCGGCCTCCCCCCTTGGAGGGGAAGCGCGCGATCCGGCTGCGGCGCGGGCGGTGCGGTACCGATGACGTCCCCGTGGCCGGACCAGACACGCAGCTCCGTGGTGGGCGCGCACCCGCGACCGGCGGGCTGCTGCTCGCCTGCGCCGGGGTGGTGGCGGCCTACGCCACCGGGGCGTTCGGGCGCCCGCCCGGCACCGCGGTCACCGTCGTCTACGACCTCGTCCTCTACACCGCCGTGTACCTGCTCGGGGCGGCGGTCTGCCGGCGGACCGCGCGAGGTGGCGGGCCGGACCGGCTGATCTGGAACGCCCTCACCGTGGCGTTCGCCGCCACCGCGACGAGCACGCTCCTCTACTCGCTCGTGTTCGTCCCCCTGCTCGGTGACGTGCCGACGTGGTTGCTGCTGACCCTCTGGGCACCGGCCTACCCGGCGATGGGCGTGGCCCTGGTGGGAGTGGTCCGGTCCCGGGTCACCGCGACGCACCCCAGCATGTGGTTCGACGCGCTGACCGGGGCCTGCGGTGCGGTCATCTTCGCCGTCACCCTGCTGCCGTCGATCGCGGCCGGCCCGGCCGACGGCCCGTTCGCCGTCGTGCAGCTGTACCCGGTCACCGACACCCTGCTGCTGGCCGCCGTGTCGGCCGTCTGCGCGGTGATGGGGTTCCGGCGCGACTGGCCGTTGGTGCTGCTCGTCGCCAGCCTGCTGTGCACCCTCACCGCGGACGCCCTCTACCTGAAGCAGGCGGTGCGCGGGGAGATCGCCCCGCACAGCACCCTGACCCTGATCTGGCTGTCCGGTGCGGCCTTCGCCGCCGCGGCCGCGCACGTCGCGGGACGCACCGACCGGATCGAGCCCGCGGACGCCGATCCGGTCGCACGCCTGAGCTGGCGGGTGGCCTTCGTCCCCCTCGGTTCGAGCGTGATGAGCGTGGTGGTGCTCGTCTCCACCTGGGGATCGGGCGCCCTCGGTGTCGCCGGCTGGGCCGCCGTCACCTGCCTGCTGGCGATCCTCGCGCGCACGGCCATGTCGGTCCAGGAGCTGCGCGGGCTGCACGAGATCCGCGAGCAGGCGCGCACCGACGAACTCACCGGCCTGCCCAACCGGCGTGAGCTGCTCGAGCGGGCGCGGACCGCCCTCCGGTCGGGCACCGGCCGGCCGGTGGCCCTGCTGCTGCTCGACCTGGACGGGTTCAAGGAGGTCAACGACAGCCTGGGGCACGCCGCGGGCGACGACCTGCTCCGCATGGTCGGCCCCCGCCTCTGCCCGGAGCTGGGGCCGGGCGACCTTCTGGCGCGGCTGGGCGGGGACGAGTTCGCCGTCCTGCTGCCGGGCTGCGGTCTGGACGACGCCGTCGCCCGCGCCGACCGGCTGCGCGCCCGGGTGCTCGAGCCGTTCGTCGTCGACGGGGTCCGGTTGCACGTCGGGGTCAGCATCGGCATCGCCACCGGCCCGGTGCCGGCCGCCACGGTGACCGAGCTGCTGCGCTGCGCCGACGTGGCGATGTACGCGGCCAAGAACGCCCGCGAGGGGGTGCGCTCCTACGTCCCGGACCCGGCGAGCGGCTCCGGCGACCGGCTCCGGACCATGGAGGACCTCCGCACCGCCCTGGACGAGGGGCAGCTCGTGGTCCACCTGCAGCCCCAGGTCTCCCTGGCCAGCGGGGACGTCGTCGGCGTCGAGGCGCTGGTGCGGTGGGAGCACCCGGTGCGCGGTCTGCTCTCCCCGGCCGTGGTGCTGCCCGCCGCCGAGCAGGCCGGCCTGATGCGGCCGCTGACCGACACGGTCCTCGGCCTCGCGCTGGCTGCCGCGACCCGCTGGTGGCCGGAGCGGGCGGTGCCCGTGTCGGTGAACCTGTCGGCGGCCAACGTGACCGATCCGGACCTGCCGGCCACCGTGTCCGGCCTGCTCCGGGCGCACGGCCTGCCGGCCCGGGCGCTCACCCTCGAGCTCGTCGAGGACACCCTCATGGCCGATCCCGACCGGGGCCGCACGGTGCTGGGCGAGCTGCGCCGGCTGGGCATCCGGACCTCGATCGACGACTACGGCACCGGGTACAGCTCGCTGGCCTACCTGCGGCACCTCCCGGCCGACGAGCTCAAGCTCGACCGGAGCCTCACCCACGACGTGGGTCGAGACGACCGGGCGACGGCCATCGTGCGGCACACCGTGGCGCTGGCCCACGACCTCGGGCTCAGCCTCGTCGCCGAGGGCGTGGAGGACGACGAGACGGCCGCCGTGCTCGCCGGCCTGGGCTGCGACGTCGCCCAAGGCTGGGCCGTCGCGCGGCCGATGCCGGTCGGGGACTTCCTCACCTGGCTGGCCGACCGCGTCCGGACCGCGCCGCCCCGCCGGGCGGTACCCGCCCCCCGCGCGGCCGGGGAACGGGCTCGCACCTGAATGCGCGCGTCGGGCCGCGGTTCGCCACCCCCTGAGCCGTCGGTGTGCCAAGGTGCGCGCGTGCCCCGAGGTCGCGCCGAGACGGTGAGAAGTGGCTGGTCGGACGCGGGGTGGCGGCTGGTGGTGGCGACCTTCGTCTGCACGGCTGTGTTCGCCCTGGGGCTGTGGCAGGCTCCGGGGACGCCGGCAGCCGACCTCGTCGACTCGGGAGCGCTCGGCATCGGCGCCCCGCTGCTCGCGGTCGCGGTGTGCCTGCGGGCGGCCCAGCGGGTGCCCGCGGAACGGTTCGTCTGGTGGGCCGCGGCCGCCGCCTGGCTGTTCAACCTGGCCGGCGACCTCACTCACCGGCTGCTGCTGGCCGGGAACCCGGATCCGCCGTTCCCCTCGGCCGCCGACGCGTTCTGGCTCGGCGCCTACCCGGCGCTGTTCGCGACCCCGGTGCTGATGGTGTACGCCCGGCTCACCCGCCCCCGTCCCGGCACCTGGCTCGATGGCCTGGTCGGTGCCCTGGGCGCCACCGCGGTCGCCGTCACGGTCCTCGACCCGGCGGTCGGGGCCCCGGGCATGTCCGGGTTCGGCGTGGCCGTGAACCTGGCCTACCCGGTCGCCGACGTGCTGCTGCTGGCGCTCGTGGGCGCGGTGCTGGCGATGATCGGGCACCGGGCCGACCTCGTTCTCACCATCGTCTGCGTGATCGTGGCCGTGAAGTTCGCCGGTGACCTGCTGCTGGCCAGGGAGCAGGCGTCCGGCGGGTACGTCCCGGGCGGCCCGCTGGACCTGCTCTGGATGGTCAACGCCAGCCTGACCGCTGCCGGGGCCTCGCTGACCCGGCCCCGCCGACGCGCCTCCGACGTACCGGAACACCGCGTCCGCTGGCGGTCGCTGGCCATCCCCCTGGCGTGCGCGGTGGGCTCGCTCGGGGTGCTCGGTGCCCAGTGGGGCGACGGCCGCACCGGCCCCGGCGAGATCTGCGCCGTGGCCTGCGTGGCGGCCTTCCTCCTGCGCAGCACGGTGACCTTCGCGGAGAGCCGGGCCCTGCACGAGGCCCGGCGCCAGGCGGGCACCGACGACCTGACCGGTCTGCCCAACCGCCGGTCCCTGATGCGCCGCCTGGCGGACGACCTCGGCGCCGCCAGGCCCACCGGGTTGCTGCTGCTGGACCTCGACGGGTTCAAGGCGGTCAACGACGGCCTCGGGCACGAGGCAGGGGACGAGCTGCTGCGTCGGCTGGGCGAGCGGCTGCGCGCGGCGCTGCGCCCCGGCGACCTGGTGGCCCGTCTCGGGGGGGACGAGTTCGTGGTGGTGCTGGATGCCACGGATCCCGGCACCGCCCCCGACTGCGCCGAGCGGCTGGCCGAGGTCGTGCGCCTGCCCGTGACCGTCGCCGGCGTGCCGGTGCGGGTGGGCGTCAGCATCGGCCTCGCCCTGGCCCCCCGCGACGCCGGCGACCCCGCTGCGCTGCTGCGCCACGCCGACGTGGCGATGTACGCCGCCAAGCGCGCCGGCGGCGGAGTGCGGCAATACGTCCCGGAGGCACGGGAGCACGTGCCGGCGCCTCGGCCACCGGTCGCCGAGGCCGACGTCGCACCGTCCGGCTGAGCGGCGAGCTCCCGGGCGAGAGGCGTGTTCGCCGGGCCGCTCAGCGCAACTGCGGTGCCACCTCGGCCGCCACCAGGTCCAGGTGGTCGAGATCGGCGAGGTCGAGCACCTGCAGGTACACCCGCTGCGCGCCGGCCTCGGCGTACCGGCCCAGCACGTCGACGGCCTCGGCCGGCGTGCCGGCGACGCCGTGCTCGCGCAACTCGTCCACGTCACGGCCGATGGCCGCCGCCCGGCGAGCGAGCTCCGCCTCGTCCCGGCCGACGCAGAGCACGAGCGCCGAGCTGTACACCAGGGACGACGGGTCGCGGCCCACCTCGTCGCAGGCCTCGCGGACGCCGGCGAACAACCGGGCGTTGTCCGCGGCGGACATGAACGGCACGTTGAACTCGCTCGCGTACCGGGCCGCCAGCCGCGGGGTGCGCTGCTTGCCGCGGCCACCGACGAGCACCGGGATGCCGCCGTCCTGCACCGGCTTGGGCAGGGCCGGGGAGCCCGAGAGCTGGTAGTACCGCCCGGCGAAGTCGAACGTCTCCCCCACCGGCGCGCGCCAGAGCCCGGTGACGACCGCGAGCTGCTCCTCGTACCGGTCGAAGCGCTCCCCCAGCGGCGGGAACGGGATGCCGTACGCGGTGTGCTCGGCCTCGAACCACCCCGAGCCGATGCCCAGCTCGACCCGGCCCCCGCTCATCTGGTCGACCTGCGCGACGGAGATCGCCAGCGGGCCGGGCAGGCGGAACGTGCCGGCGGTCATGAGCGTGCCGAGGCGGATCCGGCTGGTCTCGCGGGCCAGCCCGGCCAGGGTGATCCAGGCGTCGGTGGGGCCGGGCAGGCCGTCCCCACCCATGGTCAGGTAGTGGTCGGACCGGAAGAAGGCGTCGAAGCCGGTGTCCTCCGTGCGCCGGGCGACGGCCAGCAGGTCGTCGTAGGTGGCGCCCATCTGCGGTTCGGTGAAGATGCGCAACTGCACCGCCGGACCGTAACCAGATCGCCGCCACGTCACTCACCCACCTCCGTCCTCGGGGTGTGGGCACCGGCCGGACCGGGCAGGATGACCGCCAGACGATCAACTCGGAGGTGCAGCTCGTGTTCCGCAAGAAGACGCGCGGCGAAATCATCAGCGCGGAAGTGCAGGAGGGCCTGTCCCACCTGGGAACGGCGGTGACCGAGGCAGGTCGCGCCGCCGCAGATCAACTGACCCCGCACGTGGAGGCGGCCCAGCGGGCCGTGGCGCCCAAGATGGCTGCCGCGGTGGCGGCGGCCGCGCCGGCCGTCGCGTCGGCGCGCGACACCCTCGGCCCCCGGGTGGAGGCCGCCCGTGACGCCCTGACCCCGCGGGTGGAGGCGGCCCGGGAGGCCGCCGCACCACGGCTCACCGCCGCACAGCTGGCCGCCGCGCGGGCCGCGGCCGACTTCGGCCCCCGGGTGGAGGCGGCGCGCGGGGCGGCCCAGCGGGCGCTCACCGAGGACGTCGCCCCGCGGCTGACCGCGGCCCAGGCCGCGGCGCTGGCGTACACCACGCCACGGGTCACCGCCGCCCGCGACGTGGTGACGCCGGCCCTGGAGAGCGCCCGCGGCACGCTCCTCGCCGGGGTGGACAGCGCCCGCAGCGAGCTCGACGCCCGGCGCGCCGAGGTGGCCGCAGCGGCCGCCGAGTCCACCCGCAAGGCCCGGAAGACGGCGAAGAAGGCCCGCAAGAAGGCCGGCAAGAAGCGCCGCGAGTTCGAGAAGGCCGCCCAGGCCACCGCGACGACCGTCAAGCGGCGGGGCGGGGTGCAGCCGGAGCCGAAGCGCTGGCCCTGGGTGTTCGCGGTGCTCGCCCTGGGTACGGCCGCGTTCGTCCTGCTGCGGCGCAAGAAGGCCGACGCGTGGACGCCCGCACCTGCCGGTGACGGCCCGGTGCCCAGCTACCGAGAGGACCCCGTGCCCAGTTCCGACAGCAACTCCGGCAAGACCGTCTCCACCGCGTCGCAGACCAGCGACTCGGCGCCGGCGGAGTCCGACATGGGCGTCCGCGACGCGCAGCTGGTGGAGGGCGACGGCCCCGACGCCGCGACGGAGAACGGCAGCGACGCGCCCAAGCCCTTCACCTCGGGCGGCGGCTCGGACGCCGGCCCGACCGCCGGCCCGGACGACAAGCAGGTCTGAGCTACTCGACGACGGATCACCGCCGCAGCCCCCGCCGCCTCGCGCGACGGGGGCTGCGGCGTCTTCGCGAGTACCGTGGGGATCATGAGCGAGGCACCGCCGAGGATCCCGGAACCGACCACCGCCCAGGACTCCCGGATCGAGCCCGCCGGCCGGAAGCTGCTGCGCCTCGAGGTGCGCAACAGCCAGGTCCCGATCGAGCGCAAGCCCGAGTGGATCAAGACCCGGCTCAAGACCGGGCCCGAGTACACCGAGCTGAAGTCGCTGGTCCGCCGCGAGGGCCTGCACACGGTCTGCGAGGAGGCCGGCTGCCCCAACATCTACGAGTGCTGGGAGGACCGGGAGGCGACGTTCCTCATCGGTGGGGACCAGTGCACCCGGCGGTGCGACTTCTGCCAGATCGACACCGGCAAGCCGGCCGAGTTCGACGCCGACGAGCCGCGCCGGGTGGCCGAGAGCGTGGCGACCATGGGTCTGAAGTACGCCACGGTCACCGGCGTCGCCCGCGACGACCTGCCCGACGGCGGCGCGTGGCTGTACGCCGAGACGGTGCGGCAGATCCACGCCGCGCTGCCCGGCTGCGGTGTCGAGCTGCTGATCCCGGACTTCAACGCCGACCCCGACCAGCTCGCCGAGGTGTTCTCCTCCCGGCCGGAGGTGCTCGCGCACAACGTGGAGACGGTGCCGCGGATCTTCAAGCGCATCCGCCCGGGCTTCCGCTTCGAGCGCTCGCTGGCGGTCATCACCGCGGCGCGTGAGGCCGGGCTGGTCACCAAGTCCAACCTCATCCTCGGCATGGGCGAGGAGCCGCACGAGGTCGTGGAGACGATGCAGGCGCTGCACGACGCCGGGTGCGACCTGCTCACCATCACCCAGTACCTGCGCCCCTCGCCCCGGCACCACCCCGTCGTCCGGTGGGTCAAGCCCGACGAGTTCGTGCAGTTCCAGAAGGACGCCGAGGAGATCGGCTTCCCGGGTGTCCTGGCCGGGCCACTGGTGCGCAGCTCCTACCGCGCCGGGCGGCTCTACCAGCAGGCGGTCGAGGCGCGGGGGCTCACCCCCCAGGGCTGACCCCGGGTGCGGCCCTCCTGCCCCCGACGCGAGCGTGCGAGCGTCGGGGGCAGGAGGGTCCTTCTTCTATCCTGGGGTCATGGCACGCAGCAGGTCCTCTGACCCCACCGCCCCGGGCGGCAGCGCCGGGCGCACCCCGAAGGACGGTGGCCGGAGCTCGGGTGCCTCGGCCGCCGGCTCGGGCAAGGCGGGCAAGGCCCCCAAGCTCGACAAGAACGGCCAGCCGAAGGTCGGCCGCCTCAAGAAGGTGCGCAGCCAGGTCGGCATGCTCAAGCAGGCCTACACCCTGACGCGGCGCAACGACCCGAAGCTGCCGTGGATCATGCTGATCTGGTTCGTCGCGGTCGCGGCAGTGATCGAGCTGATCGGCATCCTGCTGAGCGCGCCGTTCCTGTTCATCCCGCTGGCGCTGCTCTTCGGTGGCCTGGCGGCGCTCATCGTCTTCGGCCGTCGCGCCCAGCGCTCGGCCTACACCCAGGTCGAGGGCCAGCCGGGTGCGGCCGCCTGGGTGCTGGAGGGCATGCGCGGCGACTGGCGGGTCACCTCCGGGGTCGCCGGCACCCCGCAGATGGACGCGGTGCACCGGGTGCTCGGCCGGCCGGGGATCGTGCTCGTCGGCGAGGGCTCCCCGAGCCGGGTGCGCGGCCTGATCGCGCAGGAGAAGAAGAAGATCGCCCGCGTCGTCGGTGACACGCCGATCTACGACGTCACCATCGGCGACGACGAGGGACAGGTGCCGCTGAAGAAGCTCAGCACCCACGTGATGAAGCTGCCGCGCAACCTCAGCGCGGCCGAGGTCAACGCCCTTGGCCGGCGGATGAGCGCGCTGGGCGGGCCGCGGATGCCGGTTCCCGGTGGCCCGCTCCCGGGCGGCCGCCAGATGTCGATCAGCCAGCGCCAGGTCCGCCGCCGCTGACGGCCTCCCTGCAGGGAGGCCGTCAGAGCCGGTCGAACGGCGCGGCGTAGCGGAACGTGCCCCGCAGCCGCGGGCCGTCGAGGTGCCTGGCCTGGAAGTGCGCGCCCCACCGGGGATCGGGCGCGGTGACCCCGAGGTCGGCGGCCGGGGCGAACCCGAACCGCCGGTAGTAGTCCGGTGAGCCGAGCAGCGCGACGAGCCGCTCGCCGGCCGCCTCGGCCACGGCCAGGAGGGCGTGCACCAGCACGGTGCCGACCCCGCGGCCCTGCCGGGCGGGGTGCACGCCGAGTGGGCCGAGCCCGAGCACCGAGGTGCCGAAAGGCTCCAGCCATCCCCGGGTCGCGATCACGTGGCCGAGCACGTCGTCCCCGTCCACGGCGACGAGGGACAGGTGCGGCAGGAAGCCCGGATCGTTCCGGAGCGCGTCGACCAGCCGCGCCTCGGGGACGTCGTCCGCGGCGCGGACGGCGCCCGCGGCGGGGTCGGTGGCGAAGGCCGAGCGGTGCAGCGCACCCACGGCGGCGTGGTCGGTGGGGCGTTCGCGGCGGACGATCACCGGCGCAGTGTGCTGTCCGCCGGCGCTACCGGTCCACCGGGTTACGGGTTCAGTCGAGCACGACGGCCGTGCCGGTGAGCCGGTCGTGCAGGCCGCGGCCGTCGGCGTCGACCAGCAGGGCCGGCACGAGGAGCATCAGCAGAGCGGTGCGGACCACGGCCCGCCACGGCGCGAGCCGCGCGCCGGGCGTCGGGTGGGCCAGCCGCATGCCGAGCACCCGGTGCCCCGGGGTCTGGCCGAAGAGCACCAGGGTGACGACGGTCAGGACGCCGAAGACCAGCAGGCTCCAGTTGCCCGGGCCCTCGGGGGCGGTGAACGCCCAGGCGATCAGCGCCGAGGCGACGGCGTCGACGAGGTAGCCGCCGACCCGCCGGGTGAAGGGCGCCAGCGAGCCGGGTCCGCTGGACGGCAACCCCAGGGAGGCGCCGCGGGCGGGGGCCTGAGAGGGTTGTCCGGCATCACTGACCATGACCGCCAGCGTAATGACCGGACCCCCCGCCCCCCGGCGCTCGCACGCCCGCAGCGGGACCGCGCAGGGAGCCGCGTGACCCGCGACACGCCCAGGGCGTTGTTACCGCCACGAAACACTCGGGACACCGCGGGGCAACTCCCCGCTCATAACGTGTCGCCCGGCAGTCCGCCCACACCCGGAGGATCGATGTTCACCAGTCCCGACGAGGTCGCCGCCTACATCCGCGACAACGACGTCGAGTTCGTCGACGTCCGCTTCTGCGACCTGCCCGGCGTCATGCAGCACTTCACCATCCCGGCATCGACGTTCGGTGAGGACACGTTCAGCGAGGGCCTCGGCTTCGACGGCTCCTCGATCCGCGGGTTCCAGGCGATCAACGAGTCGGACATGCTGCTGCTGCCCGACGCCAACAGCGCGTTCGTGGACCCGTTCCGCAAGCACAAGACGCTGAACGTCAACTTCTTCATCCACGACCCGATCACGCGTGAGGCCTACAGCCGCGACCCGCGGAACGTGGCGAAGAAGGCCGAGGCCTACCTCGCCGCCAGCGGCATCGCCGACACCGCGTACTTCGGCCCCGAGGCGGAGTTCTACGTCTTCGACTCCGTGCGGTACGACACCTCGATCAACGAGGGGTACTACCACATCGACTCGGAGGAGGGCTCCTGGCGAACCGGGGCCCGCACCGAGCTCGACGGCAGCCCCAACCGCGGCTACAAGGCCCGCCCCAAGGGCGGCTACTTCCCGGTCGAGCCCTACGACCAGCAGAGCGACCTGCGCGCCGACATCATGCGGAACCTCATCGGTGTCGGGCTCGAGCTCGAGCGCGGGCACCACGAGGTGGGCACCGGCGGGCAGGCGGAGATCAACTACAAGTTCGACACGCTGCTGCGGTCGGCCGACAGCCTGATGCTCTTCAAGTACGTCGTGAAGAACACCGCCTGGGCCGCCGGCAAGACCGCCACCTTCATGCCCAAGCCGCTGTTCGGTGACAACGGCTCGGGCATGCACTGCCACCAGAGCCTCTGGAAGGACGGGCAGCCGCTCTTCCACGCCGAGACCGGCTACGCCGGGCTGTCCGACACCGCCCGCCACTACATCGGTGGCCTGCTGGCCCACGCCCCGTCGCTGCTGGCCTTCACCAACCCGACGGTGAACAGCTACCACCGCCTGGTCCCCGGCTACGAGGCCCCGATCAACCTGGTCTACTCGGCCCGCAACCGCTCGGCCTGCTGCCGCATCCCGATCTCGGGCGACAACCCCAAGGCCAAGCGCATCGAGTTCCGCGTGCCCGACCCGTCGGCCAACCCCTACCTCGCCTTCTCGGCGATGCTCATGGCCGGCCTCGACGGCATCAAGAACAAGATCGAGCCGCCGGCTCCGGTGGACAAGGACCTCTACGAGCTGCCGCCCGAGGAGGCCCTGGGCATCGACAAGGTGCCCGCGTCCCTGGACGCCGTCCTCGACCGGCTCGAGGTCGACCACGAGTACCTCATCGACGGCGGCGTCTTCACGCCCGACCTGATCGAGACGTGGATCGAGTACAAGCGGGAGAACGAGATCGACCCGATCCGCCTCCGCCCGCACCCGCACGAGTTCGCGATGTACTACGACATCTGATCTCGCCTGCTGACGCCGCGGCCCCCGACCTCCTCCAGGTCGGGGGCCGCGGTGCGTGATGCCGACGGTCAGAGGCGGTCGGTGACGAAGCGGGCCAGCGACCAGGCCCCGATCAGCATCAGCGCCAGCGCCAGCGCCAGCGCCCAGGGCACCAGCAGTGAGCCATCGACGGGATCGGTACCGGATCGACTCCAGGCGCACGTCGCCACGGCATACGGCGCACGGCCGCACAGCGCACCTGCTTTCCCCTGTGCTCCCCCGGAGGACTGCGACGAACGCTCAGCCCTGGCGTGAGCGGGCCGCGGTGCGTCCGGACCTCGAGGAGCCGGGCGCGGGAGCGTAGCCGACGTCCGCGCCGTGGCGTAGCGTCCGGAACCCTCAGGCGGATGCGCATCCGGCGACGGGCTCCCGCCGTCGGCGCCCATCCCGATCACGGGGGGTCGTGTCGTGGGACGTGCACGTCGGAGCGCGCTGACGATCGGCAGCGTCCTCGCGCTGCTCACCTCCTCCGTCGCCGTGACCCTGGCGGCCGGCGCGGCCGATGACGACTGCCCGGACGTGGCGATCGTGGGCGCCCGGGGATCGACGGAGCCGATCACCACGGCCAACCGCGGGATGGGAACGAACGCCGACTACTTCGCCGACGGGCTCGAGCGCGAGCTCAGGGCCAGGCACGGCAGCGGGCTGGTGGTCGAGAACGTCGCGGTCACCCACTCCCCCACGTCGGTCACCGTCCTGACGCCGACGAGGGCCGAGCTGACCCAGCTGGCGGACCCGGCGCGGCGGCCGGCGGCGATGGAGCGCTACACGACCGAACGCCTGGGGACCTACACGCACAGCGTCGACCAGGGCGTCGGCTCCGCCGTCGACCAGATGGTCGCGCTGCACACCCGGTGCCCGGGCGCGGGCTTCGTCCTGGCCGGGTACTCGCAGGGCGCCATGGTGGTGCACCAGGCGCTGGCCCGGCTCGCGGACGACGGCCGGGCGGGGCTGCTGTCCCGCATCACCGCCAGCGTCCTCGTCGCCGACGGGGACCGGGTGGGCCAGACCGCCGCCACCCGCCGCGGCACCGCGCCCGCCACCGCGCAGGGGGTCCGCACGGCCCTGCAGCCGGGCGCACGGGACGTCGTGACGACGTCCCCGGTCTTCGACCTCTGCCTCGCCCGGGACGTCGCCTGCGACTTCGACGCGGCGCGCCTCCTGCACCAGGGCGTCTCCCCGTCCCTCGCGGCGCTCAAGCAGGCGTCGCAGATCCACACCGGGACCGGCTACCGCCCACTGATGCTGCAGGCGGCCAGGGAGATCGCCGCGTCGTTCACCCCGGCGCCGTCGCCCACCCCCACCACCTCCCCGGCGCCGAGCACGACGACCCCCGCGCCCACCTCCTCGGCCCCGACCACCACGACGCCGACCAGCACGACCGCACCCACGACCACCACGGCACCGACCACCACGACCGCACCCACCACCACGCCGCCTCCGTCGGGGGGCACGGAAGGGCTCGACGCCTTCCGCGCGGCCCGTGCCGACAGCGCCGCGGGGCGCGGCCCGCTCGACGTGGTCGTGGTCGGTGACTCGGTGACCGAGGGCCGGGACGTGGGCAAGGGCAACCGCTGGGTCGATCACCTGCTCGGGCTCCTGCGGGCCCGCCACCAGCCGCCCGGTGTCGCCGGCGGCGAGGGCTACGTCCCCGCCTACTACGCCGCCGCCGGCATGGTGGACCGGTTCACCTTCGGCGGCACGTCCACGCTGGGCTCCCAGTACGGCTTCGGCATGCGGGCGAACCACATGCCCTCCGGCGCGGGCAACTCGATGACCACCACCTTCACCGGCACCTCGTTCGAGCTGCACTACGCGAGCAGCCTCAACACCGGGACGATCACCGTCTCCGTCGACGGCACGGCAGGCATCCCGGTCACGACCACCGGCGGTGGCTACACCCCGAGCGACGGCGGCAGCTGGACCTCGCCCCCGCTGCCCCCGGGCCCGCACACGGTCACCCTGACCAACACCAGCGGCCGCACCGTGCTGATCGAGGGCATCAGCGTGTACGACGGGGACGAGGCCGCCGGTGTCCGCGTGTGGGAGGCCGGCCACTCCGGCTGGCAGGCCGAGGACTACGCCAACCTGCCCACCGCGCCGCAGCACGGCCAGGCGGTCGCCGCGGCCGCGCCGCACCTGGTCGTGGTGGCGCTCGGCTACAACGACGTCGTCGCCGGGTTCACCGCCGCCCAGTTCCGCGACTACCTCACCGCGACCATCGGGCACCTCCGCGGACCGGACGTCGGTCCCGACCCGTCGGTCCTGATCGTCGGGTACCCGCGGCGCACCGACGTCTCCGTCGCCGCCTGGGATGCCTACCTCCAGGTTATGGCGGACGTGGCGGCCGACCAGGGGTACGCGTTCGCCGACCTGTCCGCGCTGCCGGACTTCGGCATGTCGGGCGACGGTGTGCACCCGACCCCGACCGGGCACCGCCAGATCGCCGAGGCGCTCGACCGCTTCCTCGCCGCCGCCTGACCCAGCGCCGGCGGCAACGGCCGGCCGGGCTCAGGTCCGCATCGAACCGTCGCGGCCAGCACGAGCAGGTTGCTCTGCACCGTGAAGTAGCTGAAGAACCGGACGATCCGCTCGAGGACGCCCAGCGCGGGGTCTGCGGGGTCGGCCACCTGCAGCACGAACTGGGTCGCGATCGACACCGCGACCACGACCGCGAGCGCGCCCCACCAGGTACGGGCCACGGCGCGGGAGGAGGTCGGCGTCGTCCCGGTCACGAGCGGATCATGCCAACCCCTCCCGGGCGCCGGCGGGCACCGCCCGGGTTGCCGCGTCACACCCGGCGGCGCACCGCCCGCTCCGCGGCCGCCCGGATGCGGCCGGCGTTGGCCGACAGCGCCCGGTCCAGCAGGCGGTCCACCGGGGGCAGCTCCCCCAACCGCGCCAGCCCCGACCAGCGAGGGACCGAGATCGTCCGCGCCCGGGGCGAGGTCAGGCACTCTGCCACCCGGTCGGCCACCCGCTCGGGGGCGATGCCACGGGACAGCCGCCCGCGCGCGTCGGCGTCCGACGCCGGGGCGTGACCGTGGCCGCGTGCCAGCCACTCGGTCGACACGAAGAACGGGTTCACCGTGTGCACGCGGACGCCCCGGGCCGCGACCTCCCGCCGCAGCCCCGACGAGAAGCCCTGCACCCCGGCCTTCGTCGCCGAGTACACGGTCAGGGGAGGCACCTGCGACCAGGCGGCGACCGAGGAGACCGTCACGACGTCGGCCCGGCCCCGCTCGGCGGCCGACCGCAGGAGGTGGGGCAGCGCCAGCCGGGTCAGCTCGACGACCGCGACCAGGTTGGTGGCGACCACGCCGGCGACCACCTCCCCCGGCATGTCCTCCAGCAGGCCGGCCCAGCCGAGGCCCGCGTTGTGGACGACCGCGTCCAGCCGGCCGTGCTCGGCCAGCACCCGGTCGACCAGCTCGGCCCGGGCCGCCGCGTCGGCGACGTCGGCCTCCGTGGCGGTGACCCCGGGCACCCCGGTCACCGCCGCCCGCAGCCGCTCACCGTCCCGGGCGCAGGTCGCCACCCGCGCACCGTCCGCGGCCAGCCGGGCGACGGTGGCACGACCGATGCCGGCGCTGCCGCCGGTGACGAGGACGACGCGCTCAGCCGAGGTGGTCATGCCCCTGTCCTACCCGCGGGGGACATCACATCCGCCGGCGCATCGAACCGACGTTCGTTGGGCATGCTCACGATCATGCGCCTGCCCGAGCCCCGGGGCCCCCTCAGCGACGCCCTCGCGCGCGACCTCGCCACCCGCGCCGACCTGTCGGCCGCGACGCGGGAGTGCGCCCAGCGCCTGGAGCCCCACCGCTCCGGGGCCCTCCTCGACGACGACCTGCAGCTCGCCCTCGCGATCTGCTACGAGCTCCACTACCGCGGGTTCGATGGGGTGTCGGAGGACTGGGAGTGGGACCCGGAGCTGCTCCGGCTGCGCACCGGGCTGGAACGGCGGCACCTCGCCGCGCTGCGCGGGCTGGTGGGCGAGGTGGCGGTCACCGGTGAGCCGATCGACCGGCAGCTGACCGCCCTGATCGCGGCGGACGACGGTCCGTCGCTGTCGGCCTACATGGCCAAGCGGGGCACGCTGGAGCAGTGGCGGGAGTACCTCGTCCTCCGGTCGGTCTACCACCTCAAGGAGGCCGACCCGCACACGTTCGCCATCCCCCGGCTGAGCGGGCGCACCAAGGCCGCCATGGTCGAGATCCAGGCCGACGAGTACGGCGGCGGCTCGGCGGAGCGGATGCACAGCGAGCTGTTCGCCGGGCTGATGCGCGACCTGGGGCTCGACGCCGGCTACGGGGCGCTGTGGGACGAGGCGCCCGCCGTGGCGTTCGCCTCGGTCAACACCATGTCGCTGTTCGGGCTGCACCGCCGCTGGCGCGGAGCCGCCCTGGGACACCTGGCGACCGTGGAGATGACCTCCTCCGAGCCCAGCCGGCGGTACTCGGCCGGGCTGCGCCGGCTGGGGTTCGACGAGCGGACCACCGTCTTCTACGACGAGCACGTGGAGGCCGACGCCGTGCACGAGCAGATCGCCTCCGTGGACATGTGCGGCTCACTGGTCGCCGCGGAACCGGAGCTGGCCCCCGACGTGCTGTTCGGGGCGGCCAGCTCGCTGGCCATGGACGGGCTGGCCGCCCACCACCTGCTGGGCGCGTGGGAGGCCGGCCAGTCGGGCCTGTTCCGGCGCCCGGCGCTGGCGGCCTGACCGTTCGACCGCCCTACCGCGGGGGGCCGGTCACCTCACCGACTCCCGCGGTGTCGGCCCGGCCCGGAGCGATGGCGCGGTTCCGGGTGATCACCCAGCCGAACGCCGCGGCGACGGGGAACATCAGCACGCCGTAGACCGCGGCCGGCACGGCCAGCTCGACGCTGCCGAGCACGCTGACGGCCACCGCGATCGCCAGGGTGCTGTTGTGCACGCCGATCTCGAAGGAGCTGGCGATCGACTGCGCCCGGGCGATGCCGAACAGGCGCGGCACGGCGAACCCGATCGCGAGACTGCAGAGGCAGAACAGCAGCGCCGGCAGCCCGACGTCGCGCAGGTAGCCCCCGATGTTCTCCCGCTCGGCCACCATGGTGCCGACGATGACCAGCGCGAGGACCACCGCCGACAGGGCGCGCACCGGCTTGTCCGAGCGGTCGGCGAAGGCGGGGGCCGACCGGCGCACGAGCATGCCGAGGGCCACGGGGACCAGCACGATCGCGAAGACCTGCAGCGTCTTGCCGAACTGCAGGCCCAGGCTGCCGCCGGCGGCCGGCTCGAAGAAGCCGATCGCCAGGTTGGTGACCACCGGCAGCGTGACGACGGCGATCACCGAGTTCAGCGCGGTGAGGCTGATGTTCAGTGCGACGTCGCCCCGGTAGAGGTGGCTGAACAGGTTCGCCGTGGTGCCCCCGGGCGAGGCCGCGAGCAGCAGCATGCCGACCGCCAGCAGCGGGGGGAGGTCGAAGAGGAGCACCAAGCCGAAACAGAGCACCGGCAGCGCCAGCAGCTGCAGGCCCAGGGCGATCACGACCGCCTTCGGCTGCCGGGCGATGCGGGTGAAGTCGCCGGGGGTGAGCGAGAGCCCGAGCCCGAACATGACGACGGCCAGCGCCAGGGGCAGCGCGACGGCGGTGAGCGCGGAATCCATGGGTCCTCCGTTCGGGCACCGGCCGGGGAGCCCGCCGGGCAGGACGTTGCGCGCATCCTGTGCGATGCGGGTCACATCGAGCAACCGGCCCCGCCGCAGGCCACCCCTCCGTGTCGCGGGCCCGGCCGTTCCGTTCCCGGCCCGTCTCGGGTACGGCTCAACAACCGTGGTTGCAGGCCGAAACCTCGTGCGCGATCAGACCGCTCCCCACCGGGCGCGGCGCGGACCACGGGAGGGTGCCATGCGCAGGCGGGAGACGCGTCGGACGCCGGAGCAGGCGGAGCAACCGCGCGACGTCGAGGCCCTGGAGCGCGTCATCGCGTCGCTGGAGGGCGACGTGACCGGTGAGCTGGACGCCCACCGGCGGATCATGCGCGCGCTCGTGGAGGCGCTCGGGCTGAGCTACGGCGCCGCCTGGCTGCCCGACGGGCAGGGCAACTACGTCCTCCGGGTCACCGAGGGCACGGCCGCCGCGGCCATGGCCGCCGGATGGCCCACCGGCGAGGCGATGGTGGCGGGCGCGGGCTACGGCGGCGAGGCCCTGCGCCGGCGGACGCCGGTGCTCATGGATGCGGGCACGGCCACCGGCACCTGCCTGCGGTGGGCCACCGCCCACGCGGCCGGCGCCCGTCAGGGCTGCTTCCTCCCCGTCGTCGAGGGCAACCGGGTGACCGCGGTCCTCGAGTACTACAGCGAGCGCGAGCTGCCGTTCTTCGGCGGGCGTGCCGAGAAGTGGCAGGCTCTGGGCCGGCTGATCGCCCACGCCCGGCGCAGCGCGCTGACCGCCGCCACGCTCCGCGAGACCCTGGACGACCGGGAGGCGGTGACCACCGTCGTCGCCCGGGTGGGCGAGGCACACGACGAGGCGACCGCCCTGCGGGTGGCGCTCGAGACGGTCCGGACCGCCTTCGGCTGGGCCTACGGCTCGTTCTGGGCGCTCGACGAGGAGCAACGCGTGCTGCGGTTCTCCGTCGAGTCCGGCTCGGCCGGGGACGAGTTCCGCCAGGTCACCCTGGCCGCCAGCTTCGCCGAGGGCGTCGGCCTGTCCGGGCGCGCCTGGCGCTCCCGTGACCTGGTCTTCGTCCCCGACCTCGCGGAGGTGACCGACTGCGTGCGCGCACCCGCCGCGCAGCGGGCCGGGGTGCGCTCCGGCGTCTGCTTCCCGATCCTCTGCGACGGGCGCGTCGTGGGCACGATGGACTTCTTCGTCACCGAGACCATCGACCTGTCCGAGTCACGCGCCGCGGCGCTGCGCAACGTGCAGCAGCTGGTCTCCCAGCGCCTGGACATCCTGCGCCGCGCGGAGGCCGACCGGGCCAACTCCCGGGAGCTGCTGGAGACGGTCTCCCGGCTCCGCGAGGCCGGCGACGACGCCGGGCGGGTGGCGGAGAGCGCGGTCGCCGAGGCCTCGTCGATGACCACGCAGGTGCAGGCGCTGGCCAGCGCGTCGGCCGCCGTCGGCGACGTCATCCGGATCATCTCGGCGATCGCCGACCAGACCAACCTGCTGGCCCTCAACGCGACCATCGAGGCGGCCCGCGCCGGGGAGTCCGGCAAGGGGTTCGCCGTGGTGGCCAACGAGGTCAAGGAGCTCGCCCGGGAGACGGCTCAGGCGACCAGCCGGGTGTCCGAGCAGGTCGCCGGCATCCAGGCGGGCACGGAATCCGTGACCTCCGGCATCAGCGCGACGAGCGCCGTCATCGGGCAGCTCGACGCCGTCCAGGCCCGGATCGCGCAGATCCTGGAGGAGCAGGTCCGGATGGCCCGGGCGTTCGAGTCCGCGCGCTGATCCGGGACGGGCGACGGGGTCAGGTCTCCCGGCGCCCGTCCCGGAGGATCCGCGTGGCCGGTCGCGGCCTGCTCGGCCCGCTCGGCGCGGAGAAGCCGGAGCGCTTGTGGGACCCGTCGCAGAACGGCTTGATGCCGGACTTCCCGCAGCGGCAGAGCGCGATGGTGTCGCGTCCGGGATCGATCTCGGCGCCGTCCTGGTCCAGCAACCGGAAGTTGCCGCGCACGATCAGCGGCCCGTCGCGGTAGGGCGTGATCGTGGCGCCGTCGGCCGGTCCACCGCCGGGGTCCGTGCCGGCGATGTCCTCGGGGGGTTCGGGCTCGGCCGACGGTGACGACACGCCTCCAGCATGCCCTGCCGGCTCCCGGGTACACGGCGCCGGTCCAACGGATCAGGGCTCGGTGAGCTCCAACGTCTCGACCATGCGGTCCAGGACCCGGACGTTGCGCGCGTAGTCGAACTGCGGCAGGCCCACCGTGTTGACCACCAGGGTGCGCGGGCCGTCCTCCCCCTCGCCGAGGTCGACGACGTAACTGGTGGTCCGCACCCCTTCGGGCCAGAGGCCCTCACCCGAGGAGACCCGCTCGACCCGCACGGCGGTCCGGCCGCCGACGGTGGTGTCGGTCCGGCTCAGCTCCTCCGCGCCCGCGGGGTTGGCGACCCGGTCGAACGGTGCCGGCTCGACCGAGGCGGTCACCGCGCCCACCCGGGCGTCGGTGCCGGGCGGCACGGTGAACGGGTCGGGCGCGAACCGCGTGCACGCGGGGACCGTGTCCCCCGGGTTCACCGCCCACGACTCCGGATACGACAGGGCGAACCCGGCGGGGCTCTCGCAGCGCTGCGACAGCGCGACCGGGGCGGCCGGCTCCTCCGCGAGGATGTCGACCACGATCCGCTGCGGCGAGTTCAGCAGTCCGACCGCGAACGGCCGTTCCCGGTCCACCCCGGCGAAGAAGGTGTAGTGGCCCTCGAAGAGGGTGTCCTCGACCAGGGTGTCCAGCACGGTCGCCCCGGCGATCGCCTGCTGGTCGGGCCCCTCCCAGGGCTGCACGCCCTCGGGGGCGTCGAACGGCAGCGCGATGTTGGTCAGCGTGATGCCGAGGACTGCGTCGCCGGGCACCTCGACCGGGGCTCCGGACCCCTGGGCACGCGGCTCGTCGGTGTAGCCGACCCGCCAGCCGGCCTCGCCCTCACCGGCCAGCTCGAACACGAGCCGGTCGAACCCCTCGTGGGCGCCGAGCCGCACGTCGGTGAGTGCGACGAGCGGCCCGTCGCCGGCAGCGATGGACTCGGCGGTGTCGCCGTCGCCGACCGGCTGCAGGGTGCCCGGTTCCTCGTCCGACGGGTGGCGGACGTCGACCACCAGGCGCAGCGGGTCCGCGAGGGTGGCCACGCCGAACGACACGCGCTCCTGCAGGCCGACCGTCCAGGCCATGTTCGCCTCGAAGTCCCCGGTCTGGACCACCTCCGTGACCACGGACCCGCCCGTCGGCTCGATGCGCTCGGGGCCCTCGTACACCTGCTCGGGGCGCTCGCCGGACAGGTCGACCGTGCTGGCCGGGCTGGTGCGCAGCTCCAGGAAGGCGTTCCCCTCGATCTCCACCGGGCGCCCCGAGGCGTCCTGCGTCACCGGTGGCTCGACGTAGGACACCCGGTAGCTGGGCACCCGGTCACCTTCGAACTCCAGGACCACCCGGTCGAAGCCGTCGTGCCCGGCGGCCCGCACATCGGCCAGGTGGGCGACCGGCCGGTCGGCATCGGGGAAACCACCACCCTGCACCGCGGCGGTACCCGGGTCGCCGACCGGTTCCACGGCCTGATCGTCGCTCAGCGCCGTCGTGGTCGGCGACGCCGTCGGCGAAGCGGTCGCGGCGGCGTCGCCGTCCGAGCTGCCGCCGTCCGAGCTGCCGCCGTCCGCGGTGCAGGCCGTGAGGAGCAGAGCCGCGCAGACTCCGGCGGGGAGGAAGCGCATCGCAGATCCTGCCTTGATCTCGGCGTCAGGTCACCTCTGTCCCCTTGCCGCCGCGCCCGGCGGTGAACCTCCGCCGTCCCGATGCAACCTGATCGTCATGTACCGCCGGGGCTCCGGTCAGGGCACCGGACCGGACTGCGGCTGACCGTAGAAGACCTGCTCGACCACGGCCCGGGCGTGCCGGGTGGTGCGGCGGTAGTCGTCGAGGAACCGGCCCGGGTCGTCGTCCGCGCCGTACCCGCACGCCCGGGCGACGCCGCCCAGCTCCAGCCCCGGCCTCGGCAGCTGGTCGCTGGGCCGCCCGCGCACCAGGAAGATCGCGTTGCGCGCCCGGGTGGCCAGCTCCCACGCCGCGGTGAGCGCCTCGGCCTGCTCCGCCGGCAGCAGCCCTTCCTCGGCGAGCGCGGTCAGCGCCCCCGGGGTGGAGGCCACCCGGAGCGCCGGCCTCGCGGCGGCGTGCTCCAGCTGGAGCAGCTGGACTGTCCACTCGACGTCGGCCAGCCCGCCGCGGCCGAGCTTGGTGTGGGTGGCGGGGTCGGCCCCCCGGGGCAGCCGCTCCCGCTCCACCCGCGCCTTGATGCGCCGGATCTCGGCGACCTGCTCGCCGGACAACCCGTCGGCGGGATACCGGACGGGGTCGACCAGCGCGACGAACTCCGCGCCCAGGGCTTCGTCGCCGGCCACCGGGACGGCGCGCAGCAGCGCCTGCACCTCCCACACCGACACCCAGCGCTGGTAGTACTCGCGGAAGGCGGGGAGGCTGCGCACCAGGGCGCCCTGCCGCCCCTCGGGCCGCAGGTCGGCGTCGACCTCGAACGCGGGGTCCGGTGCCGGCTCACCGAGCAGCCGCCGCAGGGTGTGGGCCACGGCGTTCGCCGCGGCCGAGGCCCTGGCCTCGTCCGCTCCCGGCCGGGGCCGGTGGACGAACAGCACGTCGGCGTCGGAGCCGTAGCCGAGCTCCCCACCGCCCAGGCGCCCCATGCCGATCACGGCGAGGTCCATCGGCAGGTCGGCGACGTCGACGCGCGACTCGAGGGCGTGCGTCCGCAGCGCGGCGTCGAGCCCGGCCTGCAGCGTGGCGGCGGCGACGTCGGTCAGCGCCTGCCCCACCCGGTGCACGTCGAGCCGGCCGAGGAGGTCCGCCGCCGCGATCCGCAGCAGCTCCTGCCGGCGCAGCCCGCGGATGACCCGAACGCCGGCCTGCGGGTCCGGCGCGCGGCCGGCCGCCTGCCGCCACGCCCGGGCCAGGGTCGCCGCCGAGCGCGGCTCGAGCTCGGCGTCGTCGGCGAGCAGCCGCAGCGCCTCCGGCGTCCGGGTGAGCAGCGAGGCGACGTACTGGCTGGAGCCCAGCAGCTGGGCCAGCCGCTCGGCGACCTGCCCCTCGTCGCGCAGCAGCCGCAGGTACCACTGGTTCCCGCCGAGGGCCTCGCTGACCTGCCGGTAGGCCAGCAGCCCGGCGTCGGGGTTGGGGCAGGAGGCGAACGTCTGCAGCAGCACCGGCAGCAGGTACTTCTGGATCGAGGCCGAGCGGGAGACCCCGCCGGTGAGGGCCGCCAGGTGCCGGAGCGCGCCGTCGGGGTCGGCGAAGCCGAGCGCCCGCAGCCAGTCACCGGCGGCCTTGCTGCCCAGCTGCGCGGCCTCCGACGGCACCTTGGCCACGGCCGACAGCAGCGGCCGGTAGAAGAGCTTCTCGTGCAGGCGCCGCACCTCGCGGGTGTGCAGCGCCAGCTCCGCCCGCAGCACGTCGACGGCGTCGCCGCGGTGGTCGGGCTTGTACCCCATCGAGCGGGCCAGCCAGCGCAGCTGCTGCTCGTCGGTGGGCAGCAGGTGGGTGCGCCGCAGCCGGAGCAGCTGCAGCCGGTGCTCGACGGTGCGCAGGAAGCGGTAGGAGGCGATGAGCGTCGCCGCGTCCTCCCGACCGACGTACCCACCGGCCGACAGCGCCAGGAGCGCCGGCAGGGTCCCGCCCACCCGGAGGTTCGGGTCCGAACGGCCGTGCACCAGCTGCAGCAGCTGGACGGCGAACTCGACGTCGCGCAGCCCGCCGCGGCCGAGCTTGAGCTCCCGCTCGGCCTGCGCCGGCGGGATGTTGGCCTCCACGCGGCGACGCATGGCCTGCACCTGGCCGACGAAGCCGGGCCGGTTGCCGGCCTTCCAGACCAGCGGCCACAGCTCCTCGACGTAGGCGCGGCCCAGGTGGGGGTCGCCGGCCACCGGCCGCATCTTCAGCAGCGCCTGGAACTCCCACGTGTCGGCCCACTGGCCGTAGTAGGCGGCGTGCCCGGCGACGGTGCGCACCAGCGCACCGGCCTTGCCCTCGGGACGCAGCGCGGCGTCGACCTCCCACGCGGCCTCGTGGCAGATGCGCATGAGCGACGCGGCCACCCGGGTGGCGGTGGCCAGCGCCGGGCTCTCCGGGTCGCTCGGGTCGGCGGGCTCGGCCACGAAGACGACGTCGACGTCGCTGACGTAGTTCAGCTCCCGCCCACCGGTCTTGCCCAGCGCGATGACGGCCAGCCGGCAGGCGGCGGCGTCCGCCGGCTGCTCGGCGACGGCGAGCGCCAGGCCGGCGGTGAGCACGGCGGCGGCGATGTCGGCGAGCTCGGCCGCGGCCTCCTCTGCCGGCACGCCGTCGCCGAGGTCCCGCCCGGCCAGGGAGAGGATCGCCCGGCGGTAGGCGTGCCGCAGGGCCGCGATGCGCGACGGGCCGGCGTCCGGGGCTCCCTTCCCCAGCCGCACGCCCCACGGGGGGTCGTCGGGGTCGGCGCCGACGGCGGCCAGCATCTGCTGCTCCAGTGCGTGCGGGGTGGGCCGGCTCGGCCCGTTCCCGTCGTCGAGCACCTCCCAGTCCAGCGGGTAGGCGGCCAGGTGGTCGGCCAGCCCGGCGCTCGCGCCCAGGACGGCCAGCAGACGGGCGCGGAGGGAACCCGACCCCCGCAGCCGCGCCAGCAGCGCGGCCGCTGCATCGCCCGTGTCGTCCTCGGCGTCCAGCGCCTCGATCAGCCGCTGCAGCGACCGCACGGCGAGGTCGGGGTCCCCTGCCCGGGCGAGTGCGGCCACGACCGGCCCGGCCTCCGGGTCGGCGGGCTCGTTGCGCTCGAGGTCCCACAGGCCCAGGGCGGGGTCCGACAGCAGCCGGGCGGCGCGCTCGCCGTCCTCGAAGCCGAACCGGACGAGGCGGACGATTGCGCGCCGCGGGATCTCCACCTGCGGCGCGCTCACGCGCGCACCTGTGCCCTCGCCCGGACCAGCTCGGCGAACCGCTCGGCGAACGGGCGCCACGCCTCGGCCACGTCGTCGTGGGCGGCGGCAGCCCGGGCGCACAGCGTCTCCCGGTCCAGCGGGGAGGCTGCGACGCCGACGGGGTCGCTGCCGGCCCAGGCCCGCACCATCTCCGGCGTCGTCTCGATGTGGAACTGCAGGCCGTAGACGGAGGTCCCCACCCGGTAGGCCTGGTGCGGGTAGTGCGGGTTGCCGGCCAGCAGGGTGGCGCCCCCCGGCAGTTCGGAGATCTCGTCGTGGTGCCACTGGATCACGTCCGGCGAGAGCGGCAGCGGCCCGAACACGGGGTCGGCGTCCGCGGCGTCCCGCTTGGCCACCAGCGTCGCACCGACCTCGGGCCCGTCCACCCCGACCCGGGTCCGGCCGCCGCCCACCTGGGCCAGCAGCTGGGCGCCCAGGCAGATCGCGAGGGTGGGCAGATCGTCCCGCAGCGCCTGCCCGAGCAGTCGTCGCACGCCGACGAGCTCGGGGCTGGTCTCCTCGTCGTCCATCGACGACTGGGGGCCGCCCAGCACGAGCAGCCCGTCGAAGCCCTCGAGGCCGTCCGGCAGCTGCGCGCCGAGGCCGAGCCGGCGCTCGTCGAGCTCCATGCCCGCGTCGCGCAGCCACTTCCCCAGCCGGGCCGGCGGATCGGTCTCGCTCGGGACGACGACGAGCAGGCGGCCGGTGGAGGTCACGCCGTCGAGCGTAGTGACGCCTCCCCGTGGGGCGATGGAACGGCCTCGTCGCAGGGTCCCGTGCCGAGCCTGCGAGGTACGGGGGCGACGAGGTCCTGCTAGAGGCCGGGGAGGTACCGGCGCAGCTCGAAGGGCGTGACGTTCTGCCGGTAGGAGTTGAACTCCTCCCACTTGTTGCGCAGGAAGAACTGGAAGACGTGCTCGCCGAGCGTCTCGGCGACCAGCTCGCTGCCCTGCATCGCCGTCAGCGCCTCGCCGAGGCTGACCGGCAGGTCCTCGTAGCCGGCCGCGCGGCGCTCGGTGTCGGTGAGCGACCAGACGTCGTCCTCGGCCTCCGGCGGCAGCTCGTAGCCCTTCTCGATGCCGCGCAGGCCGGCGGCCAGCAGGACGGCGAAGGTGAGGTAGGGATTGCACGCGGAGTCCGGCGAGCGCACCTCGACCCGGGCCGACTGCGCCTTGCTGGGCTTGTAGCTCGGCAGCCGGACCAGCGCCGAGCGGTTCGCCCGACCCCAGGTCGCCGCGGTGGGCGCCTCGGTACCGGCCAGCAGCCGGCGGTAGGAGTTCACCGTCTGGTTGGTGATCGCGGTGACCTCGCGGGCATGGGTCAGCAGGCCGGCGATGAACTGCTTGCCGGTGGTCGACAGCCGCATCGGGTCGGCCGGGTCGTGGAAGGCGTTGCGGTCGCCCTCGAACAGCGACAGGTGGGTGTGCATCGCCGAGCCCGCCAGCTCGGTGAACGGCTTGGGCATGAACGTGGCGTGCACGCCCTGGGCCAGCGCGACCTCCCGGACGACGTGCCGCAGCGTCATGATGTTGTCCGCCATCGACAGCGCGTCGGCGTAGCGCAGGTCGATCTCCTGCTGCCCCGGGGCGACCTCGTGGTGGCTGAACTCCACGGAAATGCCCATCGCCTCCAGGGCGAAGACCGCCTCGCGGCGGAAGTCGTGCGCCACGTTGTGCGTGGAGAGGTCGAAGTAGCCGCCGGTGTCGGCGGGCTCCGGTGCGGTGCCGTCGGTGGGCAGGTCCTTGAGCAGGAAGAACTCGATCTCGGGGTGGGTGTAGAAGGTGAACCCCATGTCGGCCGCCTTGGCCAGGGTCCGGCGCAGCACGTGCCGGGGATCGGCCCACGAGGGCGAGCCGTCGGGCAGCGTGATGTCGCAGAACATCCGCGCGGTGTCGCTGGCCCGGCCCTCGCGGGCCGGCATCACCTGGAAGGTGCCGGGATCGGGCTTGGCGAGCATGTCGGACTCGTAGACGCGGGCGAAGCCCTCGATCGCCGAGCCGTCGAAGCCGATGCCCTCGGCGAAGGCGGCCTCGATCTCGGCCGGGGCCACCGCGACGGCCTTGAGGTAGCCGGAGACATCGGTGAACCACAGCCGCACGAAACGGATGTCGCGCTCTTCGAGGGTCCGCAGGACGAACTCCTGCTGTCGGTCCATACCGGCCATGATCCAGTCCGCTCGTTTCAGGTGTGTGACGTCGGCGCAAGCCTGCCCAATCCGGGCGATCCGCACACGGTTCCCGGCCGCGACGGTGCCCGTGTCGCGCCCCCACCTGGCCGTCGGCCCTGGTGGGCGACGAGACTGGCGGCGTGAGCGATCAGCAGCCGGTGCAGATGCGGGTCTCCCTCGCCCAGGTCGACACGCGGGTCGGTGACCTCGCGGGCAACAGCGACCTGGTCCTCCGGTGGGCGGCGGAGGCCGCGGCCGCCGGCGCGCACCTCGTCGTCTTCCCGGAGATGACGCTCACCGGGTACCCGCCGGAGGACCTGGTGCTGCGCGAGTCGTTCGCCCGCGCCAGCGAGCAGGCGCTGGTGGACCTCGCGGCCCGGCTGGCCGCCGACGGGCTGGGCGAGCTCGCCGTCGTCGTGGGGTACCTGGCGCACACCGAGGGCAGCGGACCGGCCCCGGTCGACGAGCCGCCCACCGACGACGACCGGCCCAGCGACGCCAACCCCCGCCGGGGTGCTCCCCGCAACGCGGCGGCCCTGCTGCACGGTGGCGACGTCGTCGTCCGCTACTACAAGCGGCACCTGCCCAACTACGGGGTCTTCGACGAGGCGCGCTACTTCGTGCCCGGCACCGAGCTGCCGGTGGTGCGGCTGCACGGCGTGGACGTCGCGCTCACCGTCTGCGAGGACCTCTGGGTCGAGGGCGGGCCGTGCGGGGTCGCCGGCCAGGCCGGGGTCGACCTCGTCGTCTCCCCCAACGCCTCCCCGTACGAGCGGGCGAAGGACGACCTCCGGCTCCCGCTGGTGCGTCGCCGGGCGGCCGAGGCGGGGGCGGCGATCCTGTACTGCAACCAGGTGGGCGGGCAGGACGAACTGGTGTTCGACGGCGACTCGATGGCCGTCTCCCCCACCGGGGAACTGCTGGCCCGCGCCCCCCAGTTCGTCGAGCACCTGCTCACCGTCGACCTCGCGCTGGACCCGTCCGCGGTGCCCGAGCGCCGCTCGGGCCGGGTCGGGCCGATGACCGTCACCCGGCACGTGCTGAGCGAGGAGCCGGTGCCCGCCTTCGACCCGCGCCCCGCCACGGTCGCCGAACCGCTCAGCGACTGCGAGGAGGTGTGGCGGGCCCTGGTGCTGGGCCTGCGCGACTTCATCGACAAGAACGGCATGCCCTCGGTGGTGCTCGGTCTCTCCGGGGGCATCGACTCCGCCGTCTGCGCCGCCCTCGCCGTCGACGCGCTAGGCGCCGACCGGGTGCACGGGGTCGGGCTGCCGTCGAAGTGGTCCAGCGAGCACTCGCTCGCCGACGCCGAGGACCTCGCGCGCCGCACCGGCCTGCACTACTCCGTCGTGCCGATCGCGCCGATGGTCGACGCCTACGAGTCCTCGGTGGAGCTCTCCGGGGTCGCCGCCGAGAACCTGCAGGCCCGGGTCCGCGGCACGCTCCTGATGGGGCTGTCCAACCAGCACGGCCACCTCCTGCTGACGACGGGCAACAAGAGCGAGATCGCCGTCGGCTACTCCACCCTCTACGGCGACTCGGCCGGCGGCTTCGCCCCGATCAAGGACGTGCCCAAGACCCTGGTCTGGGAGCTGGCCCGCTGGCGCAACGCCGAGGCCCGCCGCCGTGGCGAGACCGAGCCGATCCCGCAGAACTCGATCGACAAGCCGCCGTCGGCCGAGCTGGCGCCGGGTCAGGTGGACAGTGACTCGCTGCCCTCCTACGACGAGCTCGACGCGGTGATCGCCGACTACGTCGACCGCGACCTCGGCATGGCCCAGCTGCTCGAGCGGGGGCACGACCCAGAAGTGGTGGCGCGCGTCCTCCGGTTGGTGGACGCCGCGGAGTTCAAGCGCCGCCAGTCGGCGCCGGGCACCAAGATCAGTCTCAAGGCGTTCGGGCGCGACCGGCGCCTGCCCATCACCAGCCGCTGGCGGGAGACCCTCCCCACCGTGCGGGAAGGAGCACAGGCGTGAGCGAGTCGGTCCTCTACGGCGGCCAGTCGACGGCGCGGGTGCGCATCCACCACCTGCAGCAGGCCAAGGCACGCGGCGAGAAGTGGGCGATGCTCACCGCCTACGACACCTACAGCGCGGCCATCTTCGAGGAGGCCGGCATCCCGGTCATGCTCGTCGGCGACTCCTCGGGCAACGTCGTGCTCGGGCACACCAGCACCGTGCCGGTGACCGTCGAGGACATCCTGCTGATGACCAAGGCGGTCACCCGCTCCACCAAGCGGGCGCTGATCGTCGCCGACCTGCCGTTCGGGTCCTACGAGTCGGGCCCGCAGCAGGCGTTCGACACCGCCGTCCGCATGATGAAGGAGGGCGGCGCCCAGGCGGTGAAGCTGGAGGGCGGGGTGCGGGTGGCGCCGCAGATCCGGCTGCTGACCGAGGCCGGGATCCCGGTCATGGCGCACGTCGGCTTCACGCCGCAGAGCGAGCACGCCCTCGGCGGCTACCGGGTGCAGGGCCGGGGGGCCGGGGCCGAGCAGCTGCTGGCCGATGCGCACGCGGTGCAGGAGGCCGGTGCGTTCGCCGTCGTCCTGGAGATGGTGCCGGCGGCCGTCGCCGCCCAGGTGACCAAGGAGCTCGCCATCCCCACGATCGGCATCGGCGCCGGCGTCGAGTGCGACGCGCAGGTGCTGGTGTGGCCGGACATGGCCGGGCTCAACGGCGGCCGGGTGCCGAAGTTCGTGAAGAAGTACGCCGACCTGCGGGGCGAGCTGCTGCGGGCCGCGCAGGAGTTCGCCGACGACGTCCGCGGCGGGGCGTTCCCCGGCCCCGAGCACTCCTTCGAGTAGCCACTCAGCTCGCTCTGGGGGTCGAGCTCCCGCTGTCGGCGCCCTGCAACGCCCCCAGTGCGTGCGCACGACCCCCGGAGCCGGCCGCGCGCGGCGCAGCACGTCACCGGTCCGCTCAGGTGGTCAGCTGCCGGGCCAGCACCTGCGGCGCCTCCGCCAGCGAGGGGCCGTACCAGGTGAGGTGCCGGCCGCTGACGAACACCGGCCGAGCCTGCGGCCACGCCTCGGGGCCGTCGTCGGGGGTGAACGCGTAGGGCTCGTCGGGGAACACCACGAGCTCCGCGGGCACCGTCGCCGGCTCGTCCCGGCCGAGCTTCGGGTACCGGTCGGCGTGCCCGGCGAACACGTTGCGGACGCCGAGCCGGGCCAGCACGTCACCGGCGAAGGTGTCCCGACCCAGCACCATCCACGGGCGGCGCCAGATCGGGACGACCGCCGGCACGTCCGGCAGCCGCGCCGGTGCCTCCCAGGCCGCGCGGGCGTCGGCCAGCCAGCCCGGGTCGGGGCGGCCCAGCACGCCGCAGAGCCGGGCGAGCGAGTCCAGCGCCTGGTCGACGGTGGCCGGCGCGGTCACCCACACGGGTACACCGGCGGCCCGGAGCGCGGCGACGTCGGAGTCCCGGTTCTCCTCGGCGTTGGCGACCACCAGGTCGGGGCGGAGCTCCAGCACCCGGCCTACGTCGGGCCACTTGGTGCCGCCGACCCGCGGGACGTCGAGCCCGGCCGGATGGGTGCACCAGTCGGTCGCCCCGGCCAGCAGCCCGGTGTCGGTGGCCGCGATCGCCTCGGTCAGCGACGGCACCAGCGAGACGACCCGCCGCGGCGGCGGCCCCGCGTAGGGCCGCCGCTGGTCGTCGCGGATTCCAGCGCCGGTCACGGCTCAACTCCCCTGGCCCCGCCCAGAGGCTCACCCTGAGCCTGCGAAGGGTGAGGAGGACGGGGTCCTTTCAGACGTCGGTGATCCGGACGCCCGCGTGCACCTTGTAGCGCCGGTTGACCGAGACGAGGTTGATCGTCAGCGCCTCCACCTGGCGGGCGTTGCGCAGCCGGCCGGCGTAGATCCCCCGCATCCCCGGCAGCCGGCCGGCCAGCGCCTGGACGGTGTCCATCGAGGCGCGGTCGTCGCCGACCACCATGACGTCGCCGTCGATCGTGGGCTTCGAGAGGTCCTCGAGCAGCTTGGCCGACAGGTGGTGGAAGGCGCCGACCACGTGCGAGTCCGGCAGCAGCGCGGCCGCCTGCTGCGCGGCGCTGCCCTCCTCGACGTCGAGCACGTAGGCACCGAGCTCGTCGAAGCCCATGGGCACGACGCAGTCGACGACGATCTTGCCGGCCAGCGGGGTGGCGAGCTCGGCCAGAGTCGCGGCGTGTCCGGCGAAGGGGACGGCGACGATGACCAGGTCCGCCGCGCCCGCGACGTCCACGTTGGAGCCCCCGGTGACCGACACCTCGACCCCGCCGGCCACCGTCGCGGCACGCTCGGCCACCTCGGCGGCCACCTCGGCGGCGCGCTCGGCGTCGCGGGAGCCCAGCAGGATGCGCTGGCCCTGGGCGGCCAGCCGGACGGCCAGCCCACGCCCCTGCGGGCCCGTGCCGCCCAGCACTCCCACGACCAGTTCCTCGACCGCGCGACCGTCCGTCACGTCCACCCCTTCCACGGCGCCGGACGACCCGGCGGCTGGGACCGATCATGCCTGGCCCCCGGGACGGGGGTCAGCGCTCCTCCCACTCGCGGTCCTCCGCGTCGAGCCGCTCGTTCCGCTCGGCGACGGCCGCGAGCGCCTGCTCGGCCTCCTCCCGGGTCTCGTACGGCCCGAGCCGGTGGCGTTCGGCGCACCCGTCGCGGTCCTCGACCCGGTGGTGCTTGAGACAGAAGAACCAGGGCCCCCCGGCCATGCGCGACCTCCTCCACTCGTCGGACGACCTCAGCCTTCCACCCGGCGCGCGGGTCCGCTCGGACGACGACCGCCCGGGCTCGCACCCCAGGGTGACCGGCGGCGCACAGGGGGTGCCGGAACGCCGGTTGGTGCGGCATCCTGCATCCGTGATCGGCCCGGACCTGCGCACTTCCGCCCCCGTCTGCTCCGGGCCGGCCGCCCCCGGTGGGCACGAGCACCGCGTCGCCGCCGTCACCGTCGCCGTGCTGCTGGCCATGGGCGGTGTGATGGGCTCGGTCAACCTCCTGGTGGACGGCGTGCTCCGCGAAGGGGTGGCGCGGTGGGCCTACGCGGGCACCATGCTGCTGCTGCTCGCCCTCGCCGCGGCACTCGCCGCGCGCCGCCGGATCGGCCCCGGGTACACGCTCGTCCTGGTGCTGCTCGGAGATCTGATCTACCTCGTCGTGGTCCTCTGCATCCAGGACCCCCTGCGCTACGCCACCCCGCTGATGCTCCTGTTCCCCGCGCTGGCGGCCGCCTGGTTCCTGGAGCTCCGGGCGCTGGCGGTCCACATGGCGGTGACGACCGGCGTCTGCCTCGCCGCGCTGTGGCCCAGCTACGACAGCGCCGTGGCCCTCGGCGTCCAGGTCGGGGTCAGCGCCGTCACGCTGAACGTCGCGGCGACGGCGGTCTACCTGCTGCGCCGGCGGGTGCAGCGCCTGCTGGTGGAGACCGCGACCCTCACCCACCTGGATCCGCTCACCGGGCTGCACAACCGCCGGTACCTCGTCGAGCAGGCCGAGCGCCTCTGGGGACAGGCCCGGCGGGACGGGACCCGGATTTGCGCCATGGTGCTGGACCTCGACCACTTCAAGCGGCTCAACGACGAGTTCGGGCACGCCGTCGGCGACTCCGTCCTCAGCTCCGTGGCCGCCGCGCTGTCAGCCGCCGTCCGGCCCGCGGACGTGCTCGCCCGCACCGGCGGCGAGGAGCTCGTCGTCGTGGGCTCGGTGGGCGACCCTGCGGAGGCCCGCCGGCTGGCCGAGCGGCTGCGGGCTGCCGTCGCCCGCGGACAGGGCGCCGGCGGGCACGTGGTCACCGCGTCGATCGGCCTGGCCGTCACCCGGCCGGGCGAGGGGGATGACGCCGTCGCGGCGTTGTGGCGGCTGGTCGACGAGGCCGACGCCGCCATGTACCGGGCCAAGCGTGAGGGGCGGGACCGGGTGGCCACCGCGGTGGTCCCGCGCGCCCGCAGCCCCCGGGCGGAGCAGGCCAGCTCCTAGCCCGGCCGCCGGCGGGGGCCGGACGGTGCTCTCGACCGGTGCGTTCGGCGGTTCTCTGCTTCGCTAGGTGCATGACGCTCGTCGCGCCCGACCCGACGCGGACGGTGCCTCTGCCTCTGCGCGAGCAGGCCGACGTGCGCGACCGATGGCTCACCCAGCGGCTGCTCGACGTCCTCCCCGGTCTCATGGACCGGGCGGGCATCGATCTGTGGATCGTCGCCGGACGGGAGTACGACGAGGACCCGGTCCTCGCCACGCTGCTCCCGGCCACCTGGTTGTCCGCCCGCCGGCGCACCATCCTGCTGCTGCACCGCAGCGACGACGGCGTCACCCCCGCCGCGGTCTCCCGCTACCCGGTCGGCCAGTTCCTGCCCGCGTGGACCGCCGACCCGCGGGAGCCCGCCGAGCGCGCCCAGTGGGCGGAGGTCCGCCGGTTCGTGGAGCAGGCCGGCCCGCGCCGCATCGGCATCGACGTCTCCGAGCGCTTCGCCCTGGCCGACGGGCTCTCCCACACCGAGCACCGGCTGCTCACCGAGGCGCTCGGCCCGTACGCGGACCGGCTGGTGTCGGCCGAGCAGCTCGCGGTGAGCTGGCTGGAGACCCGCCTGCCGGAGGAGATCGAGGCGCTGCGGGGGATGAACCGGCTGGCGCACCAGGTGATCGCGGAGGCCTTCTCCCCCGCCGTCGTCCGGGTGGGCCGGACCACCGCGCTGGACGTGGCGTGGTGGCTGCGGCAGCGGCTCCACGACCTGGGCGTGGAGCCGTGGTTCCAGCCGTCGGTGCTGGTGCAGCGCGCCGGCGTGCCCCTGGTCGAGGACGGGGGGACGCTGCTGCCCGCCGTCCCCTCCGACGCGGTGGTCCGGGCCGGGGACCTGCTGCACTGCGACGTGGGCCTGAGCTCGCTGGGGCTGCGGACCGACACGCAGCGCAACGCCTACGTCCTGCGGCCCGGCGAGACCGATGCCCCCGAGGGCCTGCGGTCCGCCATGCGGGCGGCCAACCGGCTGCAGGAGCTGACCGCGGCCGCGCTCCTCCCGGGCCGGACGGGCAACGAAGTGCTGGCCGCCGCCCGCGCCGCCGCGGCAGCGGAGGGTCTGGACGGGGACGTCTACTCGCACCCGATCGGCTACCACGGCCACGGGGCGGGGCCGGCCATCGGCCAGTGGGACCAGCAGCGGGACGTGCCGGGCGCGGGCGACTACCCGGTGCACGCCGACACGGCCTACGCCCTGGAGCTCGCGGTGCGCCGGCCGGTCCCGGAGTGGGGCGGCCAGTGCGTGCGGCTGGGGCTCGAGGAGGGCATCGCGCTCACTGCGGACGGCGTCGAGTACCTCGCCGGCCGGCAGACGGAGTTCCAGCTCATCGGCTGACGCGCCGCCGCTCCCCTGGACCAGGGAAGCGGCGACGCGGTGACCTCACTTCGTGCGGGCCTGGGCGGTCTTCTTGTCGTTCGCCTTCTGGATGGCGTCGACCAGCTCCTGCTTCTTCATCTTCGAGCGGCCGGAGATGTCGAGCTTCTTGGCGAGCTCCTGCAGGTGCTCCTTGGTGGCGTTCGCGTCGACGCCGCCCTTGGTCTGCTTGCCGGTGCCGCGGCCGCCGGCGGCCTGGGCGTCCGAGGGGCCCTTCTTGCCGCCCTCCTTCTTCTCCCAGTGGTCGCCGACCTTCTCGTAGGAGTGCTTGACCGCCGCCCACGCGACGCGGTTGGCGCGCTCCTCGTCTTCGTACTCGTCCACCGCCGAGTCGTAGGCCTTGGTGAACGTCCGCTGGGCCTTCTTGTCCGAGCGTCGCAGGGTGCTGGGCAGCTCGGACTGCTTCGCGTCGCCCTTCTTCGTCGTCTTCGGCATCGCTGTCTCCTCTCGGTTCGGGTGCGGCCCTACCCCGGGGGACGGAGATGATCACCTGATCGGGCCGCCGTCCCGCCGGACGGCGGGTCCACCCGCCCGACGGGACCGGGCGGCCGCTCCCCGGGTCGAGGAGCGACCGCCCGGCGCTCAGGCGGGTCCGGCGGGTCGGACCGGGCCGGTCACCGCCCGGCCTGCGCCTCCGCGAGCGTCTCGTGCAGGGCCCAGTAGGCGGGCTTGCGCTCGTAGTTCTCGAACATCACGGTCGCCGCCCCCTGGCCGGGCGAGAAGCTCGGGACCCACGAGTACTTGTCGTTGAAGCCCCAGATGGTGAAGGAGTTGCAGTCGTCCACCGACAGGCAGGCCTCGAGGACGCCCTCGTAGGTGTCCGCCTGCTCGGCGAGCTGCTCCGCGGTGGGCACCCCGCTCTCGGGGAGCGTGAACCGGACGTCCAGCTCGGTGATCGCGGTCTCCAGCCCCAGGTCGTCGAAGCGCTGCATGTTCTCGTCGAGGGTCTCCGGGAAGGGGTACTGCAGGTCCAGGTGGGCCTGGAAGGCGAACCCGTGCAGCGGGACCCCCTCGGCGAGCAGCTGCTTGGCGAGCTCGTAGTAGGCGTCGCTCTTCGGGCCGATGTCCTCGACGGCGTAGTCGTTGAGGAAGAGCTTCGCCTCCGGATCGGCCTCGTGCGCCCAGCGGAAGGCGTCGGCGATGATCCCCGGGCCGAGCCGCTGGATGAAGATGTTGGCAGTCGCGCCCGTCGAACCGTCCCGTAGCCGCACGCCGCCGTCGTCCCACGTGTCGGCGAAGATCTCGTTGGCGACGTCCCACTGGTCGATGCGGCCCTCGTAGCGGCCGACCACCGTCTGGATGTGCTCCTTGAGGATGGTCCGGAGCTCCTCGTCGGTGTAGTCGCCCTCGGTGACCCAGTCGGCCAGCTGGCTGTGCCAGAGGAGCGTGTGGCCGCGGACCTCCTGCCCGTGCCGCTCGGCGAAGGCGACGATCGCATCCGCCGGCCCGAAGTTGTAGACCCCGGGCTCCGGGTGGATGAACTCCCACTTCATCTGGTTCTCGGGGGAGACCGAGCTGAACTCCGTGGCGAGGACCTTCCGGTACCGGGGGTCGCGGGTGAACGGATCGGGGTAGCCGGCGTCCACGTGGTGCCCCCCGCCGGCGACCGCGGTCCCGATGACCAGGTCGTCGGGGGCGACGGTGCGCAGGCCGTTCCGGATGGCTGGGCCGCCGGCCCGGTCCTCCTGGGCCTGGGCCGTCGGTGCCGCCTGGTCCTGGGGCGCCGCCGCGGCGGGCAGGACCGCGGCGGAGATCGCGACCGGGACCAGGGCCACCCCGACCGCGCAACGGGCTGCCGCCCGCGAACCGAACCTCACAGAGCGCATGGTTTGCCTTCCCTCGAGACGTCGGAACAGCTTCCGAAAGTTTCCGGAAACCGGAGCCCGGACGTTACGTAGGTCACATGTGGGCGTCAATACGGGAACCCGCGGGCATCGGACGCCGTCGCCGGAGGCCGGCCCTCGCCCGTCAGGGGGAGCTCCGCGGCGCACCCGCCCGGGGCCGCGGGGCCGGCCGTAGGCTGGCCGCCCCGACCAGGAGGAGGTCCGTTGGCCGACGAGCAGACCGGCGCGGTGACCATCGCGGCGATCGCCGCGGCGGCCGGGGTGTCGGTCCCGACGGTCTCCCGCGTCCTGAACGGGCGGTCCGACGTGGCTCCGCAGACCCGCGAGCGCGTGGAGCAGCTGCTCCGCGACCACGGCTACCAGCGCCGAGGCGGCCGGGCCCGGGCGCGGCTGATCGACCTGGTCTTCAACGACCTCGACAGCCCGTGGGCGCTGGAGATCATCCGCGGGGTGGAGGACGTCGCCCACGCGGCAGGCGTGGGCACCGTGGTCACCGCGATCCACCGCCGGGCCAGCGCCACCCGGGGGTGGCTGGACAACCTCGGCGCCCGGGCCAGCGACGGCGCCATCCTGGTCACCAGCGAGCTGGACCCCGAGCTCGACGCGGAGCTGCGCAACCTGCAGGTCCCCGCGGTCGTCGTCGACCCGGCCGGCGTCCCGGAGCTGGACGTGCCGACCATCGGCGCGACCAACTGGGCGGGCGGCCTCAGCGCCACCGAGCACCTGACCGGGCTCGGCCACCGGCGCATCGCCTTCGTCGCCGGCACGCCCGATCTCTGGGCCAGCCGCGCCCGCCTGGCCGGGTACCGGGCGGGCCTGGAGACCGCCGGGCTGCCGTTCGACGCCGACCTGGTGGTGGAAGGCGACTTCGGCTACGCCTCGGGAGCCCGCGCGGCCGACCGCCTTCTGGCCCTGCCCGACCCGCCGACCGCCGTCTTCGCCGCGAACGACCAGATGGCACTGGGGATCTACGAAGGAGTCCGGCGCCGGGGCCTGCGCGTGCCCGAGGACGTCAGCGTCGTCGGATTCGACGACCTGCCGGAGGCCCGCTGGTCCTCCCCGCCGCTCACCACGGTGCACCAGCCGCTGACCGAGATGGGCGTGCTGGCAGCACGGACGGTGCTGCGCATGGTGGACGGCGAGACCATCGAGAGCCCGCGGCTGGAGCTGGCCACGCGGCTCGTCGTGCGTGACAGCACCACCCCGTCACGGCTGCGCCCCGCCGAGCCGGTCTCCTCCTAGGAACGGGAGGGCCGGGACGACCACGGCACCACCGCGCGCGCCGGTAGGTTCCCGCCGTGGACGCGAACACCTTCTGGACGCTGGTCGAGGACACCCGCGCGGAGGCGGCCGAGACCGCGAAGGACTCGGTGGTCGCCGAGCACGTCGCGACCCTCACGGCCGCCCTCGAGGAGCTCTCGGACGACGACGTCCTCGGCTTCTACCGCCAGCTGATGGCCGCCCGCGCCCGGGCCAACCGCTGGGACCTCTGGGCCGCCGCGTACCTCGCGCTCGGCGGCGCGAGCGACGACGCCTTCCTCGACTTCCGGAACTGGCTGATCAGCCAGGGACAGGCCGCCTACGAGCGCGTGCTCGCCGATCCGGACGCCCTGGCCGACCTCGAGTGGGACGAGGACGAGGACGACTTCGGGTGCGCCGAGGAGTGGGCCTACGCACCCCTGGAGGTGCTGGAGGACCGTGGCTTCGCCGAGGAGGACCTGGACCCGGGGCCCGACGAGGTGGACGACCAGTTCGGTGAGCCGTCCGGTGAGCCGTTCCCGCAGGATGACGACGAGTGGTTCGCCGCCCGCTTCCCGCGGCTCTGGGCCGCCTACGGCCAGAGCTAGCTAGCCCTCCAGGTACCTGCTCCAGTGCGCGCGCTCGGCGTCGGTCATCGGCCGGCTCGTGTTCGCCGCGAAGTCGAAGACCACCAGGACGACGTCGGCCCGGATGGCCACCTCGCCGTCCTGCGCCAGCTCCTGCCGCATCGTGAAGGACTTCGTGCCCAGCCGGGTCACCCAGCTGCGCACGCAGAGCTCCTCGCCGACCCGGTAGTAGAGCTGGCGCAGGTAGTCGACCTCGAGCCGGGCGAGGATCAGGCCGCCTCCGGCGTGATCCTCGCCCAGCGCGAGCCGCGCGTCCTCGAGCAGGCTCAGCGCCCGCGCGTGGTTGACGTGACCCAGCATGTCGGGGTCCGACCAGCGCAGCCGGACCGGGTGCTCGTGCCGCACGTCAGGGCAGGTCGGCGGTCTCGGCGGACTGCCGGTGGGCACCCTGGGCGTCGTCGGGATCGGCGTTGACCGTCCGCTCCTCCGACTCGGCCAGGATGACCTCGGCGGCGACCTCCTCCATGCCGCTGCCCTGCAACGCCGCCTCCTCCGGGAGCAGCTGGGACCGCGTCTCCACGTTGTCCTCGGTGACGTTGTCCAGCGCCTCGGCGCTGGGCTGCTTCTGCGTGGTCACGTCAGAACCGCTGCTGCTCGGTGCCGAGGCCGAGGGCCTCGGCCACCTCCTGGACGTTCTCGAACTGCCGGCCGGCCGGCAGGCGCTGCAGGTCCGAGAGCACCCGGTCGGCCGCGGGCCCCTCCTGCGCCTTGGCGATCAACTGGTCGCGGTCGGCCGGCCACACCTCCTTGCCGAGGGCCTCGGCGAGTGCGGCGCGGCGCTCGATGCCGCGCTGATCGGTTCCGGGCGCGGTGCCGGGCTGGTGCGGGTCGCTCACGGGTGGTTCTCCTTCGGGCTTCGTTGCGGATGTCAGGCCGACGGCGTCGAGTCGTCGGTGTAACGGAGGATCGCGGCGACCGGCTCGCCGTCGGGGAGCGCCGCACGGGGCGCGACGAGCACCCCGGCCGCGCTGGCGGCGGCGGCGGCGACCAGCGCCCGGCCGGCCGGCACGACGGTGCCGTGCACGCCCAGGGAGTCCATGTCCTGCTGCTTCACACCGAGCTCGAGCGGGCCGTTGCCGACCAGGAGGGTGGCGTCGTCCTGCTCGTCGGCGAGCAGGAGGGTCTCGACCTGCCCCTTGCGCAGCGCCTCGACCACGGCGGCGGTGCCGGTGAGCGCGAGCCCGTGCGCACCGGCGGCCTGCACCTTCTCGAGGGCGTCTGCGATGTCGCGTGCCTCGTGCTCGGCGATCAGCTCGGCGGTGCGGGCGTCGATCGCTGCCCGCTCGGCACCGGCGGCGCGACCACCCTCCTCCATGGTGACCACCAGGTCCGACCATGCGGCGTGCGCCTTGTCGCTCAGGATCTGCCGGGCCCGCACGTCACCGGCGACGAGGATGAACCGCAGCGGCAGCCGCCGGGCCAGGGAGTCGAGCTCGTCGGCGACCAGTCCGAGGTTCTCCTCCCACTGGTTCTCGGCGGTGTGCATGTACGTGTTGTGCGCCCAGCCGCCGACCTTGACCTTGCGCATGTGGAAGGTGTCGCCCTCCACCTGCTTCTCCTGGTCGGGCCGGCCGGGGAGCCCGGCCGTGGTGATGTCGGCGCCCGTGCGGTCGGCGACCACGACGACGTGCGGCAGGCGGCCCGCGAGCTGGGGCAGGATCTGCACCAGGTCGGGCTGGTCGGCCCACTCCGCGGTCTCCCGGGCCGGCGCGTCGGCCAGCGCCTCGTCGAGCACGACGGAGCCGTCGGAGGCGACGACGACGGCGCGACCCTTCAGCGTGCCGGCCTCGCCGCCCTCGTTGCCCTCGAGCAGCCGGCCGCGGACGGCCTCGACGACCGTCTCCGGCGCACCCTGCTCCGCGAGCTGCTCGGTGAGCGCACGCACGCGCAGCTCCAGCTCCGCGTCGGCGTTCTCGTTGGTGTGCGTGACGTCGGCGCAGACCGTGGCGTAGGGCCCGGGCGCGGCGAACACCGGCTCCAGGAAGGACACGTCCATGTCGGGGGGACAACTCCTCGGTCGATCGGGGGTGTTCGGATGGCGGGGCGGCGCGGAGCCGCGACTCCCGCCGTCGCCGCCTACCCACCGGCCGGAAGCTCACACCCGGTGTCGTTTCCGGGAGGCGGGGGTAGGCGGTGCGGCGACACGGACCCGCAGAGAGGACGAGGGATGACGGAGCACGACCAGCTGCCACTGCCCGACTACGACCACCTGCCGGTGGAGGGCCTGGCCTCGCGGATCCGGACGCTGGACGCCCAGGGTCTGGAGACCGTGCTCGAGTACGAACGCGCCCACGCCGACCGCCCGCAGGTGGTGGCGATCATGGAGAACCGGCTCCAGGCGCTCCGCGAGGGCGCCCAGCCCTCGGGTGGCGACCCCGCCGCACCGGCGGCCGACGACCCGTCGCACGCCGCGGCCGGCTCCAAGGTCTCCGAGGCGACCACGGGGCCCGCGATGAACCCGCCCTCGCAGGGCGACCCGACGAACCCCGCCCAGCCCCGCTCCACCGGCTGACCTGACTCGGGCCGGCCCGTGCAGGGTCGGCCCGAGTGGGGGCCGGAGGCCTCCGCGCAGGGACGACGAAACGGCTCCACGTCGCCGGGGAACGGCCATGGGCCGCGGTGTCGTCCGGAGGACGACGATGTGCTCAGCCGCTGAACGCTGCGGCGATGTCCATGACCGCGGGGCCGAGCAGCACGATGAACAGCGTCGGCAGGATGCAGAGGATCAGCGGGAAGATCACCTTGACCGGGATCTGCATCGCCTTCTCCTCCGCGCGCTGGCGGCGCTTGAGCCGCATCTCCTGCGCCTGGGTGCGCAGCACGTCGGCGATCGAGACGCCGTACTGGTCGGCCTGCACCACGGCGCGGATGAAGCGGCGCAGGTCGGGGACGCCCGTCCGCTCGGCGAGCGCCAGGTAGGCGTCGCGACGCGGCTGGCCGACGGCGATGTCCTGCAGCGTGCGCACGAGCTCCTCCGCCAGCGGCCCCGTGCCGTTGCTCCCGGACCGCGCCATCGCCGACTCGAAACCGAGCCCCGCCTCCACGGCGATCGTCATCTGGTCGAGCGTGTCGGCCAGCTCGAGGGCGATCGCCTCCTGCCGCTCCTGGCCGCGGCTGTACAGGAGCAGTTCGGGGAGGAAGTAGGCGACGACGGTCGCCACCACGGCGACCACGACCATCAGCGGGCCGGGCCGGGCGGTGGCCACGAGCAGCCCCAGCGCCCCCGCGATCAGGGCCAGCACCAGCTTCGCCGCCACCAGCCTCGGGACCGGCCAGGCCGCCGGGCGACCGGCCGTGCCGGCGAGACGGTTGAGCCGGGCCACCGTTCCGCGGGGGGTCAGGCCCCGGGCGACGCGGGTCAGCACCCCCGGCCCGGAACTGGCCGCGGCGGCCGCGCCGGTCGGGCCGAGGCCGCGCACCAGGTTGTCGCGCGCCTGGGCCGTCGCGGCGGAGGAGCGGGCGAGCAGCGCCCAGCCGAGCAGCGGGACGGCGACGCTGACCGCGAGGGCGGCCAGCAGGACGGGAACGGGGACGCTGCTCATCAGAATTTGATCGCCACGGTCTTCTTGAGCCACAGGCCCCCGACCAGCAGCATCACGGCCGCCGCGGCGAGCATGGCGTAGCCGACGAGGCTCTCGGTGAACTTCGCGATGTAGGCGGGGTTGGTGATCGAGATGAACCCGGTCACGCCGAACGGCAGCGCCATGAGCACGACGGCCGAGAGCTTGCCCTCGGCCGACAGCGCCTTGACCTGACGGCGGATGGCGTTGCGCTCGCGGATGGTGTTCCCGACGGCGTCCAGCACCTCGGCGAGGTTGCCGCCGACCTCGCGGTGGATGGCGATCGCCTGGGCGACCCAGGTGAAGTCGTCGCTGCCCATCCGGGCGGCGACCTCGTCGAGCGCGTCGCTGAGATCGCGGCCGACGCGCGTCTCGTTGACGATCCGCGCGAACTCCTCCGAGGTCGGCGCCTCGGCCTCGTGGGACACCGAGTCGACCGCCCTCAGCAGGCTGTGCCCGGCGCGCAGGCTGCTGGCCATCAGCTGCAGGGAGTCGTCGAGCTGGTCGGCGAACGCGGCCTGCCGCCGCCCGGCGCGGAAGCCGAGCAGCAGCTTGGCGCCGACGGGCACCAGCACCACGAACAGCACGGCGAGCAGCGGGCCGCCGAGCAGCCCGCCGACGAGCCCGGCGACGACGGTGGTCAGCCCGACGGCGAGGACGAAGTTCGGCAACGTCGTCGCCATGCCGGCCCGTTCCAGGGCGGCGGCGCCGGCGGCGAGCCGGCCACGCTTGAGCAGCACCTTCTCGACCGCGGCTCCCGCCGCCGCGCCGGCGCCGGCCAGCGCGGACGCGGGGGGTGCCACGGACGGGTCGAGCCGGGTGAGGGGCACCCGCGGGGGGCCGGCCGGGACGACGACCAGGGCGAGGATCAGCAGGGCGGCGGAGATCGCGGCGACGCCGAGCACCAGGAGGAGCTCGCTCACCGCTCCCACCTCGAGGGGCGGGCCGGCTCCGCGGCGCCGAACACCCGCGGTGAGAGGGTGATGCCCAGCTCGTCGAACCGGTCGGTGAACCGCGGCCGCACCCCCGTGGGCACCGGCTTGCCGAGGAACCTGCCCGAGGCGTCCACGCCGGCGGAGTAGTCGAACAGGAACGCGTCCTGCAGCGTGACCGTCTCGCCCTCCATGCCCTGCACCTCGGTCACGTGGGTGACCCGCCGGGTGCCGTCGCGCAGCCGGGTGAGCTGGACGACGACGTCGACCGCGGAGGCGATCTGCTCGCGGATGGCCCGCAGCGGCAGGTCCATGCCGGCCATGAGCACCAGCGTCTCCAGCCGCGCGATGGCGTCACGCGGGGAGTTCGCGTGCACCGTCGACAGCGAGCCGTCGTGCCCGGTGTTCATCGCCTGCAGCATGTCCAGCGACTCCCCGCCGCGGCACTCCCCCACCACGATCCGGTCGGGCCGCATGCGGAGCGAGTTGCGCACCAGGTCGCGGATGGTGATCGCGCCCTTGCCCTCGATGTTCGGCGGGCGTGACTCCAGCCGGACGACGTGCTCCTGCTGCAGCTGCAGCTCGACGGCGTCCTCGATGGTGACGATCCGCTCGCCCTCCGGGATGAACGAGGAGAGCACGTTGAGCAGCGTCGTCTTCCCGGTGCCGGTACCGCCGGAGACGATGATGTTGAGCCGGGCGTCGACGCAGGCGTGCAGCAGCTCGGCCATCTCCGGCGAGAGCGTGCCGAAGCCGATCAGGTCGTCGACCCGGAACGGGTCCTTCGCGAACTTCCGGATGGTCAGGGTGGAGCCGCTGAAGGCCAGCGGCGGGATCACCGCGTTCACGCGCGAGCCGTCGGCCAGCCGGGCGTCGACCAGCGGGGAGGACTCGTCGATGCGGCGGCCCACGCGGGAGACGATCCGGTCGATCACCCGGCGCAGGTGCTCCTCGGAGGTGAACCGGGTCGCGGTGCGCTGGAGCCTGCCGCCGCGCTCGACGTAGATGGAGTCCGGCCCGTTCACCATGATCTCGCTGACCGCGTCGTCGTCGAGCAGCCGCTGCAGCGGGCCGTAGCCGAGCACGTCGTCGGCGAGCTCGGCGGTCAGCCGCTGCCGCTCCTCGGCGCTGAGCGGGACGTTCTCCTCCTCGACGACCTCGTCAAGCTCCTTGAGCACGACGGCGCGCAGCGCGTCCTCGGCCATCGACGGGTCGTTCATCCGGCTGCCCATGCGCTCGAACAGGGCCTTGCCCACGCGGTCCTTCAGCCGCGCCAGCGCGTCGGTCGGCGGCGCAGGGGCGGGCGATCCGGTCGGACGGGGGACGGCGGCCGGGCGCACGACCGGGGCGGGCACCGCGGTCGCCGGCCGGTCGGTGCCGGCGTCGGCTGCGGGCCGGGCCGCGGGCGCGGGCGCGGCGGGCCCCGTTCCCTGGCGCGCGGCCTCCAGCCGCTGGGCGAGGTTCACGCCTCCGCCCGGTGCTTGGCCCGGTAGCGGCTGGCCTTCATGAGCGGGGTGGCGGAGAAGCGCGACACCAGCCGGCGCAGCTCGCGCACCATCGGGTCGCGGCGGCCGCCGCTGGTCAGGATGGGCACGCCCTGGTTGGTGGTGGCCGGCACCGCCTTCGACCGGGGCAGGACGACGTCGACCCCCGTGCCGATCGTCGTCTCGACGTCCCGGACGGTCAGGCCGCCCTTGGGGTCGGCGAAGTTCATGACGACGTGCCGGCCGGCGGGGATCATGCACAGCTCGCGGAGCACGTCCATCTCCTTGCGCAGCCCGCGCACCCCCGGCACGTCCATGCTGGTGAGCATCACGACGTCGGAGGCGCGGTCCAGCGCCGCCAGCGTCTGCTCCGACAGCCCCGGGGCGGTGTCGACGACGACGTACCGGAACTCCCGGGCCAGCGAGGCCAGCAACCGGCTGACGTCGTCACCGGTGATCGTGTCGCCGGCCGCCGGCGACTCGGACCCGCACACCGCGTACAGCCCGCTGGGGTGCTGGGTGAGGAACGTCTTGAGGACCATGGTGTCCTCGCTGGCCGGCCCGTGGACGGCGTCGGGCAGCGTGTACTCGGGCACCAGGCTCAGGGCGGAGGCGACGTCGCCGAACTGCACGTCGAGGTCGACGAGCACCGTGGACTGGGGCGCGGCCGCGGTCAGCCCGATCGCCAGGTTCGTGGAGACCGTCGTCTTGCCCACGCCGCCCTTGGGCGAGGCGATGGTGATGACCCGGCCGGCGTAGCGGTCGGTCTCGGCCACCGGCCGCAGCACCCGGCGACGGCCGGCCGCCGCATGCCCGGCGCGCTCGACCGCGGCGGCGATCTCGGCCACGTCGGCGTCCGGCGGGAGCAGGTCGCGGATGCCGGCGCGCATCGCCGACCGCCACATGTCCGGGGACGGGTCGGCCACCAGGACGACGGTGATGCCCGGTGACTGCACGTCGAGCCGGCCGGCCAGGGTCAGCACCTCGGGCGCCGGCGTGTGCGGGCCGACGAGCAGCACGTCGGGCAGCTCGTCGTCGACCAGCTGCTCGAACAGCCGCGCCGGATCGCTGGGCAGCCGGCCCGGCGGCAGCACCTGCAGATCGCCGCCGGTGGCCTCCTTCACGCGCAGGACCAGGTCCTCGCCGGCTCCGGCCAGGACGACGCGGCTCATGAGTAGGCCTTTCCGTAGATGGTGTCGGGGGTGAGCACCTGGGTGCGGGAGACGTCGGGGTCGGGCGGTTCGAGGGACAGCCAGACGCTGGCGTGCTCGGCGGCGAAGACGACGGCCTCGGCCTGCGCGGCCGTCACGGCGAAGGTGACCATGAGGCTGCCGGAGGGGGCCGGTGCGGAGACGGCCGGCGTCGCCCCGTCGGCGGGCGCCGCGGGCGGGGCGGGTGCCCCCTGCACCTGGGTGACCAGGACCTCGTGCAGGACGGCGTGGGTCGTCGCCGGGTCGCCCATGGAGACGAAGACGCCGACGGTGTCGCCGGCGGCCAGCCGGCCGCCGACGGCCCGCTGGGGCTCCAGGACGATGCTCACCTCCTGCATCCCCTCCGGCACCGGCACCGTGCCGGGCGCCTGCCGCTCCTCGGGCCGTACGAACCGGCTGTCGAGCAGCTGCTCGCCGGGCGCGAGGTCGACGGTGGCGACGCGGTCGGCCAGCGTCGCCAGGTCGGTGACCCGGCCCGGCAGCGCCGCCTTCGCCGGCAGCAGCTCGATGCCCACCAGCTCGCCCAGGGCCGCGCCGGGGGTGCCGGCGGGGATGAGGGCCTCGGCCACCAGGACCTGGACGGTCTGCACGCCGGCGAGGGCGCGGGTCTCCGCGCCGCGCACGTAGCCCACGAGGACGACCGTGCCGGCGACGACGAGCGCGAGGGCCACCGCGGTGGCCAGGAGTCGACGTCTCACGTGGGCGCCCCTAACGGATGAGTCGGAGGATCGAGGCCCCGAGCTGCGGGGCGTCCGGGCTGTAGGTCCAGGCGTCGGAGAGCTCGACGAAGCGGGTGTAGTAGCCGGTGACGCACCGGTCGCTGGAGTTGGTGCCGGGCCCGCAGACCTTCTTGCCGCTGCTGATCGAGCCGTTGACCGCGTAGCCGGTGAGGGTGAAGGCGGCGTAGCCGTAGACGCGGTACCAGCCGTTGCTGCCGCCGTCGCCGAACTCGTCGAAGAGCGGCAGCAGGACCGTCCGGCCCAGCCAGCCCTGGAGGTCGGCCTCCGAGCAGCCGGACGGCAGCGACACACCCGTGTCGGAGGTGAGCCGCTGGCCGATCGCGGAGGTGGCGTGGCACCTGCCCGCGTCGGGCACGACCCAGCCGAAACCACCCGGCACGAAGTTGCCCGACGGCCCGGTGCACCCGCCGACGTCGTCGGACTTGCTGAACATGATCGTCTGCAGCGTCTCGGTCGACGGCAGCCCGCCCCCGGTCTGCGCCCGGAACGAGCACCAGGAGAAGGTCAGCGGCAGGACCGCGGTGCCCTGGCTCGGCGCGCCCCACCCGACCGTCGCGGTCGCCGAGACGTGGCTGGAGTCGTGCCCGATGACGGGAGCGAACCAGTGCTCCTTGGGGGCACCACCGGTGACGGTGACGCTGACCGGGTCGCTGCTGAGCACGGGCTGGCCGGCCGTGCCCGTGGGGTCGTTGAGGGTGATCAGCTCCTGGGCGGTCGCCAGCATGTCGCCGCAGTTGCCGCGGGAGCAGTCCTGGGCCACCGCGATGGCGGCGGCGTCGGCCGCGACCTGGAGCCGGGCGCGCTCGGCGTACAGCGCGCCGATGTCCACGGCGATGGCCGCGAACCCCAGCATGGGGACCATCAGCAGCGAGAGGACGACGGCGCTCGCGCCGTGCTCGCCGTCCAGCCGGCGCCGGGCCCGCGAGATCAGCCGTTGCATCGCATGACCCCCGTTCCGGTGAGCTCGATCCCCGCGCCGAAGAAGTCCGTGAGGTACGGCTTCGGGTAGGTGATGGTGAGGCGGACGGCGGTGTCGCCGGCGCCGGTGGTGGGACAGGTCTCGGCGGTGCCGCCGACGATGGTGATGTGGATCTGGTCGTCGGTGATCGCCGGGTGCAGCGAGGCGGCGGCGGTGCGGACGACGTTGCGCGCGTCCACCGGGTCGTTGCGCAGCGCCATGGCCCGTACCCCCTCGCGGGCGGCGGCCGACAGCGTGCCCTGCACCTGGAAGGCGTGGCCGAACTCGACGATGCCGATGACCAGCACGATCAGCAGCGGCACGATGAAGGCGAACTCCACGGCGCTGGCACCGCGCTCGTCGCGCAGCCGTCCCCTCATCCCGATCCACCGCCTCTCTCGTGCGACGGCGCAGCGGCCCTCAGGACGAGGGCCGCTGCGCCGTTCCGGCCAGCTGCTGGTCAGCCGGTGGTGGTCGTGGTGGTGCCCACGCCAGCGTTGGCCTTCTCCAGCTCTCCGCCGACCGAGTCGAACAGGCCACTCAGCTCGTCGCCGAGAGTCACGACGGCGGCGATGATGGCCACGGCGATGAGGCCGACCATGAGGCCGTACTCGACGGCGGTGGCGCCCTTCTCCTCGTTCTTGAGGCGGTCCTGGGCGACGGCGACGAGGCTGGCCAGGGTGGCGTAGGCGTTGATCAGCATGCGGTGCTCCTCCGGTTGCGGGCCGTCGGGTCCGGATCGGGCGATCCGGCCTCGCGGCGTTGGAGGGAGTTGTCGTGCGGAACACACCGGGGCTTGAGGGCGGGTCACCCGATCCAGGGACGGCACTCCGCCCATCGAGGGACGGCTCCGGTCCGCTGGTGACCCAGCGTCACCGCCGGTGTCGCCGTCAGCCGGGGGGCGTTCCGCTCCAGGCGACCGCGATCGCCGCACCGAGCAGCATGGCCGGCCCGAACGGCAGCTCCCCCTTGAGCCCGATCCGCCGCGCGGCGAGCAGGAGCAGCGCCAGCGCGGCCTGGACCACGAAGCCGGCCAGCGCCCCCAGCAGCACCGCCTGCCAGCCGAGCCAGCCCAGCGGCAGGCCGAGCAGGCCGGCCAGCTTGACGTCGCCCATGCCGAGGCCGGCGGGCGAGATCAGCGCGAGGACCAGGTAGCCGCAAAACAGCGCGGCGGCCGCCAGCCCCGCCCGCAGCAGCGCGTCCGAGGAGCCCTCCACCGCTGCCGCTCCGGTGAGCAGCACCGCGGTCGCCACGACGGCCGGACCGGTAACCCGGTCGGGCAGCAGCCGGTGCCGGAGGTCGATCACCGCGAGGAGCACGCCCGCCCCGGCGACGACCAGGAAGGCCGGCAGCTCCGCGACCGCCCCCAGCCGCAGCGCCAGGAGCGCGAACAACCCCGCGGTCAGCAGTTCGAGCACCGGGGGCCGCACCGCGAACCGCCGGGTGGCCCCGTCGGCCGTGCCCCACGGGAAGGTGCCCGCGGCCCGGTTCGCGGCCGCCCCCACGAGCAGGCCACCGATCGCGCCGACAGCGACGACCGCCGCCGTCACGGGGCGGCCAACCGGGCCGGGGTCTGCACGCGCCCACCCTGGCACAGGCCAGCCCCGGGGCCCCGGCCGACGCCGCGACGAGCGGGCACGCGGCGGCTGGGCCACACTCCCGAAGGTGACCGCCGACGAGCGCACCACCACGTCCCGAACCGCTGCGACCGGGTCGTACCAGGGGCACGGCATCCACGCCGCCCCGGGAGTGCACGAGTACGCCGTCGAGCTGGCACGCCGGGCCCTGCCCACCGGCGGCCGGATCCTGGAGGTCGGTGCCGGCTGCGGCGCGCTGGCCTGCCGGCTCCGGGACGCCGGGTTCGACGTCGTCCCCACCGACCTGGACCCGCCGCACGACTGGATCCACCGCCTCGACCTCGACGACCCGCAGTGGACCGAGGAGACCCGCGGCCCCTTCGACCTGGTGATGTGCGTCGAGACGCTCGAGCACGTGGAGAACCCGCGGCAGGTGCTGCGCTCGATCCGGGCCCTGCTCCGGCCAGGAGACCAGCTCGTGGTGAGCACCCCGAACATCACCCACCCGCACTCACGGCTGAAGATGTTCCTGCGCGGCGCCCCGTTCATCTTCGGGCCCGGGCACTACTACCAGCCGGGCCACATCTCGATCCTCCCCGACTGGATGCTCGTCGAGCACATCCGGCTGGCGGGGTTCGAGGACATCACGGTCACGACCGGTGGCTCCACCTGGTACGAGGGACCACGCAAGCTGGCCCACCGGATCGAGACCGCCCTGCTCTGGCTGATCGGGATACGCCACCGGGCGGACTCCGGCGAGGGCATCTGCACGTTCGTCACCGCCGTCGCCGCCTGACCACCCGGGCCGGGGGCGCGGTGGGCGCCCCCGGCCGGGGAGCTCAGGGCTTCGTCAGCTGGAACAGCGAGATGGTCCCGTCGTCCTCGTTGCTGGTCAGGAACAGGTGGCCGCGCTTGACGGCGAGCAGCCCCTCCGGGGCCTCCCCGGTGGGCAGCACCTGCAGCAGCTCGGGCGCGCCCTCGTCGGCGAGGTCGTAGACCAGGACGGCGTCCCCGCGCTCGGACCCGATGAAGGCGTAGGTGGTGCCGTAGAGCGTGGCGACCTCCGTGCCCTCGAACTCCGCGCCCTTGTCGTCGCTGCGCCCGTCGGGGTAGCGGCCCGCCGCGGCGAGGGCCTGCTCCGCCGCTCCCCCGGAGGTCGAGACGACCTCCCCGTCCGGGGAGAAGACGGTCCAGCCACGACCGCCGCTGGGCTCCTCGGCCAGGTCGCCCTCGTCCGCGGTGACCAGGTTGCCCCCCGGCGTCCACTGGACGGCGTCGGGCTCCCGGGGTGCGGTCAGCGCGTCGTCGAACGCGATCACGCCGTCGTCGGACGTGTCGGCGTCGGTGCGCGTCACTGTCCCGGCCGAGAAGGACCCGACGACCGTGCGGGAACGCAGGTCGACCAGGGCGATGGCGTTGTTCTCCTGCAGCGTCACCGCCGCGATGCCCCGGCGGTCGATGTCGACGTACTCCGGCTCGGGGTCGTCCGGGTACAGGGCGCCCTCCAGCCCGGTCAGCTCGACCCGGTCGACCGTCCACCGCTCCGGCGTCCCGTGCAGCTCCACGACGGCCAGGAAACCGGCGGGCGCCTGCGGCAGACCGCCCTCGACGCCGTCGACCTCGAGGTCCTCGTCGCGCTGGTTCTCGATCGCGACCGCCGCCACCGCACCGTCGGGGCTGATCGCGATGGAGTCGGGCTGGCCGCCCAGGTCGATGGTCCGGACGACGGCGCGGGTGCGCAGGTCGACGACGGCCAGCTCCCCCGACGGGGCGGCGAAGGACGTGCTGGTGTCGACCACGGCGAGGGCGTGGCGCCCGTCGCGGGTGACGGTCACCGACGTGGGCTCCCCATCCAGCTGCACGCTGCCGATCGCCGTCGGCTCGGCGGGTCTGGTCAGGTCGACCAGCCCGACCTCGCCGGTGGCCGAGTCGGTGTAGAGCAGCGTCCGGCCGTCGGGGGTCACCGCGAGGATCTCGGCGACCTCCCCGGTCACCTCGAACGTGGCCAGCTCGGTGAAGACCGGCGCGGGCGCCGGCTTCGCACCGGCGGGGGCGACGGTCGCGGCGAGCATCAGGGCGACGGCAGGGAACGTGCAGGTGAGACGCCGGGCGCGGGGTGACACGGGAGCTCCAGGGGTAGCGGGACAGTGCCCCGACCCTGACCAGCGAAGACGGCGCCCGGGCAGCCGGTGGACCAACCCCGGGTGTCCGCCACCCGACCAGCAGTGGACACCGACTGCCCGCACGGGCGCGTTCCCGGACGTCGCAAGCGCCGGACCCGGCACGCGGTGACGACTCGTGCCGCCTGCCGCTCCCACCGTCGGCCGGAAGCGCCTCGTGCGCTGGTCGCCAGCACCGTCGGCCTTCTAGGTTGTGCTGCGTGACGGGTCGAGGCGCACGCGACGTCCGCAGCGAGCCGTGGTTCCTGGCGGTGGCGGCCCTGCTCTTCGTCGGCACGGCCGGATTCCTGATCCGGGACCTCCTCGCCGGCGACACGTCGGCCTTCGACATCGCGGTGAGGGCCGCGACGGTGGCCGGCTGGCTCGTGCTCCTCGTCACCGGAGTGGTCGGCCGCCGTCACGAGCGCGGGGACCGAGCCGACGCAGGCGGTGACCTCGAGGGACGGTGAGCCCTACCGGAGATCCTGTGGCGCTGCCGCCGTCTCCACCGGCAGCCGAGGCGGGCCGCTGTCCGCAGGCGTTCCCGCGGAAACGTCGTCTCGGCGGCATCACCGGCCCCGAGTGGCCGCACGCGGGCGCTCCGGAGGAAAGGACGACGGACGAGTCGGCCTGTACGCCGGGTTCTGTCCACGGGCGCCTTGCGGCCTCCCGATGGGCGGTCATCCATCTAGGCCTGCCGTTGCCGACAGGCTCCAGCGGTCTACCCGCAGGCTCGGGCGGGCCGCCCTCGAACGCCTGCGCGGAACGGCGGTGAACCGCCGCTCCTTCTTGACCTAGCTCCGGGTGGGGTTTACCGAGCCACGCCGGTCACCCGGCGTGCTGGTGGTCTCTTACACCACCGTTTCACCCTTACCAGCGCGAGCGCTGGCGGTCTGTTTTCTGTGGCACTGTCCCGCGGGTCACCCCGGGTCGCCGTTAACGACCACCCTGCCCTGTGGAGCCCGGACGTTCCTCGGCGACGGGGTCTCCCCCGCCGACGCGACCGCCCGGCCGACTCGTCCGTCGTACCGGCCAGTCTACGAGGCCCGGACCCACGCCCGGCCACGGCGATCCGAAGGCCGGCCGGAAGTGTCGTACCCCCGTCCTAACCTGCGGGTATGTCGGTGGTCGGGTTCGCGGTCGGGGTGACCGTGGGGCCGGTGAGCCCGCCGTCGGAGTGGGAGCTGGCCGACCCTGATCCGTTGCCGCGGTTGGGTGAACCGTTGAGCGCGTGGTTGCCGGCCCGGCGGGGTGCGGCGGAGGCGGCGGAGCTGCTGGGTCAGATCGTGGCCGCGGAGGCGCAGTGGCGGCGCTGCGGGTGGAGCTGGTGATGGACCTGGCCGCGGCGCGCCCGGCTCCGGCCGATCCGCTGCCCGGCGGCGAGCGCGCCGGCACTGTCGGCCCGGCCGGGGCGAGTGAGTTCGTGCCCGATGAGCTGGCCGCGGTGCAGAACTGCAGCCGCACGGCGGCGGTGACGCAGCTGGAGCACGCCGAGGTGCTCACCACGCTGCTGCCCGCGACGTACACACGGCTGCGGCTGGGGCGGTTGGACTGGCCCCGTGCCCGGGCGATGGCCGCGGAGGTCGCCGTCACCGGGCGGGAGACCGACCCGGGTGTGATCGCCGCCATGGAGACCGCCGTCCTGCCCACCGCCACCGAGTTGGGGGTGGGGAAGCTGCGGGAGGCGGTGCGCGCCGAGCTGATCGCCCGCGACGCCGCCGCGGCCGACCGGCGCCGGCAGGCCCGTCGGCGGGCAGCGGATGTGACGGTGCGCCCGGTCGGGGACGGGATGAGCGAGCTGCGCGCCCTGCTGCCCCATCCCGAGGCCCGGGCCTGCCGCCAGGCGGTCGATGCCCACGCCCGGTCGGCGAAGGACGCCGGCGATGCCCGGCCGATCGGCATGCTGCGCACCGGAGCCCTCACCGACCTGCTGCTGCGCCCCTGGCAGCAGCAACCGGCGGTGACCGCGCACCTGACCGTGGTCGCACCGCTGCCCGCGCTCACCCCGGCGGGTTTCCTCGCCTCTAATGCATCACTGCCGGCCGCGTTCACCGACACAGCGCGGGAAGCGGCCGCAGGCGGCCCGCCCGCGCCGGTGGCCGAGGTGGACGGGGAGCCGATCACCGCCGCCCACCTGCGCGAACTACTCGCCGCCCTGGATGCCGCAGGCGTGCAGGCCCCACCCGGCGGCAGCCTGCAGATCGCGCTCACCGACGCCACCGGAAGACTGCGGGCGGTCACCGGCCGCCGCGAAGTGGAGAAGCTGGCCACCCACGGCTGCCCCGACCACCCCGACCGGTCCTGCGACTGCCCGCTGCTCGGCTCACCGGGTCCGATCGACCGCTACCGGCCCTCGGCCGCCCAGCAACGCTTCCTCGCAACGCGGGACCGCACCTGCCGGCACCCCGGCTGCACCGTGCCCGCCGGCTGGGCCGATCTGGACCACGTCATCCCGCACGCCGACGGCGGGGCCACGGCCTGCGAGAACCTGTGCTGCCTGTGCCGCCACCACCACCGGCTCAAGACCTTCGCCCCCGGCTGGCAGCACACCCTGGGCGACGACGGCGTGCTCACCGTCATCACCCCCACCGGGGTCAGCCGCACCAGCCGACCACCCGGCTATCGCGTCCTCACCGCACCACCGCAACCACCACCGCCACCACCGGCGGAGGACCCACCACCGTTCTGACCGCGTGCGTCATCCCCAGTAGAGCGTGAAGCCCACCTGCCGGCCGCCGTCCTCGGTCAGGGTCGACATGTCGATCTGTCGCCGTGCCTGCTCGTCGACCGGCTCGTCGGACAGCGCCGCGAGGTACCGCCGGTGCTCGGCCAGCGACGCGACCGCGGGCTCCACTCCCCCGCTGACGTCCATCGCGTGCGGCGGCTCACCGCCCATGGCCTGCACCGCGATGTACTGGACGCCCGACCACGGGTCCTCCGCGAGCTCCGGGAAGATCCACTCGTTGGCGGCGTCGGCGACCGCGTCGAGCACGCTGCGGGTGAGCGCCCGGTGGTCGGGCGAGTTCAGGGCGGCGGGGCTGACCCCGGGCAGGGTCCAGGTGTCCCCGCCCCAGGTGGTGACCACCAGGTCGGGCCGGTGCCGCCGGATGCCGCCCGCCAGCTCGCGCCGCAGGTCGGGCCCGGCCACCAGGACGCCGTCCCGGAGGTCGAGGAACTCCACCTCGCTCACCCCGACGACGGCGGCCGACGCACGCTCCTCCGCCTCACGCAGCGGCCCGGCCTCCGCCGGCGGCATCCCGGCGATCCCCGCCTCGCCGCGGGTGGCGAGCAGGTAGCGCACCTCCTTGCCCGCGGCCGTCCACACGGCGACCGCGGCGGCGAGGCCGTACTCGATGTCGTCGGGGTGGGCGGCGACGACGAGGGCGCGCTGCCAGTCGTCGGGCATCGGTGCGGGCACGGGTCGAGTCTGCCGTGCCGGCGTCGGCCCCGGGCGGTCAGCGGCCGCGGGCCACCCGGAGCGCCGCCGAGACCATCGGCACCTGGAGCGGCAGCCGCACCGCGGCGGCGGCCAGCACCGCCGGCTTCCCGCGGCCGAGCCGGACGTGGTGCAGGTGCGCGGGCACGAACGCCAGCAGGAGGGCGGCGGCCGACCAGCCGCCGGCCCGCCGGGTGCGCGGCGCCGCGAGCAGGGCGGCGGTACCGATCTCGGCCACCCCGCTGGCGAGCACCCACGACCGGGCGTCTCCCAGCTCCGGCGGCACCAGCCACTCGTAGGTACGCGGGCGCACCAGGTGCAGCACCCCCGACCCACCCAGCAGGGCTCCCAGCCACGTCGCGCTCGCCGGCCTCCGCACGCGCCCACCGTAGGCTGCACCGCCGTGTCCGCCGTGTCCGCCGTCGACCTGCTCGTCGTCGCGGGCGTCGCATTCCTCGCCGGCGGGGTCAACTCGATCGCCGGCGGCGGCTCGCTGATCCTCTTCCCCACCCTCGTCGCGCTGGGGCTGGGCACTGTCGCGGCGAACGTCACCAACTCGCTGGCGCAGTGGCCCGGCTACCTCGGCGGGGTCGCCGGCTTCCGCGCCGAGTACGCCGGCCAGCGCCGGCGCCTGCTCCGGTTCGGCGCGGTGGCCGCCCTGGGCGGGCTCGGCGGCAGCGTCCTGCTGCTCACCACGCCGTCCGACGCCTTCGACGCCGTGGTCCCTGTGCTCGTGCTGCTGGCCAGCCTGCTGCTCGCCCTCCAGCCGCTGGTGACCCGACGGCTGGCCGGTCAGCTCGCCGCCGGGCCCGGCCGCGACCCGGCCTGGCTGTACCTGGCCCTGTTCCTGGCCACCGTCTACGGCGGCTACTTCGGCGGTGCGCTCGGGGTGATCCTGGTGGGCGTCCTCGGCATCGGGCTGCACCGGCTCAAGCTCGCCAACGCGCTGAAGTCGGCGCTGTCCGCGGTCACCGCCACGGTGACGCTGGTGGTGTTCGGCGTCTTCGGGCCGGTCGAGTGGACCGTCGTCGCCGTTGCCGCCCCGGCCGGCCTCTGCGGCGGCTTCCTCGGAGCGCGGCTGGCGAGCCGCATCCCCACCACGCCGCTGCGCGTGACGATCGTGACCTTCGGCGTCGCGGTGTCGGTGTACCTGTTCGTGGGGGTCTGAACGCCGTACCGCGGTCAGCGCAGGTGCGCGGTGTCGTTCACCAGCCGCACCGAGGTGCGCCCGTCGGAGCTCCAGGCGACGGTGCACAACGAGGCGGCCTCCAGGAAGACCCGGTGGACGACGTCGTCGCCGACCCCGAGCCCGGCCGCGAGCAGCAGCTTGATCGGCGTGACGTGGCTGACCACCAGCACCGTCCTCCCGGCGTGCCGGGTCAGGATGCGCCGGCGCGCACCGGCCAGCCGGGCGCTGACCTCGGCGATCGACTCCCCGCCGGGCGCCGCCACCGTCACGTCGGCCATGAACCGGCGCACCGCGAGCGGGTGCCGGGCGCGGGCCTCGTCGAAGGTCAGCCCCTCCAGGTCGCCGAAGTCCAGCTCCCGCAGGTCGTCGTCGAACTCCACCGGCAGCCCGAGCCGCGCGGCGACGATCTCGGCGGTCTCCCGCGTCCGGCGCAGCGGTGACGCGACGACCACCTCGATCCCCAGCTGGGCGGCCCGCTCCCCCGCCGCCTCGGCCTCGGCCCGCCCGGTGCGCGACAGGGGCAGCTCGTTGCGGCCGCTGAACCGGCGCTCGGGGGTGTGCTCGGTCTGCCCGTGGCGCAGCAGGTGGGTGACCGTGGTGACCACCGGGGCGGGTTCCGCCGTGGGCTGGACGTCGTCCTCGGCCACGCTGGGCTCGGCGGCGGCGTCGCGGTGCACGGGCTTGCCGTCCATCGCGCTGTTGGCGAGGGCGTCGGCGGCACCGTTCTGCGCGCGGGGCACCCAGGTGTAGCGGACCCCGCCCAGCTTCCGAGCGATCGCGCGGGCCTGCAGCGCCAGCTGCTGCATGTCGGGGTGCTTGATCTTCCAGCGGCCCGACATCTGCTCGACGACCAGCTTGGAGTCCATCCGCACCTCGACCTCGGCGGAGGCGTCGAGGTCCAGCGCCGCCTGCAGCCCGGCGACCAGGCCGCCGTACTCGGCCACGTTGTTGGTGGCCCGCCCCACGGACGCAGCGCGTTCGGCGAGCACCCGGCCGGTGTCCGCGTCCCGCACCAGCGCGCCGTAGCCGGCCGGCCCGGGGTTGCCGCGGGAGCCGCCGTCGGCCTCGACGACGAACCGGCGGGTCACAGCCCGGACTCGGCCGTGCGCACCAGGATCCGCCCGCAGTTCTCGCAGCGGACCACCTCGTGGGGGTCGGCCTTCTGGACCGCCGCCAGCTCGCGGCCGTTCAGCTCGAGCCGGCAGCCCTGGCACTGCCGCGCCCGGAGCATCGCCGCCCCGGTGCTGCCGGTCTGGGCGCGGACCCGGTCGTAGAGGGTCAGCAGCGGGGCGGAGAGGCCCCCGGCGACCGCGGCGCGCGCGCTCTCGTGCCGGGTGGTGGAGTCGGCGACGTCGGCGAGCGCGTCGTCGCGCAGCTGCTCGGCGCGTTCCCGATCGGCCCGAGCCTGCTCGAGCGCCTCCTGCGCCGCCCGCAGGGTGGACTCGGCGGTCTCCAGGCGCTCCATCAGCTCGAGCTCCTGGTCCTCCAGGGTCGCCTGGCGCCGGGCGAGCGACTCGAGCTCCAGCTGCAGGCTGGTGGTCTCCCGCGCGGTGATGCCACCGGCGTCCAGGCGCTGCTGGTCACGGGTCGCGCGCTGCCGGACCGTCTCGACGTCGGCCTCCAGGCGGGACACCTCCCGCTGCAGGTCGCGGACCTCGGTCTCGGCCCGGACGACGTCGTCCCCGAGCGACCGCTCGGTCTCCGCGGCGGCCTCGACGGCCGCGGCCTCGGGCAGCGTCCGCTTCCGGTGCGCGAGCTGGGTCAGGGCGACGTCCTCCGCCGCGAGCTCCAGGAGCTTCTGCTGCTCGAAATGGTCGACCTTCACGCGCTCAACCTACCCGCGCCCCGGTCGGGTCCCGCGCCGGTGACCCGACGGCGGCCGGGTCACCGCAGCGCCAGCTCCGCCTCCACCGCGGCGACGGCGGCCGCGGGCGCGGGCAGGCCACCGGAGGCGAGCACCGCGCCGTCGACGACGAGCGACTCGACCGCCATCCCCGCACGCACCGAGCGGCGCAGCGCGGCGCCCCGCAGGCCGCGGCGGCGCCCGGCCCTCACCAGCTCCGGCAGCAGCCAGAGCCAGTTCGACGGCGAGACGACCTCGATCGCGACGTCGGCCGGCAGCCGCGCCCGCAGCGCCCGGTACACCTCCCCCACCGGGTCCGCCCGGGGGGCGTGGGCGTGCGAGCCGCCGTCGTCGAAGGGGCGCACGTCCCCGCTGCAGCAGCCGCCGCCCCCGCCCGCGGCCCGGGAGCCGCGGACGAGGACGACCCGCGAGGTCACCTGCGCGAGGTCCCGGCCGGCCCCTCCGTGGGCCCGGCCGTCGATTCGCCGACCTCGGGGTTGGCCTTCGCCACGGCGTCCGGCTCCCCCGTCCCGAATCCGTCGACCGGGGTCGACGGCCGCTCGCGGTAGGCGGTGCGCAGGGCCAGCGCCGCCTCCACGATCAGCCAGACCGCCAGGACGAAGATCAGCGCGTCCAGCGGCGCCAGCACCCAGTCCTCGGCCTCGATGAAGTTGCGCAGGTTGACGATCAGCGCCCACGACGTCATGACCAGCAGGAACACCAGCGGGATGAGCGCGGCGAGGGGGTTGCGGCCCCGGCGGGTGATCCACACGGCGATGACCGACAGCGCCAGGCCCGCGGTGAGCTGGTTGGTGGTCCCGAACAGCTGCCACAGGACCCCGAAGGTGTACCCGGCTTCCCCTTCCCCGGGGATCAGCGCCATGCCGAGCGGGATCAGGACGGCGATGGTGGTCGCGACCGTGAGGTTGCGGGAGAGCGCCCGGATGCCGAGGAGCTCGCCGATCTCCTGGACGACGTAGCGCTGCAGGCGCACGCCGGTGTCCATGGTCGTGGCGGCGAAGCTGATCACGACCACGGCGGCGAAGATGGTCGCGAGGTCGAGCGGGATCGCGATGTTGTTCGCGAACTGGGCCACGCCGTTGACGAAGTTGCCGGTCGCCCCGCTGGAGGCGGTCGCGAAGTCCGGGTAGAGCGCCTCCCAGTCCGCCTGCGAGGCGGCGACGCCGGCCGTGGCGGCCAGGACGGCACCGGTGGCCAGCGACCCCTCGCCGACCGCGCCCATGTAGCCCACATAGCGGGCGTCGGTCTCGCGGTCCAGCTGCTTGGACGTCGTGCCGGAGGAGACCAGGGAGTGGAAGCCGGAGATCGCCCCGCAGGCGATGGTGATGAAGAGGAAGGGGAAGAAGCTCGGCGAGCCCTCGGGCACGTCGTTGACCACCGGCGCCTGGATGGTGTTCATGCCGACGATGACGCCCAGGGCGATGACGCCGAGGGCGATGAAGAGCTGGTGGCTGTTGATGTAGTCGCGCGGCTGGAGCAGCACCCACACCGGGATGCGGGAGGCGATCCAGGTGTAGGCGAAGAGCAGGACCACCCAGACGTTGCGGGTCTGCTCCACGCCGAGCGCGTCGGCGAGCCCGTCGAGCGAGATCGGGAACTCATTGCCGACCAGGATGAGGGCGTACAACACGATCACGCCGACGATCGACGGGATGAGCGCCGAGGACCGCGTCCGGTAGATGTAGACGCCGATGAAGATCGCCAGCGGGATCTCCAGCACGATCGGGATGACCGCACCCGGGTTGGCGACGAAGAGGTTCCCGATCACCACGGCGAAGACCGCGTTCACCAGGGTGAGCAGGAAGAAGATGATCGCCAGGAAGAGCTTCCGGGCCCGGCCGTTGATGACCTCGCCGGCCAGCGTGCCGATGCTCTTGGCCTTGTGCCGGACCGACACCGCGAGCGCGCCGAAGTCGTGCACGCCGGCGGCGAAGATGGTGCCCAGGACGATCCAGGTCAGGGCCGGGCCCCAGCCCCAGAAGACCGCGATCGCCGGGCCGACGATCGGGGCCGCCCCGGCCACCGAGGTGAAGTGGTGGCCGAACAGGACGTGCTTGTTCGTCGGCACGAAGTCGTTGCCGTCGTTGAACTGGTGGGCCGGCGTGACGAACGCCGGGTCGAGGGCGTACACCTTCCGGGCCAGGTAGCTGGAGTAGTACCGGTAGCCGAGGAAGAACAGCACCCCGACCACGGCGGCCACGACGAACGCGGGCACGGCAGAACCCCCTGGTCCACGGGCGGCCTCGTCGCCGCCGTCGGAGGGAGTGAACACTCAGCCCATGGACCCCACAAGTCTGGCCGCGCTCCACGCCGCGGGTGTGGCCGAACTGTTGTGGTCCACGCCGGACGGGCCCCCGGGGGCCACCGGCGTCGTCCCGCTGGCCCTCGGCGGCCGGCCGGCGGTCGCGCTGCCCTGGGCGCACGTGGCGACCGCCCGCGCCGCCGCGGCCGCCGGCTCGGCCGCGCTGGTCCTCTCCGAGCCACGGCTCACCGGGGCGCGGTGGTCACCCCTGGCGTTCACCGGGCGGCTCACGCTGGTCGAGGACGGCGACGGCGAGCTGTTCAGCGAGGAGCTGCTCGACCAGGAGCTGCGCAAGCACCCACCGTCGCGGGCGCTGGCCGACTCGCACATGCTCCGCCGCGAGCACTGGTGGTACCTGCCGCGCCTGGTGCTGGTCCTCGACCCGGACGCCGTCGTCCCGGTCGACCGGCGCGAGGGCCCCGCCGACGCCGTCCTGGCCGTCGACGACGGTGGCCTGCACGTGCGCACCGTCCGGGTCCCCGACTGGGACGCCGATCCGCTCGCGCTGCCGGGTGGACCGCCGGCGGTGGCCGGCCCGGCGGTGCTGGTCGGGCAGGAGCTCTCCGTGCCGGACGTCGAGCGGTGGACCGTGCACACCACCTCCGGCCGCTACGCCGACGGCCGGCTCACCGACGTGCACCCGGCCGCGACCAGGCAGCTGGAGCCGGTCCCCGGCCTGCTCGCCCGGATCCGCCGCCAGCGCGCGCTCGAGCGCAGCTGCGTGCAGGCGTTGCGGGCCGCCGGTCACGGCTGACCGCGCGGACCGCCCCGGTCAGCCCGCGGCCGGGGCGTCGGCGCGACAGGTCCACGGGTCGGTCCGCGGGGTGGCGACGGCGACCTCCACCGCGCCGTCCAGGTCGCGGCGCAGCACGTCGGCGGCCACCGGCAGCCACGGCCACTCCGAGGCCCAGTGCGCCACGTCGCACAGCGCCGGCCCGGCCCCCTCCAGCGCGTCGGACACCGGGTGGTGCTTCAGATCGCTGGTGAGCAGCACGTCGGCCCCGGCCGCGGCGGCGGCACCCAGCAGCGAGCCACCGCTGCCGCCGCAGACCGCGACCGTGGCGATCCGCCGGTCGGGGTCACCGGCCGCCCGGACACCTCCGGCCGTGGCGGGCAGCGCGGCAGCGGCGTGCTCGGCGAACCGGCGCAGCGTCATCGGCTCCGGCAGCCGGCCCACCCGGCCGAGCCCGGCCCGCGGATCCGCGGCGGTGGGCTCCAGTGGCACGGCCTCCGCGAGGCCGAGCGCCGCCGCCAGCGCGTCGTTGACCCCGTGGCGCGGGGCCCGGTCGGCGTTGGTGTGCGCGACGAAGAGCGCGGCGCCCGCCCGGACCAGCCGGTGCACCAGCCGCCCCCGCGGGTCGTCGGCCGGCACACCGTGCACCGGGCTGAGGAACAGCGGGTGGTGGGTGACCAGCAGCTGCGCACCGGTTCGCACCACCTCGTCGACGACGGCGGCGGTCGGGTCCACGGCGAACAGCACCCGCCGCACCTCCTCCGCGGGGTCGCCGCAGACCAGCCCGACGGCGTCCCACCCCTCGGCGAGGGCCCGGTCGTAGCGGGCATCGAGGGCGGCGAGGACCTTCCCGAGCTGCACGGTCACGGCTGGTCAGGGTAGGCGGGGGTGCGCACGGCCGGTCCGGTGGAGTGCCAAGCTTCGGAGCGTGGTGCGGCGGCGTGGGGAGCGATCGCTGCGGGCCCCCGCCTGGCTCGAGGAGCTGGTGCGCACCACGCCCCCGCCGGTCCCGTGGCGCGACGTCGCCCGGTTCGCCGTCTCGATCCCCGCCCCCCTGGCCCTCGCCGTCGCCATGGGCGGCCTGGACTCCGCCGTCACGCTGGGCGCCGGCGTGTTCGGCACGATGGGGGCGCTGGCGGCGAGCCTGGCGCCCCAGCCCGGCCCGCTCCGGGACCGGCTCCGCCGGATCGGGGCGGCGACCCTCTTCGGCATGCTGGGCCTGCTGGCCGGCCAGTTCGCGACCGGTGGCGGGTGGGCACCGGTGGCCGTCATCGCGGCGCTGTCGGCGGCCGCGGCGCTGGTCAGCGCGGTCAACGCGGCTCTGTCGCTCGGCGCGCTGCAGCTGCTGATCTACACGGCGCTCGCCTCGGGGCTGGTCACCCCGCTCACGGCCGCCGCGGAGGTCGGCTTCTTCCTCTGCGGTGCGGCGTGGGCGACCCTGACGGCGTTGGTGCAGTACCGGACCGAGCCGCTGGACCCCGACCGGTCCGCCGTCGCCGCCGTCTTCACCCGCATCGGCGAGCTGCTGGCGGCGGTCGGCAGCGACGCGGCCCCCGAGGCCCGGCGGGCGCTCACCACGGCCCTCAACGCCGCCTACGACCGGGTCATCCGCAGCCGCAGCCGGTCGGCGGGCCGCAGCCGCGAGCTCTCGGAACTCGCCGGCGTCCTCAACGCGGCGGCGCCGCTCGTGGAGGGCGCCGTGGCCGCCGCGCGCGCGGGCATCCCCCCGGATCCGCAGGACGTCGCCGCCGCGCACGCGCTGGCGGCGGCAGTCTCGGGCCGCGGCGAGCTGGTCGAGCAGCGCCCCGCCCCCCTCGAGCAGGGCCATCCGGCCGTGCGGGCCGTCCGGCACGGCGTCCGGCTCGTGTGGAACGTGGTGGGCGACCCGGAGGAACGGGCCGGCGCGGCGGCCGCGGCGGTGGCCCGGCCCGACCTCCGCACCCGCCTCCACGATCTGGCCGACCGCACGCTCGCCAGCGCCGACGCCCGCAGCTTCGCCGTCCGGCTGTCGCTCTGCATGACCGTCGCGGAGATCGCCCGCCAGTACCTGCCCATCGAGCGGCCGTACTGGGTCCTGCTGACCGTCGCGATCGTGCTGAAGCCCGACTTCGGCTCGGTGTTCACCCGGGCGGTGCAGCGGGGCGCCGGAACCCTCCTCGGCGTGCTGCTCGGCTCCGCCCTCCTCGCGGCCCTCCCCCGCAACGGGTGGGTGCTCGTGGCGCTGGCCGGCGCGGCCGCGGTGCTGCCGTGGGCGCGCAACGCCAACTTCGGCCTGTTCTCCGTCTTCCAGACGCCGCTGATCATCCTGCTGCTCGATCTGGCGCTGCCTGCCGGGCCGGGGCTCGTCGGTGCCCGGCTGCTGGACACGCTGATCGGCTGCGCGATCGTGCTGGTCTTCGGCTACCTGCTGTGGCCGCAGACCTGGCGCGCCCCGCTGGACGAGGCGCTGCGCGACGCCGCCCGCGCCCTGGACGCGTTCGTGGCGGCCGCCTTCACCGGCAGCCCGGCCGAGCGCCGCCGCGCCCGCAGGCGCAGCTACCGCGCGCTCACCGAGCTGCAGACCCAGCTGCAGCGGCGCCTGGCCGAGCCACCGCCGATCAGCACGCGGGCGGCCGCGTGGTGGCCGGTGATCGTGCAGCTGGAACGCGCGTCCGACGCCGTCACCGAGGCCGTCATCGCCAGCCGCGGCGGGGAGCCGGCCCCCGACCTCGCCCAGGTGGCCGTCCTGCGCCGGGCGATCCGCGGGCTGGAGGACGACGTCCGGCGGTCGGTCGTGCCCGACGACGCGGAGCTGCACGCCGAGGGGGTGCTGGCCCCGGTGGCCCGCGAGGTCGACGCCGCCCGTCGCCTGGTGCGGGAGACCGCACCCGGGCGCCGCGGGGGCCACTGAGCCGGCCGGTTGCGCGCCACGCTCCGAGGCCATGGGATGGCGCCGTGCCCGCCGACCCCCCGCTGCTGCCCCTGCCCCCGCTCGACGGACCGCCCCCTCCGGGCTCGCGGACGGTGACCACCGACGACGGCTGCGACCTGCACGTGGAGTTCGACGGCAGGGAAGTCGCCCCGCTCACCGTCGTCCTCTGCCACGGGTTCACCGCGCGGCTGGCGGAGTGGGAGCCCCAGCGCGCGGCGCTGCGGGACCGGGCCCGGCTCGTCCTGTGGGACCAGCGCGGCCACGGCCGCTCCGGCTGGACGCCCCTGACCCGGGCCACGATCGACCGCACCGGCCGCGACCTCGGCGAGGTGCTCGACGCCGTCGCCCCCACCGGGCCGGTGGTGCTCGCCGGCCACTCCATGGGCGGGATGAGCATCCTCGCGCTGGCCCGGCAGCGGCCCGAGCTGTTCGGCACCCGCATCGTCGGCGCCTTCCTGCTGGCCACCTCGGCCGGTGGACTGGTGAGCACCGGCGTCCTGGCCACGGTGGTCACGCTGATGCGCCGGTTGCGGCTGCTCCCGCTCTACCTCTGGCTGCTGCAACGGCTGGCCCCGGCGCTGGAGCGACGTCGCCGGCGGGGCACCTTCCTCGGCCGGCGGGCCATCCGGCGGCTGCTGTTCGGCAAGGACGACGCCGACCCGCGCAGCGTGCGCCTGGTGCAGCAGCTGCTGGAGGAGACGCCCCTACCGGTGACGATGGCGTTCTACGCGACCTTCCTCGACCACGACGAGACGGCGGCGCTGGAGGTCCTCCGCCGGGTGCCGGTGACGGTGGTGGCCGCGACGCACGACCGGCTGACCCCCGAGGCCCACGGGCGGCGGATCGCCGAGGCGGTCGGCCCGGGCGCCGAGCTGGTCGTCGTCCCCGGGGCCGGGCACAGCGTCAACCTCACCCGCGCGGCGGTGGTCGACCGCGCGTTCACCGACCTGCTCGACCGGATCGAGGTCGAGCGCCGGAAGGCCGGTTGACCTGCTGGATACGGGGCACGGGAAGATGTGGCCGCCGCCACACCGTCGAGTGCGTGCACGGAGGGGCGCAAATTCGTTCGGCGGCCACCATCCGGGACGTGCGAGGCCCAGGTCCGAGCAGAGCGACCAGGGCGGCGAGGAGTGAGACGTGGACCGCATGAGTGCCCTCGACAGCGGGTTCTACTTCGCCGAGAGCGAGAACACCCCCATGCACGTGGGGTCGGTGGCGGTGTTCGACGGGCCGGCGCCCAGCTACGGCGACGTGGTCCGGCTGCTGCTCAGCAAGCTGCCGCGCGTGCCGCGGTACCGGCAGCGGGTGCGGGAGGTGCCGCTGCAGCTGGGCCGCCCGATGTGGGTCGACGACCCGCACTTCCAGATCCTGTACCACGTCCGGCACACCGCGGTGCCCTCCCCGGGCGGCGACGAGCAGCTGCGCAACCTGGCCGGCCGGGTGCTCGGCCAGCGGCTGGACATGGCCAAGCCGCTGTGGGAGCTCTGGCTCGTCGAGGGCCTGGCCGACGGGCGCTGGGCGCTCATCTCCAAGGTCCACCACTGCATGGTCGACGGCGTCGCCGGCACCGACCTCATGCAGCTGATGTTCGACCTGGACCCCGACGCCACCCACGAGGACCCCCGCGACTGGACGCCGCGGCGCGACCCCTCCTCGCTGGCCCTGGTCGCCGGCGCGGTCACCGAGGCGGCCACCCAGCCGCTGCGCACGCTGACCAGCCTGCCCTCCGTCGGGAGCGCCGCCCGCAACGTCCGCGGCCTCGCCGAGTCCGGGCGCACGCTGGCCGGCGCCCTGCCGTCGCTGGCCAAGCAGGCCGTCACCCCCACCGCCCGCTCGCTCAACGGGCACATCGGGCCGCACCGTCGCTGGGCGTGGACCCAGGGCCGGTTCGAGGAGTTCAGGTCGGTGCGCACAGCGCTCGGCGGCACGGTCAACGACGTCGTCCTCACCGCGATCACCAAGGGCTTCCGCGACCTGCTCCAGGGCCGCGGCGAGCTCTCCTCCGAGGACCTCGTCGTGCGGTCGATGGTGCCGGTCTCGGTCCGCTCCGAGCAGCAGCGCGGATCGCTGAACAACCGGGTGGCCTGCGTCTTCGTCGACCTGCCCGTCGGCGACCCGGACCCGGTGTCGCGGCTGCGCTCGATCCGCGGGCAGATGGACGAGTACAAGCGGGCGATGCAGGCCGTCGACGTCCCGACGATCATCTCGATGGGCGACTTCGTCGCGCCCACCCTGCTCTCCGTCGGGGTGCGCTCGGCGATGCAGGCCGGGCAGATGTGGTGCCAGGCGGTGACGACGAACGTGCCCGGCCCCCGGGTGCCGCTGTACGTCCTCGGCAAGCGGATGTGCTCGGCCCACGCCTACGTGCCGATCGCCGGCGGCATCCGCTGCTCGATCGGGATCTTCAGCTACCTCGACACGATGACCTTCGGCCTCAACGCCGACTTCGACGCCTTCCCCGACGTCGACGTCCTCTCCGGGGGCATCCGGCGGGGCATCGAGGAGCTGCTCGAGCTCGCCCGCGCGGCGGAGGCCACGCCCGACGTGGAGCAGCCCACCGGCGGGACCACCAAGGCCCGGGCAGCCGCCCGGTGAGCGCCGGGGGGCGCGGGCTGACCGTGGCCGTCACCGGGCCGACCGGCACCTTCGGCGCCGGGCTCGTGCCGCTGCTGCAGGACGACGACCGCGTCGAGTCGATCATCGGCATCGCCCGCCGCCCGTTCGACCCGGCCGAGCGGGGCTGGACCAAGATGCGCTACCGGCAGGGCGACGTGCGCGACCCGGAGGGGCTGCGCGAGGCGTTCGCCGGTGCCGACGTCGTCGTCCACCTGGCCTTCCTGATCACCGGCAACGCCTCCCGGGAGACGACCCGGGCGATCAACGTCGACGGCACGCTGAACGTCTTCCGCGCGGCGTCGGCGGTCGGCGCCCGGCGGTTCGTCTACGCCTCCTCGGTCGCCGCCTACGGCTTCCACCGCGACAACCCGGAGCTGATCTCCGAGGAGTGGCCGGTGCGCCCGGCGGCGCGGCTGTTCTACGCCCAGGAGAAGGCCGAGCTCGAGCACCTGCTGCAGGACGAGGTGGCGGCGGCCCCCGATCTGGCGCTCTACCTGCTCCGCCCGCCGGTGGTGGTGGGTCCGCACGCCATCGGCGGGAAGGACGTGCTGCCCGGCCCGCTCGCCCCGCTGGGCCGCCTGCTGTTCGACCGGCCGCGGCGGCTGCCGGTCCCCGTGCCGCTGCTGGTGCCACGCCACCCGCTGCAGTTCGTCCACGAGGACGACGTCGGGCAGGCGCTGCTGCTGTGCGTCCTGGGCGCGGGACCGCCGGGCGCCTACAACATCGCCGGCGACGGCGTCCTCACCGCCGCGGACGTGGCCCGGGAGTTCGGCGCGATCGCGATCCCGACGCCCGCCGCGCCCGCGCAGGCCGCGGCGCGTGCGGTCTCCCGGCTGCCGTTCCTGCCGCCGGTGGCCGAGTGGGTCGAAGCGGCCACCCGGCCGGCGATCATGGACACCACGCGGGCCCGCGAGGAGCTCGGCTGGCGGCCGCGCTACACCGGGCTGGAGGCGCTGCGCGACACGCTCCGCCCGGACGGAGGGAGCTAGGCGCGGGAGCCGACGAGCCGCGCGTCGCGCATCCAGTCCAGCACCTCGGCCACCAGGCGCTCCGGCTCCTGCAGCTGGGGCACGTGGCCGACGCCGGCCCACTCGGCGTACCGCCACGCGGCGTGCTGCCGCGCGATGTCCCGCGCCGCCTGCACCGGCACCAGCCGGTCGCGGTCGCCGTGGACCAGCAGCACCGGGACGTCGATCGACGCCATCGCTGCGCGGTAGCGACGCGGATCGGCCAGCACCCGCAGCACCGAGCGGGCCGCCGCGAGGAACGCCCGGTCCATCCCCTGGACGTCGCGGCGCTCCTCGATCAGGGTGACCGACCGGTCGATGACGTCGGCGGGCACCTGCTCGGGGTCGACGCCCACCAGCTCCAGCATGTCGTGCACGCGGACCAGGGCCGACGTGCGCTGCCGCCGCCACCACAGGAAGCGCTCCCCGACGAACGGGATCGCGTAGAGCGCGAACGTGACGGCCACCAGCGGGTCCAGCGCCCGCCGCGGGCCGGGGACGGCCGGGTCGAGCAGCACCAGCCCGCGCACCGCCTCGGGGTGCTCCCCCGCCTCGAGGATCGAGATCATGCCGCCCATCGAGTTCCCCACGAGAACGGCGGGCTCCCCGACGACCTCGGCGAGGAAGCGGTTCAGCACGGCGACGTTGGCCGGGACGCTGGCCCTGCGACCGCCGGGCTCGCTGCGCCCGAAACCCGGCAGATCGAGGGCCAGCACCCGCGCGTGCTCGCGCAGCGCCGGGGCGACGAGGTCCCAGTTCAGGTGCGAGCCGCCCAGCCCGTGCACCAGCACGACCACCGGCCCCTCCTCCGGGCCCCCGAAGTCGAGGTAGTGCACCGGTCCGTCGAGGTCCACCGTGCGGCTCCGCCCGGGCATGCCGTCCTCGCCCATCCCGCTCCTCTCCCCTGCCGTCGTCCGTACGGTGGCACGTGGTGCCACCGGTCGCAGCGCGGGCAGGCCGCGTCACGTGGCGGTACGCGAACGTCCGCTATGACGCAGGACACAGTTCGGCAACATGTGCCCGCGCGTGCAGCCACCTCAGGTGTGAGCCAGGCCGCATCTTGGTAGAGCCCGTGCACACATGGACGGCAGCCTGGAGGACGACGTGGCACGACAGCAGGGTGACGGCCCCGCACTCCCGCTCTACCTCACCGAGCCCGGCCGGGCGTTCGCCGACTACGGCCTCTACCTGGCGGCCCGCCCGCTCACGGCTCGCCTGCCCAAGGGAGACGGCCACCCCGTGCTCGTCCTCCCCGGCCTGCTCGCCGACGACTCCTCCACCCGGGTCCTCCGCGCGACGCTCCGGCGGCTGGACTACCGGGTGCACGGCTGGGGGCTGGGGCGCAACATCGGCCCGACCGCCGTCTGCGTCAACGGGCTGCGCGACAAGCTCGACTACCTGCACGGCCGCTACGGCCGCGAGGTGACGGTCATCGGCTGGAGCCTCGGCGGCATCTTCGCCCGCGACCTCGCCCGGCAGTGCCCCGACCAGGTGCGCCAGGTGATCACCCTCGGCAGCCCGTTCCGCATCGAGCGGCACAGCCAGACCCGGGCGTCGAAGGCGTTCGACCGCTACGCCCACCTGCACGTGGAGCAGCGCCAGTTCCCGCTGGAGTCCGAGGGCTGCCCCCTGCCGGTGCCCGCGACGTCGATCTACTCCCACCTCGACGGCATCGTGCACTGGCAGACCTGCCTGAACGTGCCCGGTGAGCGCTGCGAGAACATCGCGGTCATGGCCAGCCACCTCGGCATCGGCCACCACCCGGCGGCGCTCTGGGCGATCGCCGACCGGCTGGCGCAGCCCGAGGGCGAGTGGACCCCGTTCCGGGCGCCGGCGTTCCTGCGGCCGGCGTTCCCGAAGCCCGCCGAGCCGGCCCCGGCGTCCGAGGCGCCCGTCGCCGCCTGACCGGCGTACGCGGCATCGTCCGCTGCGCCACCGGTTGCTCCGAGGACGACGGGGTGGGCGCGACAGGGTTCGAACCTGCGACCGCTCGCTTGTAAGGCGAGAGCTCTACCGCTGAGCTACGCGCCCCGCCGGCCCAGCGTAAGGACCTCCCCGCCGCTCGCCACTCGCGAGCGCGCGGGGAGACCCCTGGCCGGGCGGCCGGTCAGGCAGCCACGAGCTGCGCGACCGCGTCCTTCCAGCCGGACTGCTGGCGGGCGTCGCCGGGGGCGTTGACCTCGGCGAAGGCGATGGCGCCCTCGGCGTCGACGAGGAACGTGCCGCGCAGGGCCATGCCGGCCTTCTCGTTGAACACCCCGTAGGTCTGCGCGACCTCGCCGTGCGGCCAGAAGTCCGAGAGCAGCGGGAACTCGAGGTTCTCCTGCGCCTTGAACGCCTTGAGGCTGAAGACGGGATCGGTGCTGATGGCCAGCACCTTCACCCCCGCACCGGTGTAGGAGGTCAGCTCGTCGCGCAGCTGGCAGAGCTCGCCGGTGCAGATGCCGGAGAAGGCGAAGGGGTAGAAGACGAGGAGCACGGGCGTGCCGCGCAGGTCGGCCAGGGACACGACCTGCTTGTCCTGGTCGGGCAGGCTGAACTCGGGCGCGCGGTCACCGACGGAGAGGCTCATGCCCGTGATCGTGCCCCACCCGTGGTGACCGGCTGGAACGGCCCCCGTCGGCCCCGTCCAGAGGCTCGTCCCGAGCGTGCGAGGGATGAGGAGGACAGGGTCCTCCTTCAGCGGCGGCTGCGCGCCGCCTTCGGGGTGACCAGCCGGATGCCGGACCAGTCCTTGGCCGCGGAGATGCTGCTGGTCTGCGAGAGACCGGCCGTGGGGGCGACCTCGGTGACGTCGCCGGGCTCCACGTGCCCGGGCCGGCCGGACTTCGGGACCAGCAGCCAGACGACGCCCTCGTCGCCCAGCGAGGTCAGCGCGTCGGTGAGGGCGTCGAACAGGTCGCCGTCGTCCTCGCGCCACCAGAGGATGACGACGTCGGCCACCTCGTCGGTGTCCTCGTCCACCATCTCGCTGCCGGACGCCTCGATGATCGAGTCGCGCAGGTCCTCGTCGGCGTCCTCGCTCCAGCCGAGCTCCTGCACGACCATGCCCGGCTTGATGCCCAGCCGGGCCGCCATGCCGGCGCTGTCGACGCTCATCCCTGCTGCTCCTCCATGGGTCGGCCTACTGCTGGCCAGGTGTGGGGTGTCCGGTGCCCGGCCCGGCCGGTGATCACGCACGAAGGCGTCACGGGAAGACCGAGCGGGCGACGGACGGGCACGCGGCGGAGATCGACACGACCAGCGGGAGAACCACCCGCACCCCGGTCATGTCACCCCTCTCGCTGTCGTCGACGCCGTCGTCCGGCCGTCGTGGCCGGGCATCCGGGGCGGCGCCGTCTCGTCGATGCACCGCAGGCGGAAGCGTAGGGCATACGGGGCGGGGCGCAAGCCTGCGTGCACCGGGCGCACCGGGGGCGCGCGTCCGACACGACTTTTCCGCAGAGCGGACACAGACGTGACGGGGACGACGTCGGCAGGAGACGATGGAGCCATGAGCGCACCGCAGCAGCCGGACGGCGACCCCGCCCGCGCAGGACAGACCCGCGCGGTCATCACCGACGGGCTCCCCAGCCAACTGGTCGACACCGACCCCGACGAGACCCAGGAGTGGCTGGAGTCCCTCGACGCGGTCGTCGACCATGCCGGCCGCGGCCGGGCCCGCTACCTCATGCTCCGGATGCTCGAGCGCAGCCGGCAGCAGCAGGTAGGGGTGCCGGCCCTGCGCAGCACCGACTACATCAACACCATCCCGCCGGAGCGCGAGCCCTGGTTCCCCGGTGACGAGCACGCCGAGCGGCGCATCCGCGCCTACATCCGGTGGAACGCCGCGATCATGGTGCACCGGGCGCAGCGTCCCGGGGTCGGCGTCGGCGGGCACATCTCCTCCTACGCCTCGTCGGCGTCGCTGTACGAGGTCGGGTTCAACCACTTCTTCCGCGGCAAGGACCACCCCGGCGGCGGCGACCAGATCTGGTTCCAGGGGCACGCCTCCCCCGGCATCTACGCCCGCGCCTTCCTCGAGGGCCGGCTCACCGAGCAGCAGCTCGACGGCTTCCGGCAGGAGGTCAGCCACCCCGGCGGCGGGCTGTCGTCCTACCCGCACCCCCGGCTGATGCCCGAGTTCTGGGAGTTCCCGACCGTCTCGATGGGGCTCGGCCCGCTCAACGCGATCTACCAGGCGCGGTTCAACCGCTACCTGCACGCGCGCGGGGTCAAGGACACGTCCGACCAGCACGTGTGGGCGTTCCTCGGCGACGGCGAGATGGACGAGCCCGAGTCGCTGGGCGCCATCGGACTGGCCGCCCGCGAGGAGCTGGACAACCTCACCTTCGTCATCAACTGCAACCTGCAGCGGCTCGACGGCCCGGTGCGCGGCAACGGCAAGGTCATCCAGGAGCTCGAGTCGTTCTTCCGCGGCGCCGGCTGGAACGTCATCAAGGTGATCTGGGGCCGCGGCTGGGACAAGCTGCTGGCGGCCGACCGCGACGGCGCCCTGGTCAACCTGATGAACCAGACGCCCGACGGCGACTACCAGACCTACAAGGCCGAGGACGGCGCCTTCGTCCGCGAGCACTTCTTCGGCCGCGACCCGCGCACCCGCAAGCTCGTCGAGGGGATGAGCGACAAGGAGGTCTGGGACCTCGCCCGCGGGGGCCACGACTACCGCAAGGTCTACGCCGCCTACAAGGCCGCGATGGAGCACAAGGGCCAGCCGACGGTCATCCTCGCCAAGACCATCAAGGGCTGGACCCTGGGCAGCCACTTCGAGGGCCGCAACTCCACGCACCAGATGAAGAAGCTGACCGCCGAGGACCTCGCCGCCTTCCGCGACCGGCTCTACCTGGACATCCCCGACTCGGCGCTGGACAAGACCCTGCCGCCCTACTACAAGCCCGACCCCGACTCCGACGAGATGCAGTACATGCTCGAGCGGCGCCGGGCGCTCGGCGGGGCGGTGCCGCGCCGGCGGGCGGAGTTCAAGACGCTCAAGGCGCCCGAGGACAAGGCCCTCGACGTCCTGCGCCGCGGCTCGGGCAAGCAGGAGGTGGCGACGACGATGGCGTTCGTCCGCCTGCTCAAGGAGCTGCTCAAGGACTCCGAGCTCGGCCCGCGCTTCGTGCCGATCATCCCCGACGAGGCGCGCACCTTCGGGATGGACTCCCTCTTCCCGACCCAGAAGATCTACAACCCGGCCGGCCAGCGCTACACCTCGGTCGACCGCGAGCTGATGCTCACCTACAAGGAGTCCGAGCAGGGCCAGATCCTGCACGAGGGGATCAACGAGGCCGGCTCGACGGCGTCGTTCACGGCCGCCGCCACGTCGTACTCGACCCACGGCGAGCCGATGATCCCGATCTACATCTTCTACTCGATGTTCGGGTTCCAGCGGACCGGCGACTCCATCTGGGCCGCCGCCGACCAGATGAGCCGCGGCTTCCTGCTCGGTGCCACCGCCGGGCGGACGACGCTCAACGGCGAGGGGCTCCAGCACGAGGACGGCCACTCGCTCCTTCTGGCGCACACCAACCCGGCGGTGGTGTCCTACGACCCGGCGTTCTCCTACGAGGTCGCGCACATCACCCGCGACGCCCTCGTGCGCATGTACGGCGAGGACCCGGGCGCCCCGCTGGGCGGCTCCCGCTCCCCCGACGTCATGTACTACCTGACGGTCTACAACGAGCCGTTCAGCCAGCCGGCCGAGCCGGAGGACCTGGACGTGCAGGGCCTGCTGGCCGGCATGTACCGCTACGCCGAGGGCCCGCGGGCCGACGACGGCGCGGCCGGCGAGGTCAAGGCGCAGGTGCTCGCGTCCGGCGTCGCCGTGCCGTGGGCGCTGCGGGCCCAGGAACTGCTGGCCCAGGACTGGGGCGTGAGCGCCGACGTCTGGTCGGTGACGTCGTGGAACGAGCTGCGCCGGCAGGCCGACGAGTGCGCGGAGTGGAACCTCCTGCACCCCGAGGAGGAGCCGCGGACGCCGTTCGTGACCGCGCGGCTGCAGGAGACTGTGGGTCCGGTCGTGGCGGTGTCGGACTGGATGCGCGCCGTCCCCGACCTGATCGCGCCGTACGTGCCCGGCGGCATGGCGACGCTGGGCACCGACGGGTTCGGGCTCTCCGACACCCGCCCGGCGCTGCGGCGGCACTTCCACGTCGACGCCGAGTCGATCGTGGTGCGCACGCTCGCCTCGCTGGCCGACGAGGGCCAGGTGGACCGGGCACGGGTGCGCGAGGCGGTGGAGAAGTACCGGGTGCGCGACGTGCAGGCCGCGCCGGCCGACGAGCGGTCGGACCCCAGCCCCGCCACCTGAAAGAGGACCCCCTCGCCCCCCACCGCTCGCACGCTCGCGGCGGGACCCTGCGAGGGGGCCGACGGCGGGGCACGGTGAGTGCCCCGCCGTCCGTTCAGCGTGCGCGGTGGCGGCGGATGATCTCCGCGTAGGCGCGACCGCTGTCCTTGATCGTGCGCCGCTGGGTCTCGTAGTCGACGTGCACGAGGCCGAACCGCTGGGCGTAGCCGCGGGCCCACTCGAAGTTGTCCAGCAGCGACCAGGCGAAGTAGCCGCGGACGTCGACGCCGTCGTCCATGGCCGCCTGGAGCGCCGCCAGGTGCCGGAGCAGGAAGTCGGTGCGCTCGGGGTCGTGCACGGCCCCGTCGGCGGAGACCTCGTCGTCCCAGGCCGAGCCGTTCTCCGTGATGACCAGGGGGAGCCCGGGCGCCTGCTCCTCGAGCCACAGCAGGAGCCGGGTGAACGCCTCCGGGCTGACCCCCCAGCCCATCGTCGTCGTGACCCCTTCCGGGTCCAGTTCGACGACGTCCTCTCCCCCGATGAACGAGGTCGGCGGCATGTCCTCGGGTCGCGCGCCGGCCCGCACCGTCTGCTCGAAGTAGTAGTTGACGCCCAGCCAGTCCAGCGGCGCGGAGATGACCTCGAGGTCGCCGTCCTCCACCGGCAGCGGGGCGCCGGCAGCGGCCAGGTCGGCGACGACGTCCTCGGGGTAGGCACCGGAGACGATCGGCACGAGGAACATCCGGTTCTGCTGCCCGTCGAGCCGACGGGCGGCGTCGACGTCCTCCGGCCGGTCGCTGGCCGGGGACATCGGCGTGAAGTTCAGCGTGATGCCCAGGTGGTCGACGCCCTTGTCGCGCAGCACCCGGCTGGCCAGCCCGTGGCCGAGCAGCAGGTGGTGCACCGCGCGGGAGGCGGAGACGGCGTCGCGGATGCCCGGCGCGTGCGCCCCCGACTGGTGGCCGAGCAGGGCGCTCACCATCGGCTCGTTGAGCGTCGACCAGTGCCGCACCCGGTCCCCGAGCGCGTCGTGGACGATGCCGGCGTAGTCGGCGAAGCGGGCTGCGGTCTCCCGGTCGGTCCAGCCGCCGCGGTCCTGCAGCGCCTGCGGCAGGTCCCAGTGGTAGAGCGTCAGCCAGGGGTCCACGCCCTGCTCCAGCAGCTCGTCGACCAGGCGGCGGTAGAAGTCCAGGCCCCGCTGCTCCACGCGGCCGGCGCCCTCGGGCAGCACTCGCGGCCACGCCACGGAGAACCGGTAGGCCGACAGGCCCAGCTCCTTCATCAGCGCGATGTCCTCGGGATACCGGGTGTAGTGCTCGACGGCGACGTCCCCGGTGTCGCCCCGGAAGGTCCGGCCCGGGGTGTGGCTGAAGGTGTCCCAGATGGAGGGGCCCCGGCCGTCGACGTCGACGGCGCCCTCGATCTGGTAGGCCGCGGTGGCGGCGCCGAAGAAGAACCCGGGCGGGAAGGTGAGCCCTTCGGCGAGCTCCGGACGGCTGTCGGTCGAGGACATGGGCACACTGCTCCTTGGGCGGGTCGGTGGGACCGGGGCGCCGGCCGGCGGGCGTGCGCCGGTGACGCGGTGAGAACGCTCTCACACCGAGCGCCCGGTCGTCTCGCCCGGACGGGCGGAGCTCCTCGCAGACCTCGTGCGGACGACCGGCGCGCACTACCGTGACCTCCCGGCGGCCCGGTACCGGTCGCCGCCCGTGACCGCGGAGGAGGTGCCATGACCACCGCCGGTGCGCGACCTCCGACGCCCACGCTGGAGCAGGTGGCCGCGCTCGCCGGGGTCTCCCGGGCAACGGTGTCGCGGGTCATCAACGACTCGCCGCGCGTCAGCCCGCAGGCCCGGGACGCGGTGCACGCCGCCGTCGAGGCGCTGCGGTACGTCCCCAACCGGATGGCCCGCAGCCTGGTCACCCGGCGCACCGACACCCTCGCGCTGGTGCTGTCGGAGTCCAACACCCAGATCTTCGCCGACCCCTTCTTCGCCCGCATCGTCCGCGGGCTGTCGGCCCGGCTGGCCGAGACCGACCTGAACCTGGTGCTGCTGGCCGCCCGCGGCCGGCGGGAGCAGGAGAAGGTCGCCCGCTACGTCCAGCAGGGGCACGTCGACGGCGTCATCCTCATCTCGCTGCACCGCGACGACCTGCTGCCCGACCTGCTCGCCCGCTCCCCCGTGCCGCTCGTGATGTCCGGGCGGCCGCTCGACGGCCGGCCGGTGCCCTACGTCGACGCCGACAACGTCGGCGGGGCCACCACCGCCACCGCCCACCTGCTGTCGCTGGGCCGCACCCGGGTCGGCACGGTCACCGGCCCGCTCGACATGGTGGCGGGTCTGGACCGGCTGGCCGGGTACCGCGCCGCGCTAGCCGCCGCCGGCGTGCCCGCCCGGCCGGAGCTGGTCGCCGAGGGCGACTTCACCGAGGCCGGGGGCTCACGCGCCATGACCCGGCTCCTGACCGACGTCCCCGACCTGGACGCCGTATTCGTCGCCTCCGACCCGATGGCGGTCGGGGCGCTGCGCGTCCTGCGGGCAGCCGGCCGGCGGGTGCCCGACGACGTCGCGGTGGTGGGGTTCGACGACGCCGAGGTGGCGGCGGCCTGCGACCCCCCGTTGACGACCGTGGCCCAGCCGCTGGAGGAGATGACCAGTGGGCTGGTCGACCTGCTGCTCGACCAGATCGGCTCGGCCGGGTCCGGGGCCGAGGCCGCGGCTCGCGTCTGCGGCACCTCCCTGGTGCGCCGCGGCTCCGCCTAACCGCTGAGGGCGCGCAGCGCCATCTGGGCGTAGAGCGCCACGCCGGCCGGCAGCGGCTCCTCGTCGAACACGACCAGGTTGGAGTGGTTGGGCGGCGCCGTGGCCGGGTCGATGCCGTGCGGGCGGGCGCCGAGCCACGCCATGACGCCGGGCACCCGCTGCAGCACGTAGGCGAAGTCCTCGGCACCCATCAGCGGGGCCGGCATCAGCACGGCGGCGTCCCGGCCCAGCAGCTCGGCCGCCGTGGTCAGCACGTGGGCGGCCATGCCGGGGTCGTTCATGGTGACCGGGTAGCCCTCGAAGTGCTCCCAGTGCAGCTCCATCTCGTGGGCGGCGGCGACGTGGGTGGCGACCCGCCGCACCGAGGCGACCACGTCAGCACGACGCTCGGCCGACAGCGTCCGGATCGTGCCCTCGAGGTAGGCGGTGTCGGGGATGACGTTGTTGGTCGACCCCGCCTCGATGTGCGCGACGGTCACGACGGCCGGGTCGAAGACGTCGACCCGGCGGGTCACCATCGCCTGCAGGGCCAGCACGATCTCGGCCGCCACCGGGATCGGGTCGGCGGCCGCGTGCGGCTCCGAGGCGTGGCCGCCCCGGCCGCGCAGCGTCATCCGCCACTGGTCGGCGGCGGCCATCATCGGCCCGGGCCGGACGTTCACCGTCCCGCTGGGCAGCGTCGAGGAGATGTGCAGCGCGAAGGCGCCGCTCACCGGCGCCTCGGGGACGACGTCGAGCAGGCCCTCCTCGAGCATGTAGCGCGCACCGTGGAAGCCCTCCTCCCCCGGCTGCACCATGAACACCACCTGCCCGGCCAGCTCGTCCCGGCGGGCGGCGAGCAGCCGGGCGGCGCCCACCAGCATCGCCACGTGGGTGTCGTGCCCGCAGGCGTGCATCACGCCGGGGACCTCGGAGGCGAAGGGCAGGGCGCTGTCCTCGTGCACGGGCAGCGCGTCCATGTCGCCGCGGAGCAGGAACGTGGGGCCCGGCCGCGCCCCGCGCAGCACGCCCACGACCGAGCTCGTGGTGGTGCCGGTGGTGACCTCCAGCGGGAGTTCGGCGAACGCCTCCAGCACCGTGGCCTGCGTCCGGGGCAGGTGCAGCCCGATCTCCGGGTGGCGGTGCAGCTGCCGCCGCAGCTCGATGGTGCGGTCGGCGTCCGAGTACGCGGCGGCGAGCAGCGGAAGGACCTCCTCGCCCCCCTCCGCTCGCGCGCTCGCGGCGGGATCCTGCGAGGAGGCCGATTCCATGCTCACCACTCTGCCCAGTCGGGGCGGCCGGCGTCGAGTTGCCACACGAGGACCGCGGACGCCGGGCCGGTGCCCACCGGCCCGGCGTCGTGCCGTCGCACGCCGGAGGCGTCGGCGACGAGCACCAGCCCCGGGGGCGGCGCGACCTCCTCCCCCGCCTGCGGGCGGGCCACCCACAGCCGGGCGTCCCCGCGGCCCAGGTCCAGCCACCCACCGGGCGACCGGTGCACCGCGTGCGTCGCGGGCTCCGCGGGAGCGGCGCTGCGCAGGTAGCACTGCAGCACCCGCGCTCCCCGGTCGCCGGCCACCTCGTCGTGGACCAGCCCATCCCCCGCGCGGAGCACCGCGACGTCACCGGCGGTCAGGTCGACCCCCGGGCCCCACCGGTGGCGCAGGGCCCCGTCCAGGACGACGGCGACGACGTCGACCGCCCGGTGCTCGTGCCGGCCGTAGCCGGCGCCCGGCCCGAGCCGGTCGTCGGCGATCCGCAGCAGCGGGCCCAGCGAGCCGTCGTCGGGCGCCAGCACCACGCGGGAGTCGAGGCCGCTCACCGCGGCGCTCCCGCCGTCCCCGCGAGCACCGGCCGAGGCATGGTCCACACCTGCACTCTCCCCAGTCCCGGGGGGCGTGACACGCTGACCCGGTGAGCCGGGTGAGCAACCGCCCGCCGAGCGACGCGACGCTGCGGCGGCTGGAGCGGGCGTCGGGGTCGTTGGCCACGCAGGCCGTGGCCCGGATGGACGAGGACCTGCCCTGGTTCCGGGCCATGCCGGCCGACCAGCGCTCGTGGGTCACCCTCGTCGCCCAGGCCGGCATCGCATCGCTCGTCGAGTGGTGCCGCAACCCCGGGCGGCCCCCCCGCCTCACCGGCGAGGTGTTCGGGGCGGCACCGCGCGAGCTGGTGCGGGCCGTGGCGCTGAAGCAGACCGTCGACCTCATCAAGGTCACGGTCGAGGTGACGGAGGAACGCGTCGCATCGGTCGCCGAGCCCGGCGACGAGGAGGCGCTGCGGCTCGCCGTGCTGCAGTTCAGCCGCGAGGTCGCCTTCGCCACCGCACACGTCTACGCCACCTTCGCGGAGAACCGGGGCGCCTGGGACGCGCGCCTGGAGGCGCTGGTGGTCGACGCGCTGGTGCGTGGCGAGCGTTCCGAGGAGCTCTCCGGCCGGGCCGCGGCGCTGGGCTGGGCCGCCGGCACGCCGGCGCTCGTCGTCGTGGGGGCGACGCCGACCGGGCACGACGATCCGCACGGGGCCGTGCGCCGGGCCGCCCGCGGGCTGGGCTGCGACGTGCTGGTCGGCGTGCACGCCGACCAGCTGGTGGTCGTCCTGGGCGGCACCGGCGACCTCGAGGCCGCTGCGGAGCGGGTCGCGGACGACTTCGGTGCGGGTCCGGTGGTCACCGGCCCGGTCGTGGACGGGCTGGGACGCGCCGCCGTCTCCGCCGCCGCGGCGCTGGCCGGGCTGCGGGCAGCGGCCGCCTGGCCGGAGGCGCCGCGCCCGGTCGCGGCGGACGCCCTGCTCGCCGAGCGCGCGCTCGACGGCGACCCACTGGCCCGCACCGCCCTGCACGAGCACGTGGCCGCGCCGCTGCGCTCGGCCGGTGGCGGGGTGCTGGACACGGTGCGCGCGGTGCTGAGCAGCGGGGGCAACCTCGAGGCGAGCGCCCGGGCGATCTTCGTGCACCCCAACACCGTGCGGTACCGGCTGCGGCGGGCCGCGGAGCTCACCGGGCTGTCGGCGACCGACCCCCGGGGCAGCTGGACCCTGCAGGTGGCCCTCGCGCTCGCCGCGCTGGACCACGACCGCTCCCTCTGGCACTGACCCGGACGGTCCGGTTCCCACCACAGGAACGCGCCTCGAGCCCCTGAACCCGCGCGTGTTTTGGAGGAACTCGACAAAGATCACCAGGGTGCTTTCGTGCCCGGCCGCCGCGCGCGGGACCGGTGATCACTGGCACGGTGGTGGGGTGCTCGCCGTCCTCGCCCCGGGTCAGGGTGCGCAGAAGCCCGGGATGCTGACCGACTGGCTCGACCTCCCCGGCGCCGAACCGTTCTTCCGCTGGGCCGGCGCGATCGCCGGCGCGGACCTGCTCTCCCTGGGCACGACCGGCGACGCGGAGGCGATCAAGGACACCGCGGTCACCCAGCCGCTCGTGGTCGCGATGAGCCTGTTCGTCGCCCGCGAGCTGGGTGGGCTGCCGGGGCCGGTGGCCCACACCCCGCACACCGGGCGCGACGTCGTCATCACCGGGCACAGCGTCGGCGAGCTCACCGCCGCGGCGCTCGCCGGCGTGCTGAGCGTCGAGGCGGCGATCGCGCTCACCGCCGTCCGCGGCCGTGCCATGGCCGCCGCCTGCGCACAGACCCCCACGGGCATGTCCGCCGTCCTCGGCGGCGACCCCGACGAGGTGCTGGCCGCCATCGAGGAGCACGGCCTGAGCCCCGCCAACATGAACGGCGCCGGCCAGATCGTCGCCGCCGGATCGCTGGAGGGTCTCGCCGCGCTCAAGGCCGACCCGCCGGCGAAGGCGCGGATCATGCCGCTCTCGGTCGCCGGCGCCTTCCACACCTCGTACATGGCCAGCGCCCGCGAAGAGCTCGAGGGCCTGGTCGGTGGGCTGCGCCCGGCCGACCCGAGCCGGCTGCTGCTGTCCAACGCCGACGGCGCCGCGGTCGACAGCGGCGCCGAGGTGCTCTCCCGACTGGTCACCCAGGTCACCAGCCCGGTGCGGTTCGACGCCTGCCTGGCGACCATGCGGGAGCTGGGCGTCACCGCCGTGATCGAGCTGCCGCCCGCCGGCGCCCTCGCCGGCCTGGCCAAGCGGGAGTGGAAGGGCGCCGGCATCGAGGTGCTCGCCGTGAGCACGCCCGCCGACCTCGACCGGGCCCGCGAGCTGATCGAGGCCGAGCGCGGCCGCGCGGAGGCCGAGCACCTGCCCGACTGGCGGATGGTCGTCGCGCCCGCCCGCGGGACGGTGAGCCCTGCGGAGATCGCCGAGGGCACCCACCTGCCCGCCGGCACCCCGCTCGGCTGCATCCGCGGCCGCCGGGAGGAGGTCAACGTCTCCGCCGGCTACGACGGCGTGCTGGCCGAGTGGCTGGTGCACGACGGTGACCTCGTCGACGCCGGCGACCCGATCGCCCGGCTCTACCCGGAGGTGTCCTCGTGACCCGACTCCAGCTCCCGGTCGGCGCCCCCGGTGCCCGCATCCTCGGCTTCGGCAGCTACCGGCCCCGCCGTCGGGTGACCAACGCCGAGCTCGCCGAGCGGATGGACACCAACGACGAGTGGATCCAGGCACGGGTCGGCATCGCGGAGCGCCGCTGGGCCGAGCCCGACGAGACGCTCGTGGAGATGTCGGTCGCAGCCGGCGGCAAGGCGCTGGCCGCCAGCGGCCTCGACGCCGGCGACATCGACCTGGTGCTGCTCGCGACCACCAGCCCGCCGAAGGCGATCCCGGGCCTCGCTCCGCGGATCGCCCACCAGCTCGGCGTGCCCCGGCCCGGCGCCTTCGACGTCAACGCCGGCTGCGCCGGCTGGTGCTACGCGCTCAGCGCCGCGGCCGACGCCATCCGCAGCGGCACCGCGCGCAACGCCCTCGTCATCGGCGGCGAGCGGCTGACCGACTACACCAACCTCGACGACCGGGCGACGGCGGTCATCTTCGCCGACGGGGCCGGCGCCGCGGTCGTGACCGCGTCCGACGTGCCGGCCATCGGCCCCGCCGTGTGGGGCAGCGACGGCGACCTGCACGAGGCGATCGCCATCCCCGAGAACGAGACCGGCATGAGCATGGCCGGCCAGGCGGTGTACCGCTGGGCCACCACGAAGCTCACCGACACCCTGGTCGAGGCCATGCGCCGCGCCGGCGTCGGCCCCGACGACATCGACGTGTTCGCGCCGCACCAGGCGAACCTGCGGATCATCGAGCTCATGGCCAAGCGGCTGAAGCTGCCCGAGCGCACGGTCATCGCCCGCGACATCGTCCGCTCGGGCAACACGTCCTCGGCGTCCGTGCCGCTGGCGCTGGCGGCCCTGCTCGAGAGCGGCGAGGCCAGGAGCGGGGACGTCGCCCTCCTGCTCGGTTACGGCGCCGGCCTCACCTTCGCCGGCCAGGTGGTCGTGCTCCCGTGAGCCGCCCCACCCCAGTTCGCCGGGACACCGTGTCCCGGACGACGAACGGCCCTGTCCAGGGCACCGCCACGAGCGTGCGAGTGGCGGGCAGGACGGGGTCCTTCTACCGCACCATCCGAGAGAGAGGACCCGCGTGAGCACCCAGGAGATCCAGTCCGGTCTGGCCGAGATCCTGGAGGAGGTCGCCGGGGTGAGCCCAGCGGACGCCACCCCGGAGAAGTCCTTCACCGAGGACCTCGACGTCGACTCCCTGTCGATGGTCGAGATCGCCACCGCCGTCGAGGACAAGTTCGGCGTCGCCATCCCCGACGACCAGCTCGCCAACATCAAGACGGTGGGCGACGCGATCAGCTTCATCGAGAAGAACCAGGGCTGACCCCCTCGGGTCCCGCCGGCCGACCGCCGGCGGGACCCGATCCCCCCGATCCGGCCCACCCGGCCGTCGTCCGCACGAGGAGATCCCATGAGCCCGTCCACCACCGACGTCGTCGTCACCGGCCTGGGCGCCACCACGCCGCTCGGCGGCGACGTGGCCAGCACCTGGGACGCCCTGCTCGCCGGGCGCTCGGGCGTCAGCCGGATCACCGAGGAGTGGGTGCAGGAGTTCCCGGCCCAGCTCGTCGCCCGCCTGGCCACCGAACCCGCCGAGCAGATCGACCGGGTCCGCGCCCGCCGGCTCGACCGCAGCCAGCAGGTTGCGGTCGTGGCCGCCGAGCAGGCGTGGGCCGAGTCCGGGGCCGGCGACGCCGGTGTCGCCCCCGAGCGGATCGCGGTCGTCTTCGGCACCGGCATCGGCGGGGCGCTGACGCTGCTGGGCCAGGACGACGTCCTCGAGCAGAAGGGGCCCAAGCGGGTCTCCCCCTTCACCATCCCGATGCTGATGCCCAACGGGCCGGCGGCCGCTGTGGGCCTGGCCGTCGGGGCCAGGGGCGGCGTGCACGCACCGGTGAGCGCCTGCGCCTCGGGCGCCGAGGCCATCCGCTGGGGGCTGGACCTGCTGCGGTTCGACCGCGCCGACATCGTGCTCGTCGGTGGCGCGGAGGCCTGCGTCCACCCGCTGCCCATGGCCGGGTTCGCCGCCATGCGCGCCATGTCGACCCGCAACGACGAGCCCGAGCGCGCCTCCCGCCCGTTCGACAAGGGCCGGGACGGGTTCGTCCTCGGCGAGGGCGCGGCCGCGCTCGTGCTCGAGCGGGCCGACTCCGCCGCCGCCCGCGGAGCGCGCGTGCACGCCCGCCTGGCCGGCGCGGGCGCGACCGCCGACGGCTACGACCTGGTGGCCCCCCACCCGGAGGGCGAGGGCGCCGGACGGGCGATCGCCGCCGCGCTGCGCGACGCCGGCCTCTCCCCCGCCGACGTGGGGCACGTCAACGCCCACGCGACCTCCACCCCCGTCGGCGACACCGCCGAGGCCGCGGCCATCCGCTCCTCGCTGGGCGAGCACGTGCTGGTGAGCGCCACCAAGAGCCAGACCGGCCACCTGCTGGGCGCCGCCGGCGCCCTGGAGTCGGTGTTCACGATCCTGGCGCTGCGCGAGCAGATCGTGCCGGCGACGGCGAACCTCGACGACCCCGACGACGACGCCGCCGTGCAGGCCCTCGACATCGTCCGCCGGGAGCCGCGCCGGGCGCAGCTGACCGCGGCGGTCAACGACTCGTTCGGCTTCGGCGGGCACAACATCGCGTTGGTCTTCACCACCGCCTGAAGAAGGACCCCGTCCCTCTCACCCCTCGCAGGCTCGGGGCGAGCCTCCGGACGGGGCCACACGATCCGGAGGAACCCGTGACGACAGTCCAGGCCGCGCCCGCCGTGACGGCCCCCGACCCGCGTGACCCGGAGGACCGGCTGCGGCGGTTCTTCGACGCCGACTCCATGCAGCTGCTCGGCACCCGGGACACCTCCGGGGTGCTGGCCGCCCGCGGCGCGGTGTCCGGCAGCCAGGCCGTCGCCTTCTGCACGGACGCCACGGTGATGGGCGGCGCGATGGGCATCGACGGCTGCCGGCACATCGTCGACGCCATCGACACCGCCTTGCGCGAGCGCGTGCCGGTCATCGGGATCTGGCACTCCGGCGGCGCCCGCCTGGCCGAGGGCGTGACCGCGCTGCACGCCGTCGGCGAGGTCTTCGCGGCCATGGTCCGCGCGTCCGGGCGCATCCCGCAGATCTCCGTGGTGCTCGGCCCCGCGGCCGGTGGGGCCGCGTACGGCCCGGCGCTGACCGACCTGGTGATCATGGGTCCGGCCGGCCGGGTGTTCGTCACCGGGCCGGAGGTCGTCCGCTCGGTGACCGGCGAGAACGTCGACATGGAGAGCCTCGGCGGCCCCGACACGCACGGGCGGCGCAGCGGGGTGGTGCACGTGGTCACCGACTCCGAGCCCGCCGCCCTGGAGACCGCCCGGCTGGCCGTCGACCTGCTCGCGGCGCAGGGCAGCTTCGCCCCGGCCGCCGAGGAGGCGGGGAACGACCTGGCGGCGCTGCTGCCCGAGCAGACCAACCGGGCCTACGACGTGAAGCCGCTCGTCTCCTCGGTGCTCGACGAGCCGGGCCTGGAGCTGCACCCCCGGTTCGCGCCCAACGTCGTCACCACCCTGGGCCGGCTCGCCGGGCGGACGGTCGGCGTGATCGCGAACAACCCGCTGCGGCTCGGCGGCTGCCTGGACTCCGCGTCGGCGGAGAAGGCGGCGCGGTTCGTGCGCATGTGCGACGCCTTCGGCATCCCGCTGGTGGTGCTGGTCGACGTGCCCGGCTACCTGCCGGGCGTGGGCCAGGAGTGGGACGGCGTCGTGCGCCGCGGCGCCAAGCTCCTGCACGCGTTCGCCGAGGCCGTGGTCCCGCGCGTGACGCTGGTGACCCGCAAGTCCTACGGCGGCGCCTACATCGCGATGAACTCCCGCTCGCTGGGCGCCACGAAGGTGTTCGCCTGGCCCGGCGCCGAGGTGGCCGTCATGGGCGCCAAGGCGGCGGTCGGCATCCTGCACCGGAAGAAGCTGGCCGCCGCCCCGCCCGGTGAGCGCGAGGCGCTGCACGCGCAGCTGGCCGAGGAGCACGAGCGGATCGCCGGCGGGGTCAACCGGGCGCTGCAGATCGGCGTCGTCGACGAGGTGGTCGAGCCGGCCCGGACGCGGCAGCGGCTCATCGAGGCGCTCGCCGGAGCACCGCTCGGTCGCGGGGCGCACGGCAACATCCCGCTCTGACGAAGGACCCCGTCCTCCTCACGCCTCGCACGCTCGGCGCGAGCCTCTGGACGGGGCCGTTCCAGTACCTCACCACGTGGAAAGGCCGTCCCGGCGCCGCTTCCCCGACGGCGCCCGGACGGCCCGCTCCAGGCTACGACGACTCCCCGACCAGGCCGGGAGTGTCGTGCCCCGATCGTGACCTTCAGACGACCTGGTGCAGCCAGGTGACGGGGCTGCCGTCGCCGGCGTGCCGGTAGACCTCCAGGTCGGCGTCCCACGCGGCGCCCAGCAGCTGGTCGACGCCGTGCCGGAACGCCTCGACGGAGGACGCCGTCGCCGCGAGGTGCCGCAGCTGCTGCTCGGTGACGATGAGGTCGCCGTTGGCGCTGGTGGGCGCGCGGAAGACCCCGTGCCCGGGCACGTAGGACATGCGCTCGCCGTCGTTGCCGTGGCTGGCTTCCTCGGTCACCTCGAAGCGCAGCATCGGCCACGCGCGCAGCGCAGCCACCAGCTTGGCGCCGGTACCGGGCGAACCGGTCCACGCCACTTCGGCACGGTAGGCACCGTGCGCCGCGGGCTGCTCAGCCCACGACAGGGAGACCGGCGCGCCGACGACGCGTTCCAGCGCCCACTCGACGTGCTGGCAGAGCGCCTTCGGGCACGAGTGCACGAAGACGACACCCTGGGTTGACCGTCGCTGCACCGGGCACCTCCATCGACTCGATCGGTCTCGTCTTCCCCTACGGACCCATCGATTCGGTGACGCGCCGTTATCGGCAGTGGCGGAGCAGGGCTCCCGCGACAAGTTTGCACGATGGTGCCCCCATCGCGCCAGCCCGGCTGCGACTCCTGGGACGAAAGTGACAGTTGCGCTCGCCCGGCCGCCGGTGCACCGCTTTGTCGCTGGTCAGCGGGCAATACCATCTGTTACTGGCGGCGTCCACATGCGTCAGCGAATTCACAGGTCCGCCCGGCGGGCCGGAACCATACCGGCCCACGAGGGCTCGGAACGCGAGCGGCCGCGCCCCAGAGCGTCGTTACGCACGGTAGTCGGCGTCCGGGGCGCTCATCCACCCCCAGACGCCTGCGACCAGCGCGTCCTTCTCGCCGCCGACCACGGTGCGTAGCGTCAGGGCCACGCGGCGTGGACGGATCCGGCTCAGGAGTCCAGGACCCCCACCCGGTCGCCGCCGGTGCTCTTCGCCCGGTACATGGCGACGTCGGCCCGGTGCACAGGTCCTCGACGTCGTCGCCCGGCTCGGTACAGGCCGGACCGCAGGCCGACCAGCACGGCCGGGACCGCCGGGCGCGACCGTCGTCCGCAGGCGTGGCCCCAGCCCGCTCGGCGGTCGCGCGCCGGTGTCTCGCTCACGGAGGGGCGATCGGTCCGCGCCCGCCGCCGCGTGACGGCGCGCTCACCCGGGCGGGTGACCGGCGCCACGGTGCGCCGTGCCTGCCTCGCGCGGCCTCCGGGTAGGGCCTCCGCGTGGGCGGACACCAGGGCATGGCCGAGGCGGGCCGCGACGCGGTCGCGGGGATGGTGCTGGACGCGTGGGACGCCTTCCTCGCGCAGGCGGAATCGGTGGACCTCGACCGCCGGTCCCGGCTCCCCGGGTGGCGGGCCCACGAAATCTGCGTGCACCTGGGCTGCTGGGACGACCACACCGCCCTGCCCGACCTCATCGCCTCGGCCCGGACCGGCGGCGCCGGCACGCCCCCCGACCCGGACGCGGTCAACGCTCGGGTGACCGCCGCCCACCGCGACGCCTCCCGTGCGGAGGTGCTGGCCGCCCTGCGCCGCAACCGCGAGGCGACGGCCCGCTACCTGACCGACGAGCCGGTGGAGCTCGACACCGCACCCGCGGTCTCGGTCGTCGGCCGGTTGCCGCTGCTCAGCGTCGTCCTCGGACAGGCCTACGAGCTCGCCGTCCACGGGCTGGACCTGGTGTCCTGCGGTGCGCCACCACCGCCTGGCCCCGTGTTGCAGTCAGGGCTCGCGGCGCTGACCGACGTGACCGGCGCACTGGCCGCCTCGTCGGGCATCGCCGGCCGCGTCAGCCTGGTGACACCCGACGGCGGCTGGGGGTTCACCGCGGACGACGACGGGTGGCGGGTGCGACGGGTGCCGCCGGGTGTCGTCGAGGGCCCGGCCGTGGAGGCAACCCCCGAGCTCCTGCTCGACGCCGCCGCCGGCCGGGTGAACCCGGTACCGGCGGTGGCCCGCCGCAGACTGAAGGTCCACGACGTGCCCGGGCTCCTGCAGCTGGCGCCGATCGTCCAGCAGGTGCCGGGCATCCCGGGCGGACCGATCCTTCAGCTGGCCGCCCGCACCGTGGGCGGGGCCGGCGGCGCGCTGGGGCGGTTCTTCGGCGGGCGCTGACCCGCGTCCTCGCCCACCTGCTCGCCGGTGCGGGATCGGTACCTCGACACGGCCGCACCGGCAAGCAGCAGCAGCACCAGCACGATGACCACCGGGGCGACCGTGGCGGTCGGCATCCAGGCGACGACCGCGCCGGCCGAGGCGCCGGCGCCCACTTGCACCACCGTGCCGGGTACCAGTCCGACGGCGGTGGCGATGCCGTAGGTCAGCGGCCGTACAGCGCTCAGGCCCGCCGCGTAGTTGACCAGGACGAAGGGCACCATCGGGACCACCCGGCTCAGCACCACCGCGACGAAGCCCCGGTCGCTGGAGAACCGGTCCACGCGGCCGAGCCGCGGCCCCGCCAGCCGCTCCACGGCCGGGCGACCCAGGCCCCGCGCGAGCCAGAACGCACCGGTCGCCGCCAGGAAGGCACCGGTGTAGGCGACCGCGAAGCCCGCGCCGAACCCCAGGACCGCTCCGGTCAGCGCCGCCAGCACCGACCGTGGGACGGGCGCGAGCAGGACCACCCCCTGCGCGGCGATCAGCAGCAGCCACGTCCGGAGGCCGCCGCCGTCGGCCCACGAGCGGACCTGCGCCAGGGTGGGCACGTCGACGGCGAGGGCGGCGACCACGCCGGTCGCGAGCAGCGCGACGAGGAGCCACGCCCGCAGCCACGGGCTCGCCCCCGCCGTCGTCCGCACGTGCTCATCCTGACCGATGGCGTCAACCAGCCTCAGCCGCAGCTGCCGCCGAGGGTGATGCCGCGCTGGGCCAGCCACGGCACCGGGTTGGACCGGTTGGCGTACAGGCCACCGAGGTGCACCTCGAAGTGCAGGTGCGGGCCGGTGGACTGGCCCCGGTTGCCCACCTCGGCGATCTGCTGCCCACCGCTGACGACCTGGCCCGGCGAGACGAAGAACTGGTTCACGTGCCCGTAGACGGTGATGGCCCCGTCGTGGTGCTGGATGGCGACGGCGAGGCCGAACCCGCTGGCCGGCCCGGCCTGCAGCACGACCCCGGGCTCCGGCGTGAAGATCGGGGTGCCGATCGGCGCGGCGATGTCCACGCCGAGGTGCTGGGTACCCCACCGGCTGCCGTAGCAGGAGGTGACCCGCCCCTGGGTGAGCCGGCCGGCCCCGGCGGTCGCGGGAGCCGCCGCCACGGCCGCCTGCTCGGTGGCCTGCTGCTCGGACCAGGCGGCGACGGGGTCGGCCGTGCCGCGGAGGCTGAGCATGCGGATCTCCGCCTCGCGCAGCTGCTCGTCCAGCGCCGCCTTCTCGGCGGTGAGCGCATCGAAGTCGGTCTGCGCGGCCGCGAGGAGGGCGTCGACCTCCGCCTGCATGCCCTGGGCCTTGCGCGCTGCGGCATCCCGCTCGGCGACGGCGGCCTTCGCCTCCTGGTCGAGCCGGGCCTCGCGGGCCTCGGCCACCCGCAGGTCCTCGAGCACCTGCGCGCGATCCTCACCGAGGAGATCGAGCGTCGCGGCCTGCTGGAGGAGCTCCCCCGGGCCGTCGGCGTGCAGCACCATCTCCAGCTGCTTCATGGACTTGTCGCTGCCCATGTAGGCCTCCCGGCCGAGGGCGGCTACCTCACCCTGGGTACTCGCCACGGCCTCCCGGACGGCGGCGAGCTCGGCGGCGATGGCGTCGGCGTGCTCGCGGGCGCGGTCGAGCTCGGCCTGCGCGGCGAGCACGGCGCCGCTGGCCTCCTCTGCCCGGAGGGTGAGCTGCTGCAGGCGCTCCTCTGCGTCGCGCACGCGCTGCTCGATGTCGGCGACCTCCGCCTCGACGCGGTCGTGCTCGCTGCGCGCGTCGCCCGGCGCGGCCGCCGCGGTCGACGTCCCGAGCAGTGCGAGCGCCAGCAGTGCGGTGGCGGCGGTGGCCGCCCGACGGGTGCGGCTGAGGGCCCGGCGCGCGGGCGCGGCCGGGACGTGGTGGCGCAGGTGGTGCGAGGTCGCCAAGGCGACGGTCTCCGTTCCTCTATCCGCCTACCAGGTCAGCTGACGGGTTCGGGCCGGAACATGCCCTACCTGCCTGCCCGTGGTGGCGCAGGCGGGATTCACCCCAGAGAACGTGGGTCCCCGGTCCCCGCGGCGGTGAGGCCGCAGAGTTCGGCGGGGCCCGTCCGAGCCCCCGGGTTTCGGGAGCGGGATCGGATGGGCCGCGAGAGACGGTACAAGCGGATCGCCCGAATGTCACAGGGGGGTAACGGACCTTGTCAGTTCGCCCCACCGGCCCCAGGACGTGGCTGCGGCGCCGCGGCGCCGTCTGGCAGGCTGGCGGGTCCGGGGCGGTAGCTCAGCTGGTCAGAGCATGGGACTCATAATCCCTGGGTCGTGGGTTCGAGCCCCACCCGCCCCACCTCTCCCATGCCAGCGGTGTCGTGCCTGGCGCTCGCGCCTCCCTGTCCGCGTGAGCAAGGACACGGCTCCCAATGGGTGTAGGCGCCTCGGCGTCAGCGGTGCGCCACACCGGCGCCGCGGCCGGAAGGCGACCGGCGCGCCTCTGCACCGCCGCCTTCATGACGTGGCGTAATTGATGCGTGACAGAGCGTTCAGCCGCCGTCGGTTCGACCGGTGGTGTCACCGCCGCAGCCCCGGACGCGGCGTCCGAGCGGCATCTGCAGCGCCTGCCCGGCTCCCCTCGAGGGCCGGTCTCGTGCTCGCCGTCGCCACCGCCGTCCTGACCGATGCCGGCGGCGGCGTCCATGCCGCCGACCGCCTCGTCCAGACCCCGCTCGACCTGATCTGAGGACCGACGCCATGAACAAGCGCAACCTGGCCGTCCTGGCGGCCCTGACCCTGATCGGCGGCGCCGGACTCGCCGACGCCGTCCTGGCAGCCCCTCGGCCCGTCACATCGCACACGCAGGCCGCCGCCGTGCTGCTCCCCCCGGCCGATCTCACCGGCGAGGCCGTCGATCAGCGGGCTTCGCTGGACTGGACGGGGGTGCCCGGGGCCCGCGACTACCTCGTCATCGACGTCACCTCCGGCGCCGCCGGTCGCATCGTGGGCTCCACCGGCGCCACCGCCTGGACGTCGCCCCGGCTGCCGCTGTCCACCCCGCGGTACGCCTTCGTGGTCGTGCCGCGGGACCACGCCAAGGTGCAGGGTGAGCGGACGGAGCCGGTGCACATCTACCCCGGCGGCCAGCCGGCCGAGGCGGCCCCGGTCACCACGACGCCCCCGCCCGAGCCCACCACCACCGAGCCGCCGGCGCCGTCCACGGAGCCCACCACGCCCCCGACGACCACGACGCCGACGACCACGACGCCCCCGCCCGCGACCGAGCCCGAGCCCGAGCCCGAGTCCGAGCTGCCCGCCGTCCAGCCCACGCGGGTCTGGGGCTACGACGCCACGACGCTGGTCCCCGGCCCCTGGCCCGAGATCCACGCCCTCCGGTCGGACCAGTACGGCACCACCACGGCCAACCCGTACCCCGGCTCGGAGCGCACCGCCTTCTTCACCGTGCAGCGCGGCGACACCGGCTGGAACGGCACGCACGGCACCCTCCGCTCCGAGGTCCGCGACTCGATCGCCGCCTCCGGCGACGTCCGGCCCGGCGACGAGCAGTGGTGGGCCTGGTCCACGTTCTTCCCGGCCGACTTCGACTGGGACGAGCGCGGCCAGTTCCTGATCTACACGCAGTGGCACCAGACGGTGAACTCCGGCAACCCCAACGTGCACTTCTGGTCGGACGTGAACGAGAACCTCATGGTCGACGTCCGGGGTGGCACGGGCGGCAGGACCGCCGGCGACGCGCAGTACGTCCGGACCTTCAACCTCGGCACGATCGACAAGGGCGCCTGGAACGACCACACCGTCCGGTTCATCTGGTCCCCCGACCCGGCGAAGGGCCTCATCGAGGTCTGGCACCAGGGCGAGAAGGTCCTGTCCGAGCGGGTCGCCAACCTGTACGAGGGGCAGTCCGTCTACATCAAGCAGGGCATCTACTCGGCGGCCGGGACCTACCGGACGCACTACCTCCAGCACTCCCCGATCGGCTTCGGCCCGACGCGCGAGTCCGTCGCGTCACTGAACGCGATGGACTGACCTGCTCGGCTCGCCGGGTCCGGCGAGCAGGCCCGACCGTCATGGGGTCGCTGCCCGCAGTCCGGAGCTCTCCGGACTGCGGGCAGCGCGCGGCCCCTGTGGTCGGCGTCTAGGTCACGGCATCCGCCACCAGGTCGGCCAGGGCGCGGGCGCCCGCCTCCGTCGGATGGACCCCGTCCCGGGTCAGGTCGCGGTCACCCAGCACGCCGGCGAAGTCCACCAGCTCGACGCCCGTCCTGTCCGCCAGCCGGCGGACCGCGGCATTCAGGGCCGTGGCGTCCGTGTCCGTCCACGGCTGCACCGTCGCCAGCAGCACCGTGCCCGCGGCCTCCTGCCCCAGCCGGACCGCCCGGCGCAGGTTCGCCACCGTCTCCCTCGTCGGCACCCCGAGGCGGAGGTCGTTCGTGCCGGCCTGGATGACCAGGACGTCGACCCGCGGCGCGTCGGCCTCGAGACGCCCCAGCACCTCCGCCGCCGTCTCCCCGGCCACGGCCGCGTTCGCGCCGTCGGTGAACTCGTCGGAGCAGACGAGGTGGGAGTACCAGGAGCGGCCGCCGTGGAAGCCGAACCGGGGCTCGCTGTCCGCGCGGCTGATCGAGTCCCCGTACACCGCCAGCGACCGGCTCCCCTCGTCGCCCACCCACGTGACGCACTCCGCGTGCACGGCGCCCCGGGCGACGACCCGCGTCGGGCTGCCCGGGATCAGGACCGACAGGACCAGGGCGAGCCCGACGATCCCGCCGGTGATCGCGATCGTGCGCCGCCGCGACATGCCTCAGGACGCTAGCGGACCGCACGCCTCCTCCTCAGCCCGCGACCAGCAACCACAGCGGCACGGTCCCGAGCGCGGCCGTCGTCGCCAGGGAGATGTGCGCGGAGACGAACCCGCCGTTGCCGCCCATGCGGGCCGTCAGCACGTAGGACGCCGTGGCGGGCGGCACGACGGCGAACGCGAGGACGACGGCGCGCTGGTCGCCCTCGATGCCCAGGAGCGCCACGAGGGCCAGCGCCGCCGCGGGCACCGCGAGCAGCTTGACCGCCGTCAGGTAGCCGGAGAGCGCCCACTCCCGGCGGGCCAGCTCGCCGATCCGCAGCGCCGCACCCACCGTCAGCAGCCCCATGGGCACGGCCGCGGCGGCGATCCGGCCGAGCGTGGCGTCGACCGGTTCCGGCAGCACCACGCCGGCGGCGTTGCCGGCGAGCCCGGCGACGGTCGCCACGATCAGCGGGTTGCGGACGACGGCCCCGAGCACGCCGAGAACGGCGCCGCGTCCGCTCGCCGCAGTGGTGCCTCCCGCGAGCGCCAGCACCGCGAGGACGTTGACCGCGGGCACGGTGACGCCCAGCAGGACGCCCATCAGCGCGAGCGCGGCCGGCCCGCGGTCGTCGACGAGGGCCAGCGCCAGGAAGGAGTTGAAGCGGAACGCCGTCTGCCACCCCGAGGCCGCGGTCACCCGGTCGATGCCCGGGAACCACCGCACGAGCGCGCCGAGCAGCGCGCCCGCCGCGATCGCCCCCACCGCCGCCAGCAGGGCCACCCCCGTACCGGCCGCGGCGACGTCGGCGGCGAGCGTGGTGCGGAGCAGCAGGGCCGGGAACAGCACGAAGTACACGAGGCGCTCGAGCTCCGCCCAGAATCCCGGGGACCGCCAGGCCCAGCGGCGCAGCACCAGCCCCAGGACGATGAGGGAGAACTCCGGCAGCACCACCGCCGCCCCCTGCACCACGGCAGACTAGCCAGCGCGGCCACGTCACCTCCGGCCGATCTCGTAGACGTGCGCGACGACCGACGCCGGCTCGCCGGGCGGCACCAGGAAGGGCGCGGCGGCGGCGCGGAACGCGGCCAGCGACGGGTCCTCCCCGGCATCGACCGCCCGGGCGGCGGGCCGGTACGCGGCCCCGATGGCGTGGTTGTCCGCGACGCTGCCGTGCTGCGCCGCGAAGGTCACGGTGGTGACGTTCGGGCTGTCGTCGTTGGCGCGGCTGTCCAGCTGCGGGACGAGGTCGTGGCGGTTCTCCAGCGCGAGGAGCTGCACCTCCGGCGGGACGTCGACGCGGGCGACGGGTGCCCCGACGGTGACCACGGCGCGCACGTCGAACCCGAAGCCCGGGCCGCCGGCGTCCGCGGCCGCCTGCGCGGCCACCATCCCGCCCTGGCTGTGCCCGACCAGCAGCACGGGGTCCGACGGCTCCGCACCGGCCCGGTGGAGCGCCTCGGCGATCCCCGCCTGGCGCGTCGTCGTGTCACCGCCGAGCACCCGGAGGCTGGTCCCGAGGTCGTGGGTCCGCGGGTGGACCGTGCCCGACGGCGCGTTCCAGACGCCGGTGCCGGGGATGTCGACGACGTAGGCGGTGCCACCGTCGGCGCGGGTGAGCACCCGGACGGCGATCGTGTCGCGCGCCGGGCCGGACTTCCGTGCCCGGACCTCGAGCGCGCCCAGCAGGTCGTCGATCCCGCGGGGTGGCGCGGTCGCTGGACCGCTGACGTCGTCGGGCAGCCGCGTGACCACCGGGGCCCCGTCGGGCCAGAGCCGTCCGAGCCGGCGGGCCGCGGCGCCGACGTCCTCACCGCCGAGCCAGCGGCCGGTGGGGCCGACCGCGAGACCGCCGGCCATGGTGGCCGCACCGGGCAGCGCGCCCATCGCGTCGTCGACCAGCCCCGGGCGGTCGGTCAGCCAGCGCTCGGGGTCGGCGAGCAGCGCGGTGACGTCGGCGGCCGCGCCGGTCGGGTCGCTGACGGCCCGCCCGGCAGTGCCCAGGACGAGGGCCGCCGTCGTGACCGGCCAGAGGCAGCCGGCCGCCCACTCCAGGTCGTCGGCCAGCTCGGCGAGCGCGCGGTCGGCCGCCTCGTAGGCCGCGGCCGCGTCCTCCAGCGCGACGGCCCGCGCCGCGAACCGCACCGCGAGCGCGGTCAGTCCGCGCGGACCGTCCAGCGCCTCCAGCAGGGCGGCACCCACCCGCGCCACGCCCGCAGGGTCCAGGAGCGCGGAGGCCAGCAGGTCGGGGTCGGCGAGCACCAGGTGGCACGCCGCGCTGGTGCGGGCGAGCAGTTCGGCCAGGCCCGCGCTGCTCCGTCCCAGGGTGACGAGGTCGGCGAGCTCCGCCTCGACGCCGCCGGCCCCGCCGCTGACCGAGAGCTCGGGGGCGGTCACCACAGGCCCGCGCCGCTCAGCCGGGCCGGCACCGCGCGCCAGGCGTCGGCACCCGCCTCGGGGAGTCCGCCCAGAACCTCACCCACCTGCTCGAGCGCGTTCTCCCCGCGGGCGGCCCGTTCGGCCAGCCACGACCGGACCGCCCGCTCCGCCCGGGCGATCGCGGCGAGCCGGGCGCGCACCTCGTCGGCGTGCCGGCGCAGCAGCTCCGCGGCCCGCTCGATCGCCTCGGCCGCGGCGTCGACGTCCGCGCAGTACCGCGCCTGCTGGCGCCGGTACGCCGTGGCGGCGTCGGACACCCACTGGGCCCGCCGGCCGTCGCGCCGGTGCTCCTCCCCCGCTTCCCGCACCTCCCGCGCACGCCGCACGAGCTCGGCCGCCAGCGCGTCGAGCGCCTCGGGGTCCCCGTACCGGATCACCGCCGCTCCTCCCCTGGTCCCGCGATCGAGGCGGAGACGTCGAGGCGGAGGCTAGGAGCGCGGGCGCACCCCGCGACGGGCTCCGGTCGGGCCTGTGGGAAGCCACCGGGGCTGTTGATGGATGCTGACCGGGTGACCGGCGAACCCGTTACCGACGCCCACGTGCAGGCCGTCCTGGACATCCCGCTCCACCGGTTCCTCGGGGTGGAGCTGCGCGACGCCGGGAACCCGGCGGCCGGCATCCGCTTCCCGGTGGGCCCCGCCGCGCAGAACCCGGCGGGGCTGCTGCACGGCGGCGTCGTCTACGCCCTCCTCGACGTCGCCTCGTTCCTGGCGCTGCTGCCCTCCCTCGGCGACGGCGAGCACGCGGTCACCCACGACGTCTCCGCCTCGCTGCTGCGACCGGTGGCCGCCGACTCCACCGTGGAGGTGACGGCGACCGTGCTGCGCCGCGGCCGGGCGGTCGCGTTCATGCGGGCGGAGGCCACCGTGGACGGCGTCCTCGTGGCGACCGGTCAGGTCACCAAGACCGTCGTCCCCCCTCGCTGAGGGGCCTCACCACAGCGAGAGCGACCGCCGGAAGATGCCGGCGAGGTCGTCCTCGGTGACGGCGCGCGGGCAGGTGGCCAGCAGCCGCTGCTGCTTCATCGCGCCGTCGACGAGGTCGGGGATGTCCGACTCGCCGAAGCCGACGGCACCCACCCCGTTGGGGATGTCGATGTCGCGCATCAGGTCGGCGAGCACGGTGGGCAGGAACTCCGCCAGGTCCGCGGGGCGGTCGGCACCCGGCGCCAGCAGCTCGGCCGCCCGGACGTGCCGCTCCGGGGACGCCTCGAAGGTGAACCGGAAGGCCTCCGGCGCGGTGAGGGCGACCGACATCCCGTGCGGGACCATCGCCTCGTCGCCCGGGTAGTCCTTGGGGTGGAAGTCCTTCACCTGCCCGGCGATGGGATAGGCATTGGCGTGCGGGATGTGCACGCCGGCGTTGCCGAAGCCCATGCCGGCGAAGGTGGCCGCGATCGCCATGTCCGACCGCGCCTGGACGTCGTCCCCGTTGCGGACGGCGGTGCGGAAGGACCCGGCGAGCAGGGTGAGCGCCTTCTCCGACCACATGTCCGAGATCGGGTTGGAGCCGCAGTAGGGCACCCGCTCCTCGGGGGACTTGTGCTCGTAGGTGGTGTACCAGCGGGCGGTGTAGCTCTCCAGCGCGTGGCAGAGGATGTCCATGCCCGACGCCGCGGTCACGCCGGAGGGCTGGCTGCGGGTGAGGTCGGGGTCGATGACGGCCAGGGTGGGGCGCAGCCGGGCGTGGCTGATGCCGGTCTTCACCCGGGCCGAGATCACATCCATCACGCAGATCGTCGTGCTCTCCGACCCGGTGCCCGTCGTCGTCGGGACGGCGACCAGCGGCTTGAGCGGCTCCGACGGCGCCTGCCCCTTGCCGACCGGGACGTTGACGTAGTCCATCAGCTCACCGGGGTTGGTGGTGAGCAGGTTGATCGCCTTGGCCGTGTCGATGCTCGACCCGCCACCGACGGCGACGAACGCGTCCCAGGGACCCGACGACCGGGCCTCGTCGATGGCAGCGACCAGGCTCTGGTCGGTCGGCTCGACGTGGACGCCGTCGAACACCCGCGCCTCGATGCCGAACTGCGCCATCTGGTCGGCCACCCGCTGCGGGTGCCCGGTGGCCGCGACCCCCGGGTCGGTCACGACGAGGACCCGCCGCACGCCGTACCGGCTGAGGTCGAAGCCGATCTCGTCGGAGGCGCCGTTGCCGAACTTCAGCTGCGGGGCCCCGTAGGTGAAGACGGACTCGGGGTTGCCGGGCACGGTGCTGGTGGTCAAGGGGGCTCCCTGCGGCTCGGTCGGCGTCGGTTGCACCGAATGTTGCACGCCGGTTGTGGTCGGCACCACAGCGGCGAATAGTCCAGGTCACCGCCCCGCCCGTCGACGGACGGGCCGTCGACCAGCTCTGGAGGCATCCGTGACCGACACCCCCACGACCGCGCCCTACCTCGGTGAGCTCCTGAAGGACGCGCCCACCAACTGGGGCAAGTGGGGGCCCGACGACGAGGTCGGCGCGCTGAACTACCTCGGCCCCGAGCAGGTGCTCGCCGCGGTCAAGCTCGTGCGCTCGGGCAAGGTCTTCACGCTGCAGCGCCTCATCGGTGACCCCAAGGGCGACCCGGTGTGGCCCGGCCGCACCCCCGCCGTGCGCACCCAGGTGCTGGACGAGAGCGACTGGGACGAGGGGGGCAAGGGCGCCCAGTACCCCGGCGGCCTGCACTACGCCGACGACAAGATCGACGCCTACCTCCAGGGCTCCACCCAGTACGACGCCCTCGGCCACCTCTGGTACGACGGGAAGATCTACAACGGCTACGACGCCCGGACCACGGTCGGCGGGCTGGAGAAGGCCAGCGTCGCGCCGATCGCCGAGCGCGGCGTCGTCGGCCGTGCCGTGCTCCTGGACATGGCGCGCTTCCGCGGCAAGCCCACCCTCGACAAGGGCGAGACCTTCACCCACGAGGACCTCGTCGCCTGCGCCGAGGCGCAGGGCACGCCCATCCAGAAGCGCGACATCCTCGTCATCCGCACCAACTTCCTGCAGCTCTTCCACGAGCAGGGCGAGGCCTTCTACGAGGGCTTCAACGAGCCGGGGCTGGTCTACTCCCCCGAGCTGGTGCGGTGGTTCCAGGACATGGAGATCCCCAACCTGGTCACCGACACGATCGCCAACGAGGTCACCTTCGACCCCAACAACGGCGTCGCCCTGGTGCTGCACAACGCGCTGATGCGCAACCTCGGGGTCACCCTCACCGAGATCGCCGACCTCGAGAAGCTGGCCGCCGACTGCGCCGAGGACGGGCAGTACGCGTTCCTGTACGTCGCCGCCCCGCTGAAGGTCGCGAAGGCGGCCGGCACCCCCGTCAACCCCGTCGTCATCAAGTGAGGCCGCGGTCGTGACCGGCTACGACGACCGGCCCTGGCTGGCGCTCTACGGCGACCAGCCGGCCGACTACCCGATCGAGTACGACACCGCCCTGGACATGTTCCGGGCCGGGGTCGAGCGGGACCCGCTGGGCGTCGCGCTGCGGTACTTCGACGGGACGATCACCCGCCGGGAGCTCGACGAGCTCAGCGACGCGCTCGCCGTCGGCCTGCTCGAGCGCGGGTTCGGGCCGGGCGACCGGCTGGCGGTCTACCTGCAGAACGTGCCGCAGTTCGTGATCGCCATGGTCGCCGCCTGGAAGGCCGGCGGGATCATGGTGTCGATCAACCCGATGAGCCGGGCCCGCGAGCTCTCCTACCTGCTCGCGGACTCCGGGGCCACGGTGCTGCTGGCCCTGGAGACGCTCTACGACGAGGTCGCGCGCGAGGTCGTGCCGGACACCGACGTCCGCCTCGTCCTCACCACGAGCGAACTGGAGTTCCAGACGCGGGACGACGAGCGGCTCTTCGCCGGCATCAGCCGGCAGCGGCACGAGGGGACGACGGACTTCGCCGAGTTCGTCGCCGTCCACCGCGGCCGGGTGCCACCGCCGGTCGGCCTGCGCTCCGACGACGTGGCGTTCCTGACCTACACCTCGGGGACCACCGGCGTGCCCAAGGGCGCGATGAACACCCACCGGAACGTGGTCTTCACGGCACAGGTCTACCGCGACTGGGTGCACGCCGGCCGGGACGGCGCGATCTTCGGCGTCGCCCCGCTGTTCCACATCACCGGGCTGATCGGGCACATCGCGGTCAGCCTGCTGGTGCCGGCGCCGCTGGTGCTGGCCTACCGGTTCGAGCCCCAGGTCGTGCTCGACGCCTTCGCCGAGCACCGCCCGACGTTCACCATCGGGGCGATCACCGCGTTCAGCGCACTGCTCAACGCCCCGGGCTTCACGCGTGACCACTTCGACTCGTTCACCTCGATCTACTCCGGCGGTGCGGCCATCTCGCCGACCGCCGAGCAGAACTTCCTGGCCGCCACCGGCAAGCAGGTGCACAACGCCTACGGCCTGACCGAGACGACCTCGCCGATGACGGTGACGCCGTTCGGGTCGCCGTCGCCGGTGGACCCGGTCTCGGGTGCGCTGTCGGTCGGTGTCCCCGCTCCGAACACGGTGGTGCGCATCCAGGACGACGACGGCCGCGACCTGCCCCTGGGCGAGATCGGCGAGATCGTCGCCGAGGGGCCGCAGGTCGTGGCCGGCTACTGGGGCAAGCCGGAGGAGACGGCGGCCGGCCTGCCCGGCGGTGCGCTCAAGAGCGGCGACGTCGGCTTCATGAACGACGAGGGCTGGGTGTTCATCGTCGACCGCAAGAAGGACATGATCAACGCCTCGGGCTACAAGGTGTGGCCGCGGGAGGTCGAGGACGTGCTGGCCGAGCACCCCGCCGTCCGCGAGTCGGCGGTGGTCGGCGTGCCCGACGAGAAGCGCGGCGAGACCGTGAAGGCGTTCGTCAGCCTCAAGCCAGGGGCGAGCACGACGTCGGAGGAGCTGATCGCGCACTGCAAGGAGCGCATGGCCGCCTACAAGTACCCGCGCAGCGTGGAGCTGGTCGACGAGCTGCCCAAGACGGTGACCGGCAAGATCCTGCGCCGGGAACTGCGGGGTCGGTGACGCCTCCGAGAAACGAGGGCGGTGCCGTTTCGGAAGCCCTCCCGGATCGCCCACCGGACGGCTAGCGTCCAGCTGCTCCTTCCCGGCCGTTCCCCCGGCTCGTCGATCCTGGCGGTGATGACGATGACCACCCCGCCCCAGCCCCCCGCCGGGGCTGTCCCGGTCCCGGGGGTGGATGCCGCGGCACCCACCTCGGGCGCCCCCGGGGTGCGGCGGCCGTCGCCGGTCCCCCGGGATCCCTCGGCCGTCCGGCACGCGGCGCCGGCACGCGGGCGCTTCGTGCCGAGGCGGGCGACGGCTCCGACCTCGCCATCGACCCGCCGCGCCGCGGAGGCGGCGGCCCTCCGCCGGTTGCGTGCCCTGGGCGTGGTGACGGGCGGGCTCGGGTCCGCCGCGCTGGTCGCGCTGAGCGGGGCCGGCCTGCCCGCGGCCGGGTCCGCCGGCCTGCAGGTGGCGGCGGACGACCGGGCGGAGACGCGGATCTGGCTGCTCCCCCCTGAGGGAGGCAGCGGCATGGGGCCGCTTGTGATCCCGACCATCGGCGCTCTCCCACCCGGCGACGAGGACTGGTTCCTGCCCGGTGCTCCCACCGCCGGCGTTCCCCGCCCCGTACCGCCGGCCCCCGGGGACGCGGGAGGGCGGCCCGCGCCGCCGTCTCCGTCGCCGTCGCCGACCCAGACGCCGGAGCGATCCCACGACGACCCGGGCGAGCCGCTCGACGAGGAACCCGCCGGCGACCCGGTCCCCGCCGCCGTCGAGGCCACACCCTCCCCCGGCCCCACGTCAGCTCCGTCCGCGTCCCCGGACCCGGCGTCCTCGCCACCGCTGCCCGCCCCGGCACCCCTGACCACCCCGGCATCGCCGGCGGTGCCGCCACCCGGCGAGCCGCCCACCGAGCCCCCCTCACCGCCGTCCACCGAGCCACCACCCACCGAGACGCCCGAGCCACCACCCACGGAACCGCAGCCCACCGAGACCCCCGAGCCACCACCCACCGAGACCCCCGAGCCACCACCCACCGAGACCCCCGAGCCGGCCGTGGTCCTCGTGCCCGGTGCGCCGCTGGAGGTGCGGGATCCCGCGACGAGCGACCTGGTCCTCACCGTCACGGTGGAGGAGGTGCTGCCCGGCGTGAGCTGCGCCGACGCCGCCGTCGTCCCCAGCAACGGGTCGCTGGTCGCGGTCCGGATCACGGTGACCACCGGCGCCGACCTCTCCGCGTTGGGGAGCGAGCGCAGCGTGGCGGCCGGGGACTTCCGCCTGGTCGGGGACGACGGCACGGTCGTCGCCGGCGGCTCCCCGGCCGGGGTGTGCGACACCGGCGCGGCGCCCTTCCCGGCGGCTCCGCTCGGACCGACCCAGGAGCTCACCGGCACGGTGGTGCTGGACGTGCCCGGGCTGTCGGGGACCGTGCTCTACCGCCCGGGGTGGCTGGCCCCCGGAGACGAGTGACGACCGGGGGGCGGCGGGCGCCGCACTGCGGCAGGGTGGGGGCATGACGACGGAGCACGAGACGCCGCAGCCCCGCGACATCGCCCTGGAGCAGGAGTCGCCCGAGATGGCGGCATCCCTGGAGGAGCAGAGCGCGCCCCGCGAGGCCCCGCAGGGCGACGAGGGCGACGTCGAGGGCCACCCCTCCTAGGTGCGCCGGACGGCGGTCAGCTGCCGGGCCGGGATGCGGCCGGCCGCGACGTAGTACAGCGTCGTCCCCACCGCGAGCGGGGTGTCCCAGGGCGGGCTCACCGCGAGCCCGTCGGGGCCGCGCACCGCCAGCACGGTCGCCCCGAAGGCCTCGCCGAAGTGCCGCTGGCACTCGCCGAACGTCGCGTGCGGGAAGCCGGCCGGCACCGTCAGCGAGTAGGTGTTCCGCCCGCCGTGGGTCATCAGCTCGCTGTAGACCTGGGTGATGCCAGGGTCGTTGGCCTCCTCGGTGAGCAGGGACGGCATGTGCCACTGGACGCCCTGCACGCCGGCGCTGACGTAGCGCAGCGTGTCTCGCCGCTCGAGGTCGCGCAGCGCCGCGACGAGGTGGCCCCCGGGGTGGGCGTGCTCGGCGGCCACCACGACGGCGAGCGTCTCGTTGTCATCCCGCACGTCGACGACCACCGTCCGGGCCCGCGGCACGCACGCCCGATGCATGACGTCCTCGTGGGTGAGGTCGCCGCGGACGAAGTGCACCGCCGGCTGGTCGGGCATGGGGTTCTCCATGACGTCCTCCCAGGCGCACAGCGCGACCTGGGTCCGCCCCTCGGCGGTCAGCTCGGCGACGATCCGCTCGGTGCGCCCGGGCCAGTAGCCCAGCAGCACCACGTGGTCGGACAGGTCCAGGGGAACCACACCTCTCAGACGGCGGCCCCGCAACGACTGCAGGGCCTCGGACAGCCGGGTGAACAACAGGGTCAGGGTGACGATGCCGCCCACGATCACGTAGGCGCCGATGACCCGGCCGACGACGGAGCTGGGGAAGACGTCGCCGTAGCCCACGGTCGCGGCGGTGACGAGGAAGTACCACCAGTAGGTGCCCGGCGCGGTGATGTCGCTGCCCACGGGCTCGACCAGCGCCATCGCCAGCCAGCTGGAGAGGAAGACGAACACCGCGACCGCCAGCGGCAGCCGCCAGCCGGTCAGGCGCAGCCGGACGAACCGCGTGAAGCGGTGGAGGAGGAACGGCAACGGAGCTCCAGGGGCAGGGACCGGGACGACGCAAGCTACCGCGGCGCGCCCCGGGCAGTGCCGCACCGACCACGCGCCGCGACCAGCGCGATCAGCAGCCGCGCCGCCCCGGCGACGCACCGGACGACGGGCAGCATGCACCTGTTCGTCGTACGTTCGGGACCGTGACCGTCGACAGCCCTGACTTCTACGCCATCGATGACCTCCTCGAGCCGGAGGAGATCGAGATCCGCGACCGGGTCCGGGCCTTCTGCGACGCAGAGGTCACCCCGCACATCAACGACTACTGGGAACGCGCGGAGTTCCCCTTCGAGATGGCGCAGAAGCTCGCCGGGCTCGGCGTCGTCGGCGGCACCATCGAGGGCTACGGCTGCCCCGGCATGAGCAACGTCGCCGCGGGCCTGGTCGCCGCGGAGCTGGCGCGCGCCGACGGCAGCATCGGCACCTTCAACGGCGTGCACAGCTTCCTGGCGATGCAGTCGATCGCCGTCCTCGGCGACGAGGAGCAGCGCGAGCGCTGGCTGCCCGAGATGGTGCGCCTCGAGAAGATCGGGGCGTTCGGCCTGACCGAGCCCAAGCACGGCTCCGACGCCGTGGGCCTGGAGACCTCGGCCCGCCGTGACGGTGACGCCTTCGTGCTCAACGGGCAGAAGAAGTGGATCGGCAACGGCACGATCGCCGACTACGTGATCATCTGGGCACGCGGCGAGGACGGGAAGGTCGGCGGTTACGTCGTCGAGAAGGGCACGCCGGGCTACGAGGCGACGGTGATGACCGGCAAGACAGCGCTGCGCGCGGTGTGGCAGGCCGAGATCACCCTCACCGACGTCCGGGTTCCGGTCGAGAACAAGCTGGCCAACTGCCACTCGTTCAAGGACGTCTCCTCGATGCTCGACCGGACCCGCTACACGGTCGCCTGGCGGGCGCTCGGCCTGGCGACGGCGTCCTACGAGCTGGCCCTCGCCCACGCCCTGCAGCGCGAGCAGTTCGGGCAGCCCATCGCCGGCTTCCAGCTGGTGCAGGACAAGCTCGCCCGCATGCTGGCCGAGATCACGTCGATGCAGCTGATGTGCTGGCGGCTGTCGAAGCTCGCCGACGCCGGCCGGATGACGGCCGCCATGGCGTCGCTGGCGAAGATGAACCACGCGGCCAAGGCCCGGGCGATCGTCGCCGACGCGCGGGACATCCTCGGCGGTGACGGGATCCTGCTCGACCACCACGTCGCCCGTCACCACGCCGACATGGAGGCGATCTTCACCTTCGAGGGCACCGACTCGGTGCAGGCGCTGATCGTCGGCCGGGCGATCACCGGGCTGTCGGCGATCAGCGGCCGGAAGCCCGAGCAGCGCTGAGCTGGTCGGCCGGCTCCGGCCGGCCGACCAGGGGGCCCGGGGTCAGCGGGCGGTGGTCAGCCGGCTGTCGACGGCGGTGAGGCGCGCGCACTCCGGGCAGCCGGTGCGGCCCACGCCGACGCGCTGCCACTTCTGCGTGCCCCAGACCTGGACGATGGCCCCGCAGACGGCCAGCTCCACCTCGCCGTCGAGCTCGGCCGGCGGGCGGTGGGCCTCCACGGCGTGCCACGGGTAGCTCGGTTCGGTGCGCGGCCCGCCGGACCAGCGGTCGGGACGGGCGAAACCCACGGCGTACGTGCTCACCTGCAACCAGTGCCCCACGTCACGGCCGGTCAATCACCACGATCGGGCGAAAGCGGCTCCCCGCCGACCGCCGTCGCCACCACGCTGCGCGACCGACCCGCCGGCGCCGCCGTCACCGGCGGTCACCCCGCCGGGGGACGGCGTTCGCGCGTTACCGTCGATGTCTCGCGCAGGAGGTGCACGTAGATGGATCCGATCAGCCTGCTGGTGGGCGCGGCGCTGCTCGGCGCCGGCTTCGTCGCCGGGCGACTGGGCCGGGGGCGGCGGAGCGCCCCGCCCGCACCGATGACCCCGCTCTGCGGCTGCGGGCACACGCTGAGCCAGCACGACACCGAGAGCAACACCTGCTACGCCGAGCTGCGGCGCGACACCTACGACAAGCGCGGTCGCTGGTCCGGTCACAGCTGGGTGCCGTGCACCTGCCGCCAGTACGTCGGCCCCCGGCCGATCGACGAGGTGTTCGTCCCGCGCGTGCTGCCGCCGAGCGACTGATCCCGCCTCCGGCCGGGCATGCACCTCCGGTGAGCACCCCGTCCGGGCGCCCTCGGGGCACCCGCACCGACGACCTGCTGGCCCTCACCGAGCCGGCCCGCGCACTGGTCAGCGCCGGCGCGCTCGCGGCCGGGTCCCCGCTGCTCCGGTTCGCCCCGCGCGGCGAGCCGCACCCGGTCGTCGTCCTGCCGGGCTGGCTGGCCTCCGACGCCTCCACCCGGACGCTGCGCCGCTGGATCGGCCGGCTGGGTCACCCCGTGGTCGGCTGGGACCTCGGCCGCAACCACGGGCCCCGGCCGGAGGTGGTGGACGGCGTCCGGGCGCTGGTGCAGCGGCTCGCCGACGAGCACGGCGGCCCGGTGAGCATCGTCGGCCAGAGCCTCGGTGGCATCTTCGCCCGTCGGTTGGCCGAGCGATCCCCGCAGCTGGTGCGGCAGGTGGTCTCGCTCGGCTCCCCGGTCGCCGGCGTGCCGTCCCGGCCGCGCCGCGCCGCCGTGGGCGCCGGCATGTACCAGGAGTACCGACGCCTGCGTGCGGTGCGGGACGTGCGTCCCGCCCCGGCGCTGCCGGTGCCGAGCACCTCGGTGTACTCGCGCTGGGACGGCGTCGTCGACTGGCGCACCTGCCTGCAGCAGGAGGGGCCGATCAGCGAGAACGTCGCCGTGCACGCCAGCCACCTGGGCATGGGGCTGGACCCGGCCGTGCTGTGGGTGGTCGCCGACCGGCTGGCCCAGCCCCGCGGCGCCTGGCGGCCGTTCCAGCGCCCGACCCGTCTCGGACTGCGCGCCTTCTTCCCCGCCGGGTGAGCGACGGGGCGCGGGCGGGGCCAGGGGCACTGGCCCCGCGCACGGCCGGCCGGCTCAGCTGCGCAGGAGCTCCCCGAAGCGGGCGCTGGTCTCGTCGATCGCCGTCTGCGCGGCCGGCGAGATCGTGCCCATGTCGAAGAAGCCGTGGATCATGCCGTCGTAGCGCCGCACGTCGGCGGGAACGCCCGCGGCGCGCAACGCCTCGCCGTAGGCCTCGCCCTCGTCCCGCAGCGGGTCGTACTCCGCCGTGACGACCACCGCCGGGGGCAGGCCCGAGAGCTCGGCGCCGTGCAGCGGCGACAGCCGCGGATCCTGCGCGTCGTCCCACGCGCCGGCGTAGTGGCCGTAGAACCAGTCCATGGTGTCCTTCTCGAGGAAGTACCCCTTGGCGTTCTCGATGCGGGACGGGTACTCGCCCTCGGCGTCCACCGCCGGGTAGATCAGGAACTGCGCCGCCAGCGGCGTTCCGTCGGCGTGCAGCACCTGCGCCACGACGGCGGCGAGGTTGCCACCGGCGCTGTCCCCGGCGACGCCCAGCCGCTGGTCACCACCGAACTCGTCGAGGTGCGCCGCGATCCACCGCGCAGCGGCCACCGCGTCGTCCGCCGCGGCCGGGAACGGGTGCTCCGGGGCCAGCCGGTAGTCGACGGCGACCACCACGGCGCCGCTCCCCCGGCAGACGTTGCGAGCCATGTTGTCGTGGGTGTCGAGGTCTCCGATGACCCACCCGCCGCCGTGGAAGAAGATCACCGTCGGGAAGGGCCCCTCGCCCTCCGGGCGGTAGACGCGGGCCCCCAGGTCGCCCTCGGCGCCGGGGACGGTGCGGTCCTCGGTGCTCCCCACGGGCACCAGCTGCTCCGGGGTGCGGGCGCCGTGGGTGAGCGCCAGGTACAGCGCCCGCCCGGCCTCGGGGGTGCCTTCGTACATGGGCGGCATGCCGGCCTGCTCCATCATGGTCAGCATCGCGGCGATGTTCGGGTCGACGGGCACGGGCGACTCCTGTTCTGGGTGGATGGGGGGAACGGTGCGGGCGGTCAGCGGTAGACGAGGGACGAGTCGTCGAGGTCGACGGCGGGCAGCGCCGTCCGTTCCTCCGCGTACTCCAGCAGGTGGGTCCAGGGCTCGCGGTCGCCCTGCTTGAACATGCGGCCCGCCGAGCGCATGACGTAGCCGGAGTTGAAGTTCTCGGGGTCGGCCCACGGCCGCAGCGGCATGTCGGCGTCCTCGGGGCGCAGGGTCGGGACGACCACGGTGGCCCCGCGCTCCTGCATGTGGGCGAGCAGCCGGCAGACGAGCTCGCTGACCAGGTCCGCGCGCAGCGTCCAGCTGGCCCGGAAGTAGCCGAACACGTAGGCCATGTTCGGCACACCGCTGATCATCGTGCCGCGCCAGGTGACCCGCTGGGTGAAGTCGACCGGCTCGCCGTCGACGGTGAACGCGATGCCGCCGAAGAGGCTCAGGTCGAAGCCGGTCGCGGTGACGACGACGTCCGCCTCGAGCTCCTCCCCCGACGACGTCCGGATCCCCGTCTCGGTGAACGTCTCGATCGTGTCGGTGACGACCGAGGCGCGCCCTTCCCGGATGGCGGTGAACATGTCGCCGTCGGGGAGCAGCGCCAGCCGCTGCTGCCAGGGCCGGTAGCTCGGGTTGAAGTGCTTGTCGATGTCGAACCCCTCGGGCAGCTGCGGGCGCATCGACTCGATGAGCAGCTCCCGCAGCTCGTCCGGCGCCTCGAAGGAGAGCCGGGTGATCTCGTCGCCCTCCGCGATGTAGGCCCGCCGGAGGATCTCGTGCGTCCACTCGTCCGGCACGTCCAGAGCGCGCAGGGTCTCGGCCAGCTCGTGGGTCTTGGGCCGGGCGAAGAAGAACGTCGGGGAGCGCTGGAGCATCGTCACGTGCGCGGCGGTGTCGGCCAGCGCCGGCACCAGCGTGGCCGCGGTGGCCCCGGAGCCGATGACGACGACGCGCTTGCCGGTGGTGTCCAGGTCGGCCGGCCACTGCTGCGGGTGCACGACCGCCCCGCGGAACCGGTCCATGCCCGGCCACTGCGGCCGGTAGGGCCGGTCGTGGTCGTAGTAGCCCTGGCACATCCACAGGAAGTCGGTCGTGAGGGCGAGCTGCTCGCCGGTGTCCTCACGCGTGACCTGGACGGTCCACCGGCGCTCCGCGGACGACCAGGACGCGGTCGTGACCCGGTGCCGGTACCGGATGCGCTCGCCCAGCCGGTCCTCGTCGATGACCTCGTCCAGGTAGGACAGGATCTCCTCCGACGTCGCGATCGAGGCACCCCGCCACGGCTTGAACCGGTACCCGAAGGTGAAGAGGTCGCTGTCGGAGCGGACGCCGGGATAGCGGTGCGTCCACCACGTGCCACCCCGGCTGTCGAGGGCGTCGAGGATGACGAAGCTCCGGTCCGGGAAGCGCTCCCGGAGGTGGTGCGCCGCCCCGATCCCCGAGATCCCCGCGCCGACGATCAGCACGTCCACGTGCTCCGTCGTCCCCGTCGTCACCGGCTGTTCCGCGATCGCCGTCATGCCCGTACTCCCCTTCGTGCGTGACCGGTATCACTCGCGAACGTAACGACGCGGAGCCGCTGTGAGCCATGACACAATCGGCCGCACCTTGATGAAATCGGCCAACCCCGTCCACGCCGCGGCCCGGGGCACGGGCAGCGCGGCGCTGCTGTGCGCGCTGGCCGAGGAGCACGGGCTGCCGCGCGGCCGCCTCCTCGGGGCCGCCGGCATCCCGGCGGCGGCCCTGGACGACCCGGCTGCCGAGATCACCGCCGAGCAGGAGGTCCGGCTGGTCGCCGCGCTGGCCGCCGAGCTGCCCGAGCACGGCGGCCTGGCTGCCGGGGTGCGCTACCGCCTGGCCACGTACGGCATCTGGGGCTTCGCCCTCCTCTCCAGCCGCACGCTGCGCGAGGGGCACGAGGTCTCGATGCGCTTCCTCGACCTGACCTACGCGCTCACCCGGGTCAGCGCCCAGGAGGACCACGGCGAGCTCGCCCTCTTCTTCGACGACCTGGAGCTGCCCGAGCCGGTGCGCCGGTTCGTCCTGCTGCGCGACGCGTCGGCCGCGCTGCAGCTGTGGCGCGAGTCCCTGGGCCGCCCCGTCGTCCCCCTGCGCGTGGAGCTGCGGCTGCCGCAGCCCGCCGACCCGGCGCCGTACCACGCCGCGTTCGGGGTGGCGCCGCGGTTCGGCGCCGCCCGCTCGGTCCTGGCCTTCGACGCCGCGCTGCTCGACCAGCCGCTGCCGCAGGCGGCGCCCCTGACCGCCGCCCTGTGCGAGGCGCAGTGCCGGGAGCTGCTCGAGCGACGGGTCTCCCGCCGCGGGCTGAGCGGTCAGGTCCGCGACCTGCTGCTCCGCCGCCCGCAGGAGATGCCCGGCCAGGAGGCCGTCGCCGCCGAGCTGCACATGAGCGTGCGGACGCTGCGCCGCCACCTCGAGGAGGAGGGGACGAGCTTCCGCGCCGTCGTGGACCAGACCCGGCGGCACCTCGCCGAGGAGCTGCTCGTCACCGTGGGGCTGAGCGTCGAGCAGGTCGCCGAGCGCATCGGCTACTCGGAGGCCTCGGCCTTCGTCCACGCCTTCCGGCGCTGGACCGGGGTCAGCCCGCGGCGCTGGGCGCGGTCGGCCCGCGCCGACGCGCACACCTGAGGCGCCCGCCGGCCCTCGGACGACCTGCCCGGCGGCTCAGGTCCACGCCTCCCCGGCGGCCAGCACGACCAGCGCCACCGTCGTGCCGACCTCCACCAGGGCGCCGAACACGTCACCGTTGACCCCGCCGAGCCGCCGGTCCGCGTGCCGGGTCAGCAGACCGGTCGCGGTGAGCGCCACCGCGACCGCGGCGACCGACCACGCCGCCTCCGCGGCGGATCCGCCCGTCGCCGGCACCGCCGCGGCCACCGCGACGACCAGCACCGCGGTCGCGACCACCCGCACCGCAGCCGAACCCGCGCCGGCCACCAGCACCCCCAGCGAGGACCCCGCTGCCGGTCGCCGCGCCGCCGCGTGCAGCACCGCCACCCGGCCGGTGACCGTCGCGAGGACGACGGCGAGCACGCCCTCACCCCGTGTGGCCCCGCCGAGGACGGCCGCCAGCGCGGCGACCTGCACCAGCACGGTGCAGGCGATCGCCGCGACGGCGAAGGCGCCCACCTCCGGGCGCCGCATGATGGCCAGCGCCTGCTCGGCCGGTCGCCCGCTGCCGAGGCCGTCGGCGAGGTCGGCGGTCGCGTCCAGGTGCAGCCCCCGCGTGAGCAGGGCGAGCGCCACGACGACCAGCGCCGCGGCCAGCAGCGGCGACCCCTCCGCGCCACCGCGCCAGACGGCCAGCCCGGGGAGGGAGGCGAGCCCGCCCAGCACCAGGCCGACCACCGGCAGCCAGCGCAGCACACCCGCCCCCGGGGTGCGCGCCCGTTCCGGCACGGGCAGCACGCTGAACAGGCCCAGCGCGGCGAGCAGCCCCCCGCTGCCCGCCACCGACCGCGGTGCCGCGCTCACCGCAGCCGCTGCGGGAGCCCGGCGGTGACCAGCCAGACCCGCTGGGAGGCGGCGGCGACGCGGGCGTTGAGGATGCCGAGCTCGTCGCGGTAGCGGCGGCCCGAGGCGGTGGCCGGGACGACTCCGGACCCGACCTCGTTGCTCACCGCGACCACCCGGCGGCGGGTGCCGGACCAGGCGTCCACGACGTCGTCGACCGCGGTGGCCAGCCGCGCATCGGCGCCCTCGGCCGCGGTCCAGACGCCGCAGTCGTCCATGACCCGGGCCAGCCAGGTGGAGAGGCAGTCCACGAGCAGCGGCGGCCCCGGCTCCCCCAGCACCCCGACGAGGTCGACGGTCTCGACGGTGCGCCAGGACGCCGGGCGGCGGTCGCGGTGCAGGGCCACGCGGTCGGCCCACTCGGGGTCACCGCCGTCGGCCGGCAGTCCGCAGGCCACGTACTCGACGCCCCTGGCGCGCGTCAGCAGCTGCTCGGCGTACCGCGACTTGCCCGAGCGCGCCCCGCCGAGCACCAGCACGCGGCGCGGTCGCCGCGGGATCACCGGACCCGCCCGGCGGTGTGCCGGGCGCGCAGCGCGGTGAGCAGCAGCTGCGCGGCGAGCACGGCGCCGATGCCCTCCCCCGCGCGCAGGCGCAGGTCGAGCAGCGGCTCGAGCCCCAGCTCGGTGAGCACCGCGGCGTGCCCGCGCTCGCGGCTGCGCTGGCCGGCGACCAGCGCCGGCTGCGCGGCCGGCTCCAGGCGCACCGCGACGACGGCCGCGACCGAGGTGACCAGCCCGTCGAGGACCACCGGCACCCCGGCCGCCGCCGCGCCGAGCGTGATCCCGGTGAGGACGGCCAGCTCCGGCCCACCGAGCGCCGCCAGGGCCGTCAGCGGCTCGTCGAGCGCCGGGCCGTGCTCGGTCCGCGCGCGGTCCAGGGCGCCGCGGACGACGGCCCGCTTGCGGTCGAGCATGGCCGCGTCGGCGCCCGCCCCCAGGCCGACGGCGTCGTCGGGGTCCAGGCCGAGCAGGCCGCAGGCGAGCGCGGCCGCCACCGTGGTGTTGCCGATGCCGACCTCACCGAGGCAGACCAGGCCGTCGGCGGCGAGCTCGTGCCCCAGCGCCCGCCCCTCCTCGACCAGCGCCTCGGCGACGGCCGGGGTAAGGGCGTCCGCGGTCAGCAGGTCGCCCTGGGCCTCCGGCGAGACCGCGTGGTGGGCGCGGACCCGCAACCCCGCCTGCCGGGCGGTCGTCGCACCGAGCGACTCACCGCTGCGGGTCGCGGCCAGCACGTCGGCGGTCACGGTGAGCGGGTAGGCGGAGACGGCGTGCGCGCCGGCGACGGGGTGGTCACCGGCCACGACCACGAGCGTGCCGGTGGCGGGCACGGGTCCGGGCAGGGCCAGCACGCGGTCGGCCGCGCGGTCGAGCACCCCGAGCGACCCGGGCACGGCGAGCAGGTCGTCTCCGGTGTCGCGCGCGGCCACCACGGCCTCCGGCCGCGGCCCGGCGAGGTGGCTGACCGGAGCGGCCGGGCTGTCGTCGGCCGGCCACCGCTCGTACAGGACGACGTCGTCCAGCGCGGCGCGGGTGGACCAGCCGTGCCGCACGAGGCCGGGCTCGGGCGGCCGCTCGTCGGGCCAGCCCAGGCACAGCCAGCCGAGGGTCTGCACGCCGTCGGGCAGGTGCAGCAGCTCGGCCAGGTCGGCCGGCTGGAAGAGCGTCACCCAGCCCATGCCGAGGCCGGCGGCGCGGGCGGCCAGCCACATGTTCTGGATGGCGCAGGCACAGCTCCACAGGTCGGCGTCCGGGAAGGTCGCGCGGCCCAGCACGCCGGTGGCGTGGGTGCGGCGGTCGCAGGCGACGACGACGCCCAGCGGCGCCTCGCGGACGCCCTCCAGCTGCAGGTCGAGCAGCCGGGCCCGGCGGTCGGGGGTGAGCAGCTCGGCCTGGCGCAGCCGCTCGCGGTCGGCGAGCACCGCCGCGCGGTCGCGGGTGGTCTGCTCGGTGACGACGACGAAGCGCCAGGGCTGCGAGTGCCCCACCGACGGCGCCCGGTGACCGGCCTCCAGGACCGACCGCAGCAGCTCCGGGGGCACCGGGTCGGGGCGGTAGCGGCGGATGTCCCGCCGCGCCCCGATGACCGTGTGCAGCGCCTCGACCGTGCCGGGGTCGAGGGCCCAGCCCGCCGGGTCCGCGGCCCGCTCGGCGGCATGGGTGCGATCGCCGATCACGGGGACCGGCCGGGGCCAGGTCATGCCTGCGACCTCCCTCAGGTGCTCCGCCTCCCGCCGGCACAACCCTCGCACGGTGGCGCGCCGATCCGGGCACCGGGCCGGATGATTCCCCCGGGCGGGGCCGGCGCTCCCGGTGCCCACCCCACCCGCCGCCCGTCCCGCTGCACCGGCCCCGGCCGGACTCCCACGGAGGAGGAACCCGTGAGCCTCGAGGTCGTCCGACTCGACCCCACCCCCGACCAGTACCGCTACAGCTTTGGCGGCCCCGTCGAGCCACTGCTGCGGGTGCGGCCGGGCACCGTCGTCGAGCTGACCACAGAGGACTGCTTCGGCGGCCGGGTGACCGGCCCCGACGACCTGCCCAGCCGGGTCTGCGACTTCTCGCAGCTCAACCCGGTGACCGGCCCGATCCACGTGGAGGGCGCCGAGCCCGGTGACACCGTCGCCGTCCACTTCGTGGAGATCGCGCCGGCCCGCGACCGGGCCGTGTCCACGACGTTCCCGCACTTCGGCGCGCTGACCGCGACGCACAGCACGGCGATGCTGCACGACCCCCTCGAGGAGGTCGTGTGGGTCTACGAGGTCGACCGGGAGCGGGGCATCTGCCTGTTCCGCCCGCGCCGCGGCGGCCCGGAGGTGGAGCTGCCGCTCGACCCGATGCACGGGACGGCCGGCGTCGCACCGGCCGGCGGCGAGGTGTTCGCCAGCATCACGCCGGGCGCACACGGCGGGAACATGGACACCCCCGAGCTGCGCGCGGGGACGACGGCGTACTTCGGCGTCAACGTGCCCGGCGCGCAGCTGGCGATCGGGGACGGCCACTGCCGCCAGGGCGAGGGCGAGGTCTGCGGCACCGCGGTGGAGGCGGCGATGCGCACCGTCGTCGTCGTCGACCTGGTCAAGGGCGCGGCCACGCCGTGGCCGCGGCTGGAGACCGACGACTTCCTCATGTCCACCGGCTCCGCCCGCCCGCTGGAGGACGCCTACCGGGTGAGCCAGCACGACCTGGTGACCTGGGCCGCCGAGCTGACCGGCTGGGACACCCTCGACGCCTACCAGCTGGTAAGCCAGGCCGGCCTCGCGCCGACCGGCAACGTCGTGGACACCAACTACACGATGGTCGCCAAGCTGGCCAAGCGGTACCTGGGCCGCGACGGCGTCACCGTCGCCGACGGCGTGCACGACCGGCTGCGGCAGACCGCGTCGGCCTATCTCGCCCAGCGCTGAGGGGCGGCGTCAGGGGGCGGCGTAGCCCGACGGCCGGAGCTCGAGCCGGCCGTCGCGAGGGTCCTCGGAGAACAGGAGCGCGCCGTCGCGCCGGCTGTCCGGCGGCACGTAGTCGACGACGGCGGAGGCCTGCTCCGCCTTCCGGCCGTCCCGGGAGAGGGCACCCGACACCTGCACCTGCGCGGCGGTCCGGCCACCGCTGTTCTCGACCCGGAAGTGGACGGCGTAGCCGTCCCCCCGTGGCTCGACCGCCGTCACGGTGACCGAGAGGGCGGGGTCCGCACCCCGTCCGGTCACCGCCTGCTGAGCCAGGAACCCCAGCAGGGCCACGACCAGCAGACCGCCCAGGGCACCCAGGACGTACTCCCCCGCCGTCGTCCGCTCCTGCCGGGCGCTCCGGTCCCCGGACTCCGCCATTCGATCCCCTCCCACTCACAGGATGAGCCGCGCTGCCGCGGCTCCGATGCTGGCCGGGAAGGCCAGCACGACGCACTGGCCGACGACGACGGCGGGCCCCGCGCCGTCGAACCGGCCGAACGTCCAGAGCACGTAGCCGGCGACCAGCAGCGCCACGGCGTACCCGACCACCGTCAGGGTGAGGAACGACCGAACGAACCCGCCGGTGGACCGTTCCTGCCCGCTGAAGCCGACGGCATAGACGAAGCCGTGCATCACGGCCAGGCTCAGGACGACCAGGGCCAGGGTGCCGAGGGTGCTGGTCCTCGCGGCCATGAGGACGACCTCCTCGGTCGGCGCGATGTTCGCGGCGAAGACCACCGCACCGGCGAGCATGAGGAAGACCTCGTGCCCGTAGTGGCCCGGCTCCCGCCGCCGGCTGCCGAGCCCCAGCTGGCTCCGGGCGTACGACGCGCCGACGGCAGCCGGCAGGGCCTCGATCGCGACCACGGAGAACGCGTCCTCCCAGTTCTGGATCGGGTCGATGACGCCCAGCACCCCGAGCACCAGCGCCGTCGCTCCCGCGGCGACCAGGAGGGCGACGCCGGCGTCGGCCAGGTAACCCCCCACGCCGACGCCGCCGGGCCCGGTGCCGAAGTACCGGGAGAGGGCGATCACCAGGGCGACGGTCGCGGCCACCAGCAGCGCCAGCCGGTACCGCTCGACGGTGTGTGCCAGCCGCCACAGCTCCATCGTCATCATCAACGGCAGGGCGAACAGCAGCGCCCCACCGAACGCCCGGCCGACCCCCCTCGCCAGCTCGTGGTCGCGGGTGGCGGTCACCCCGCCCCCGCTCCGCCCGCACCGGGGCCGGCAACCGGGCTCGTCGCCTCCCCCACGACCGGCTGCGGGGGAGGTGGCTCCGGTCGCCCCTGGGCGCGGGCGCAGGCGTGCGCGATGGGGACGTCGGTCGACGAGTGCGCCAGGATCGAGGCGAGGACGACCAGCGCCACGAGGTGGAACATCGCGTCTGCCCCGGGCACCCCGGCGTCGAGGACGAACCCGGCGAGCAGGAGGAGGACGGCGGTGGAGAGCACGGTCCGGTTCGCCAGCCCGGAGAAGAGCACAGCGGCGAACAGCAGCAGCGCGAAGGCGAGGAGGAGCTCCACGGCCGTCCCCTACCCCCGGTCCCGCCCGTCGACCTCATGACGGTTTCCGGACGAAAGCCCCGGTAGGCGTGAGGGGGCGGTTGCGGCGAGCAGCAGCACCTCTCGCTCGACGCCCTCCGGCTGGGGACGACCGGCGGCGGCGCGGGAGCGCCGACCGGTGGCAGCCGACCGGGCCGTCACAGGATCGTCGGGTCGACCCCCGTTGCCCCGTGGGGAACGCCGGGTAGCGATCCCTGCCATGGACCGGGACGCCGAGCAGCACCGCCCCTCCCGCCCGCGCGCCGAGGCCGCCGACGGGGTCGGCCGGTTCGGCGTCCGCGCCCTGCTGGGGTGGGCCGCGCTGCTGGTCGGCGCCGTGCCGTTCCTGCTGCTCCTGCTGCTGGTGCAGCAGGAGTGGTCGCCGCTGGCCTCGCTGGACGGCGAGGTGGCCGCCGACCTCAACGCGGTGGTGAGCGACTCCCCCGCGCTGGTCCGGGTGCTCCAGGCGGTCACCGACCTCGGCAGCAACGCGGCGGTGATCCTGCTGTTCACGCTGACCACCGCCTTCCTGCTGATCCGGGGTCAGCGCCGGCTGGCCGCTTTCGTCGTGACCACCGGCGTCGGGATGGCGATCCTGGTACCGCTGACCAAGGCGCTCATCGGCCGCGCGCGGCCGGTCGTGGCGAGCCCGGTCAACGAGCTGCCCTCCAACGCCAGCTACCCCAGCGGCCACGCGACGCTCTCGCTGGTGACCTTCGGGATGCTGGCGCTGCTCGTCCTGCCCGCGGTGCGCCGCCGCGCGCGGCCGTGGGTCGTGGCCGCGGCGTTGCTGCTGACCCTCGCCGTGGGCTTCACCCGGCTGGCCCTCGGTGTCCACTTCGTCACCGACGTCCTCGCCGGGTGGTTCCTGGGGGCGGGGCTGCTGGCGGTCACGACGGCGGCCTTCCGCGGCTGGCAGCACGACCACCGCCGGCGGACGGCGGCGGCGCCGGACCCCCTGGACGTCGACCCCCACGAGGTGCCGCACCTGGCCACCTCCGGCCAGTCCGCGCTACCGGACGGTCGTCGCACGGCGCTCCGGCTGATGGGCGCTGCCACCGCGCTCTCCCTGGTGCTGATCGCGCTGGGGCTGCTGGTCACCGCGGTGCTCGGCGACAGCCCCCTCGGCCGGTTCGACCGGGAGGTCGTCCGCACCGTCGTCGAGCTGCGCACCCCCACCTGGACCGACGTCGCCACCACGGTCGAGCGGCTGGCGGGGACACCCGCGTTCATCGCGGTGTCCCTCACCCTCGCCGTCGTGTCGCTCGCGATCACCGGCAGCCGGCGGCCGGTGCTCTTCGTCCTCGTCACCGTGCTCGGGGAGCTCGGCATCTACTTCGTCGTCTCGCGCACCGTGGAACGCGCCCGGCCGCCGGTGGCCGACCTGACGTCGGGTCTGGTGACCCAGGCGAGCTGGCCGTCGGGCCACGTGGCCGCCGCGGTGGCGCTCTACGGGGCACTTGCCGCGCTCGTCATCACCTTCGGCCGCGGCCGGTGGCGGTGGGCGGCGCTCGCCGTGCCCGTCCTGGTGGCCCCGGCGGTCGCGCTGGCCCGCATCTACACCGCGGCGCACTACCCGACCGACGTGCTCGCCGGGCTGGTCCTCGGCACCGTGTGGGTGCTGGTGTGCTGCCGCCTGCGCCTGCGCGGGGTGGCGGACGAGGTGCGCTACCCCCGGTCCCGGGTGGCCGGTGAGCCGGCGGGCCGCTCGGTCGCCGTCACGGAACCGCGAGGCGGCTTGACCCTGTCGCGCTCCGGTCCGGGGTAGAGCCGTCCACCACGCCGGGCATCCACCGCGGGCCCTCCCCGCACCCGCCGACGTGGCTCGGCCCCGCAGGCGTCCGGCGACGCCAAAGCCGGTTGTGCACGACCGGATCGTCATCACATCGACACACCGCCCCTGGCGGTCCCGGGGTACTCCTGCCGCATGACCGACGTGACCTCCTTCGACGGCACCCGCCTGGCCCTCCACTCCTGGGGAGCCGAGGACGCCCCCCTCCTGGTCCTCGTGCACGGGTTGGGGATGTCGACCGACTCCTGGGGGGAGGTGCCCGAGCGGCTCGCCGCGCGCTACCGCGTCGTCGGGTACGACCTGCGCGGGCACGCGCAGAGCGGGGACGCGCGCTCGGGAAGCTACGGCCTCGCCGCGCACGCCCAGGACCTCTCCGCGGTGCTCGGCGCCGTCGTGCCCGAGGGGGGCGCCGCGGTGGTCGTGGCGCACAGCCTCGGTGGCGGCATCCTGCTTGCCCACGTGGACCGCTCCGGTGACGAACGCATCGGCGGGGTGGTGTTCGTCGGCTCGGGTGGCTCGGGCGTGACCGCTCCCGGGTTCCCGGCGCGGCGCCTCCCCCGGCGGACACAGGCACAGCTGCGGTCGACCTGGTTCTCGCTGCTGCGCACCGGCGCGCGGCTGGGCCGGCGGATCCGGCCGGTACGCACCGTGTCCGACCGGGCCATCCGGCGCTTCGCCTTCGCCCCGGGCGAGCCGGTCGAGCTCGTCGAGCGGGTCCGTGACGACTTCCTGAGCACCCGGCCGCTCGCGCTGGCCGGCACCACCCTGGCCAGCCTCTCGCACAACGGCGTGGAGCTGGCGCCGTCCCTGCGGGTGCCCACGCTCCTGGTGCACGGCAGCCGGGACCCCGAGGTCCCCCAGGATGAGATCGACGAACTGCTGTCCGAGCTGCCCGACGGCGAGCTCGTCACGGTCCCCGGCGCCGGCCACATGCTCCCCCTGACCAACCCCCACGTCGTCGTCGACCAGGTGTCCCGGTGGGCCCAGCGGGTCGCCGGTCGCCAGGACGCGGCGGCTCAGCCGTCGACGGCCACCTCGATCACCGGGTAGCCAGCGGCGCCGTCCGGCGCGACCGGGGCCCGCTGGTCGGTCTGCACCTCACCGCCTCCGTCGGTCGCCCGGGCGGCGATGCGGTGCCGGCCGGGCGTCGCGTCCCACGGCAGGTACCACTGCCGCCAGCAGTCGACGTCGAGCGACTCGGCGAGCTCGGCCTGCTGCCAGGGCCCGTCGTCGATCCGGACCTCGACCCGCTCGATCCCACGGGTCGGTGCCCAGGCGACACCGGCGATCGGCCGCCGCCCGGGCTCCACCGCGGCACCGGAGCGTGGCACGTCGATGCGCGCCTGCGTCTTGACCGGCCCCTCCTTGGCCCAGCCGCGGGGGATCCAGTAGCCGTCGACGCCCCAGTCGGTGAGCTCGATGGCCGAGAGCCACTTGGTCGCCGACACGTAGCCGTAGAGGCCGGGCACCACGAGCCGGGCGGGGAAGCCGTGCTCGGCGGGCAGCGGCTCGCCGTTCATGGCGACGGCGACCATGGCCTCCTCGACGTCGAGGGCGGTGAGCACCGGGAAGCCCGCGGTGAAGCCGTCGACGGAGCGGCCGACGAGCTGGGTGGCCCCCTGCTGCAGACCGGCCCGGTCCAGCAGCGCCCGGAGCGGAACGCCCTGCCAGCGGGCGTTGCCGACGAGGTCCCCGCCCACCTCGTTGGAGACGCAGACCAGCGTCACGTCGGCCTCGATCTGCGGGAGCGCCATCAGCTCGGCGTAGGTCAGGCTGAACGGCCGGTCGACCATCCCGCGGATCTCCAGCCGCCAGTCGTCGGGGTCGACGGTGGGCACGCGCAGCGCCGTGTCGATCCGATAGAACTCCGCGTTCGGGGTGAAGAGCGGGGTGAGCCCCGGGATCTCCAGGTCCGCCTCGGCGGGAACCGGCCCGGCCGGCCGCGCCGGCACGGGGAGCCGGATGGCGGCGCGCAGGCTGTCGAGGCGCTCGCGCCCGGACAGCAGGTAGCCGCCGACGCCGGCGAGGACGCCGAGCAGGGTGGCGCCGCCGGTGACGGCCAGGAAGCGACGGCGGTCGAGCGAGCTGAGGACCGGTGCGCCGTCTGCGCCGGCTCTCGGCTCCGCGAGCAGTGCCCGGCTGGGCAGCGCCCGCAGCAGCACGTACAGCACGGCGACGCCGGCGGCGGCGCCGATCGCGCCGACGAGCGCGCTGAGGAGCCCCGGGGTGCGGTCGTCGGTCAGTGCGACCACGACGCCCAGGGCCGCGAACAGGGCGATGCCGCCGGCGGCCAGGGCGAACCGCCGCCGGGCGAGCAGCCCCAGGCCGGCCCCGAGGAGTGCGGACACGACCAGGATGCCCCCGATCAGCACCGGCTTGTCCGCCGTGCCGAGGGTGGCGATGGCCCACTGCTCCAGCCACCCGGGCACGCTGTCGATGACCGTGTCGCCCACCGCGATGATCAGCGAGGGCGCCCGGGGGATCGCCCCCGCGGCCAGTTCCTCCACGCCGAGCGCCACGGCGACCGCGGCCAGGCCGGCCGCTGCGGCGCCGCCGCGGCTCGACGGCCGGGTGCCACCCGGGGCTCCTGCTGCGCGCGCCGCGTCGTCCACCACCCCCGCCCGATGTCCCGGTTGCCGTCACCGGACACCGCCGTGGCCGAGATCGACGCCGAACCGTCACGAACCCTCAGCCCGGGGTCGTTGCGGTCCCGTGACGCCCTATGTGGCTGGCCAACGTCGGCATGGTGGAGCGCGCCGTCGACCGGATCGTCGAGGAGCAGCCGGACGTCGTCCTGCTCGGCGGAGACTTCATCTACGGCGAGGACAGCCCTCCGGGGCCGAAGGTGGACGCGGTCATGGAGATCCTCGCCCCGCTCGTGGACGCCGGGATCCCGACCTACGCGGTCCTCGGCAACCACGACTACCACGCCGGCGGAGCCGACGAGATGACCCGCGCCCTGGAGGACGCCGGCATCCCGGTGCTGCAGAACGAGGCGCTGACGATCCCCGGGCCCGACGGCGCCGAGCCGCTGTACCTGGTGGGCATCGGCCCGGTGCGACCCGGTCTCGCCGATGCCGAGGCGGCCCTGGCCGGGGTTCCGGAGGATGCGGCGCGGCTGGTGCTGATGCCCAACCCGCTGAGCTTTCCCGAGCTGCCGGCGGGCTCCGCTCCGCTGGCCGTGGCCGGGCACACCCACTGCGGCCAGATCGCCCTGCCCTTCTCCGACCACTGGTCCTGGTTGGAGGTGACCGCGGAGGAGAAGATCGTGGCCGACGCGTGGGGAAGGCAGGGCTACGGGGCGGAGGGCAACCGCCTCTTCGTCACGTGCGGGCTCTGCTTCAGCGTCGTACCGGTGCGGATCAACGCGCCCCCGCAGGTGGTCTTCTTCGACCTCCGGCGCGGGGAGGGCTGAGTCCGCACTGCCCCGCGCCATCGGCACGTCCCGCAGCGGATCAGGGCCGGCGGCCGGCGAGCCCGATCGCTCCCCAGCCGCGCAGCGGCCGGCCGACGACGTCGGACGCCACCTCCAGGGCCCGCCTCCGCAGGCTCCGCGCGCGCCACTGCACCGGGTCGACGCGCTCGCTGCGGCCCACGTCCTCGTCGAAGTGCGCATCCAGCAGGGCGGCCACCGACGGATCGTCGGCCACCAGGCACACCTGCTCGTTCAGCGCGAGGGACCGGGTGTCGAGGTTCGCCGTGCCCAGCATCGCGACCGCGCCGTCGACCGTGACGACCTTCGCGTGCAGCAGCGACGGCTGGTACCGCCAGATCTCGACCCCGGCATCGAGCAGCGGCTGGAAGTCCAGCTCCCCCTGGAGGTGTACCGACGACCGCTCGACGCGGGGTCCGGCGACCAGCACCTGCACCTGGACGCCCCGCTCGGCGGTGGCGACCACCAGCTCGCGGAGCCAGCGCGGCAGCCGGATGTAGGGGGTGGTGACACGGACGCGCCGGCGCGCCGACCGCAGCAGCGCGGCGACGGCCACGGCGGCCTCGCTCCAGCCCGGCTGGGACGGCGGCCGGATGACCTGGACCGCCGTGCCGCCCGCCGCGGCGAGCTCGGGGAACCGGTCGTCGTCGGACACCAGTCCCCCGGGGAGCCGGACCTGGGCCTGCATCCACGTCTGGAGGAACGCCGACCGCAGACCGGCGACCGCGGGGCCCTCGACGCGGACGGCGGTGTCCCGCCAGCTCCCCGGGTGCCGACCGTCCCCGGTCCACGTCGTGTCCACCCCGGTGCCGCCGGTGAACGCCACCGTCTCGTCGCAGAGCAGCACCCGCCGGTGCGTGCGCAGGTTGAAGACGCTGATGCGCGCGGTGTGGAGCGGCCGGTAGAAGAAGACGGTGCACCCGGCCTCCCGCAGCACCCGGAGGTCGGCCCGGTCGATCTGCTTGGCCCCGTAACCGTCGAGCATGATCCGCACCCGGACGCCGTCCCGGGCCCGGTCGGCGAGCGCCCCGGCCATCTGGTGGGAGATCTCACCGCCGCGCCAGGAGAACCACAGGAGGTCGACGGTCCGCCGCGCCGCGGCGACGGCCGCCAGCAGCGCCGGGAACGTCTCGTCGCCGTCCTTCAGGACGTCGACCCGGTTGCCCTCGGTGAACGGAACGCCGACCAGCGCCTCGAGCACCCGCCGGGGGCTCGCCTCCGTGGCGGCGCTCGCGGCCCGACGGCCGCGCTCCCCCGATCGCACCCCGGCCGGGGCCACCCCGTCCACCGCACGTCCGGCAGGCACGCAACGCTCCTCTCGATCCGCACGTCGGTCGCCGACGGGGTGTCCGGGAACGCTGCGGCTGAACCGCGCCCCCGGGGACCGTCAACGGATCGACACCGTCAGGCGCGGGAGCTACCCGCGCCCCGCCGCGACGGCGACCGCCCGCAGACGCTCGTCGAGGAGGTGGTCGACCATCCGTGACCGGCTGTCGATCGTGACCAGCAACGTGGCCTCCAGATCGGCGAGCTCCTCCTGACGCCGCCGCACCTCGGCGAGTTCGCGTTCCGCGTCCCGCCGGATGCCGCGGCAGCAGTGCAGGTCCCCGTCGATGGCGGCGATGCTCCTGGTGGAGGGTGGGGACCCGACGGGGCGCGACAGGACGGGCTGGGACATGGCTTCCTCCGGCGGTACGGGCGGCGACTGCATCGGGTGGCGCGTCGTCGGATTGTCCTCCCGGGTGCCGGCCGGCACGGGCGTCGCCCCGTCTGACACAGAGCTGCAAGGCGATCGCAACAGAGCCGGCGGGGGTGGTCCGAGGAGGAGGGCTCGGCGGCCGTCCCCGCCGGCCGCGTCGACGTGCGGCACCAGCAGCCAGGACGGCTGATCAGCCCGCTCGACCGGCCGCCAGCGCCCTGGTGGCCGAAGATGCGCACGTGCCCGGCGCCCGGTGCCGGGGCGAGAACCGCGGGACGGGCACCCATGGATCGGAGGACGCACGGTGCGGACGGGATGGCTTCGGTGAGACGGTGGTCGAGACGAGGGTCGGGCGAGATGCCGAGGAACCCTCCCGACGCGCCCGCGGTCCCGGTCGACGCGCGGGCGGGCAGCGGTCACGTCCCCGCCGCGCTGCCCACCGCACCGGCGTGGGCGGTGCGGACCCTCGTCATCAGCGCTGCCCTGCTCGCGCTGGCCGGGATCGGCTGGCTGCTGTTCTGGTTCCTGCTGCGGCTGCCGCTCCTGACGGTGGCCATCGCCGTCGCACTGCTGCTGACCGCCATCGTGGAACCGATCGCCCGGTGGCTCTGCCGGGGACTCCCCCGTGCGCTCGCCGCGCTGCTGTCGGTCCTGTTCCTGCTGGGCGTCATGGTCGGCGTCGGCTTCCTCATCGGGTTCCGTGCCGCCGACCAGCTGCAGAACCTCACCCGGCCGCTGGCCGCGGGGATCGACCGCATCCGGGTCTGGCTGATCGAAGGGCCGCTGGGCCTGGATCCCCAGCAGGTGACCGAGGCCCGCAACGCCGTGGTGGACCGCATCTACCAGTTCGCGCCCGAACCGACGGCCGCGGCCAGCATGGCGCTCTACGGCCTGGCCGCCGTCCTCCTGGTGCTCTTCCTGACGTTCTTCCTGCTCAAGGACGGCGCATCGATGTGGGCCTGGGCGCTGCGGCTCGCCCCCGATCGGCGGCGCGCCCAGATCGACGGCGCGGGGCGTTCGGCGTGGACGGTGCTGTCGCAGTACGTGCGCGGGATCATCATCGTGGCGCTCATCGACGCGGTGGGCATCGGTGCCGCGCTGCTGGTCCTGGGCGTCCCGCTGTGGGCGTCCCTGACCCTGCTGACCTTCATCGGCGCCTTCGTCCCGCTGTTCGGGGCGACGGTGAGCGGGGCCGTGGCGGTGCTCGTCACCCTCGTGACCAACGGCTTCGCCGACGCCGTGATCGTGCTGATCGCCGTCCTTGTGGTGCAGCAGGTCGAGGGGAACATCCTGCAACCGATCATCGTCGGGCGGACGCTCCGGCTGCACCCCGCCGTGATCCTCGTCGCGGTGACCGCGGGCACGATGCTGTGGGGGCTGCCCGGTGCGCTGCTGGCCGTTCCGCTGGTGGCCGTCGCCTACCGGGTCCTCGGCTACCTGCGCGAGCACCCGGTCGCACCCCCGGCTCCCCCACCGGCCGCCCTCCCCCGGCAGCCGGCGCCGGGCGCTCGCTGATCTCACCGGCGGGCGCCGGGCGTTTCAGCCGGCGGGCTGCGGCACGGCCTCGACGTCCCGCGCCGCGATGGCGATCTCCCCCCCGAGGTCGGTGAAGAAGGCCTCGGGGTCGTCGACCAGCACGTCGGCGGCGATGCCGAAGACGGCCTCGAAGCGGTCTCGGGAGACCCGGCCGACCGTGCCGGTCACCCGCTGGACGTCTCCCACCTCCAGGTCGCCCGGCGGGGTGGCCGTGATCACGCCGACGGTGTTGCCCGCCCCGTCGGCGAGCCGGAAGGCCGCCCCCACCTCGCTGACCGCGACGACGTCGGAGACCTCGGCCACCACGGTGACGTCCCGGCCGATCAGGGCTGCCGGATCCTGGAACACGCCGGCGGGGTCCTCGACCGGCCGCGGTGGCGCCTCCGCTCCGGGCGTCGCGCCGTCGCCGGAGTCCGCGCCGCCGTCGTCGGACGGTGGCGGAGTCGGCTCCGACGACGGGCGCGACCGCTCCTCCAGCGCCCTGACGCGCTCGCGGAGGGCGGTGATGTCGTCCCGCAGCTCCTCCAGCTCCTCCGCGGCTCCCGGGTCGGTCGACGGCTCCGGCGCCTCGTTCCCGCAGCCGGTCAAGCCCCCCACCGCCAGGGCGAGGGTCAGCACGGTCCCGGGGACGACCGCTCTCCTCCCGGGCCGCGTTCCCTGGTGGCTGCGCATGCCTCCTCCTTCCCTCGGCCGGTGTGCCGACGCCGCTCGGACCGGCTGCCGGCCACCCACCAGCCTGCACCCCTGGAGCGGACCGGGCCCAGCCTCCGTTACCCGTTCGACACGACGCCCGGAGAACCGGTGGCGCGGGCGGGTGAGAACGCTCGCGGTGCCGGTGGTCCTTCTGCCAGGGTCGGGGCATGGCACGACGAGGCGCGAGTCAGCTGGTCGAGGAGCTGGGAACCCTCCTCCTGGGGGCCCCGCTGCCCCTGTCGGTGCGCTGCTGGGACGGCTCCGAGACCGTCGTCGACGGAGCACCCACGCTGGTCGTGCGCCACCGACGTGCCCTGCGCCGCCTCGTCCACGCGCCGGGCGAGCTCGGGCTCGCCCGGGCCTACGTCAGCGGCGACCTCGACGTCGAGGGCGACCTCTACGCCGTGCTGAGCTTTCCCGACGACCTGCCCGCCCGGCCGGAGCTGCGCCTGGACCGGCGGGCGCTGGCCCGGCTGGCCGGCCCGCTGCTCCGGCTCGGGGTGCTGGGACCGCCGCCCGCGCCGCCGGCAGAAGAGTCCCGCGTGCGCGGCATCCGTCACTCGCTGTCGCGGGACCGGAAGGCGATCAGCCACCACTACGACGTCGGCAACGACTTCTACCGCCTGCTGCTGGGGCCTTCGCTGGTCTACAGCTGCGCCTACTTCCCCGACCCCGGTGCGACGCTGGAGGAGGCGCAGGAGGCGAAGCTGGACCTGGTCTGCCGCAAGCTCGGGCTCGAGCCGGGCATGCGGCTGCTCGACGTCGGCTGCGGCTGGGGCTCGCTCGCCCTGCACGCGGCGTCCCGCTACGGCGTCTCGGTGGTCGCCGTGACGATCTCCGAGGCCCAGGCCGACCTGGCCCGCCGGCGGATCGCCGACGCCGGGCTCGCCGACCGCGTCGAGGTCCGGCTGCAGGACTACCGCGAGGTCGCCGACGGGCCGTTCGACGCGATCGCCTCGGTCGGGATGGCCGAGCACGTGGGCCGCGCCCAGCTGCCGGCGTACGCGTCCGGGCTGCACGAGCTGCTGCGCCCCGGCGGCCGGCTGCTCAACCACGCGATCGCGCGCGGCCCCGCGGCCGGCCCCGACCGCCCCGACCCGGGCTCGTTCCTCACGCGGTACGTCTTTCCCGACGGGGAGCTCCAGCCGCTGGCCACGCACGTCCAGGTGCTGGAGGAGGCCGGCTTCGAGGTGTGCGACGTCGAGGCGCTGCGCCGGCACTACGCGCTCACCTGCCGGGCCTGGGTGCGCAACCTCGAGGACCACTGGGACGAGGCCGTCCGGCTCGCCTCCCCCGGCCGGGCCCGGGTGTGGCGGCTGTACCTCGCGGGCTCGGCCCTGGCCTTCGAACGGCACCGCGTCGGGGTGAACCAGGTGCTGGCGGTGAAACCGGGCGGGGAGAACCGGCTCCCGCTGCGCCGCCCGGACTGGGCCGGGGCCACGGTGCCACCCGCCGGGAACGACGCGGGCTCGTGACCGGGAACCGTCGCGCCTACCACCCCTCCGGCCCTGCCCGCGCGTGCGGGGAGACGACCCCGGACCGGTCGACGGGGACGCGGCACGCACGACGACCGGGGTCGCCCGTAGCGTGAGGGCATGAGTCGCGCGCACCCTGAGCTCCGCCTCCCCCCTCCGCTGCCCGAAGGCGGCCTGCGGGTCGTGGCCCTGGGCGGTCTCGGGGAGATCGGTCGCAACATGACCGTGCTGGAGCACGCCGGCCGGCTGCTGATCGTCGACTGCGGAGTGCTGTTCCCCGAGGAGCACCAGCCCGGGGTCGACGTGATCCTCCCCGACTTCACCGCCATCCGGGACCGCCTCGACGAGGTGGAGGCGATCGTGCTGACCCACGGTCACGAGGACCACATCGGCGGTGTCCCCTACCTGCTGCGCGAGCGTCCCGACATCCCCCTGGTCGGCTCCCGCCTCACCCTGGCGTTCATCGAGGCCAAGCTGAAGGAGCACCGGATCCGGCCGGTCACCCGCCAGGTGCGCGAGGGGGACCGGGCCTCGTTCGGGCCCTTCGACTGCGAGTTCGTCGCCGTCAACCACTCCATCCCGGACAGCCTCGCCGTGGCGGTCCGCACCGGCGCCGGCCTGGTCCTGCACACCGGTGACTTCAAGATGGACCAGTTCCCGCTCGACCGGCGGATCACCGACCTGCGCGCGTTCGCCCGGCTCGGCGAGGAGGGCGTGGACCTCTTCCTCACCGACTCCACCAACGCCGACGTGCCGGGCTTCACGACGTCCGAGGCCGAGCTCACCCCGGCGATGGAGACGGTGTTCCGGACCGCGCCCCGGCGGGTGATCGTCTCCAGCTTCGCCAGCCACGTGCACCGCATCCAGCAGGTCCTGGACGCCGCCCACGCCCACGGCCGCAAGGTCGCCTTCGTCGGCCGCTCCATGGTCCGCAACATGGGCATCGCCAAGGACCTCGGCTACCTCACCGTGCCGCCCGGCCTGCTGGTCGACATGAAGGAGCTCGAGAAGCTCCCCCCGGAGAAGGTGTGCCTGGTCTGCACCGGGTCGCAGGGCGAGCCGATGGCGGCGCTGTCCCGCATGGCCAACCGCGACCACGTCATCCGGATCACCGAGGGCGACACGGTGCTGCTGGCCAGCTCGCTCATCCCCGGCAACGAGAACGCCGTCTACCGCGTCATCAACGAGCTCACCCGGTGGGGCGCCAACGTCGTGCACAAGGGCAACGCCAAGGTGCACGTCTCCGGGCACGCCAGCGCGGGCGAGCTCTCCTACGTCTACAACCTCGTGCGGCCGCGCAACGTCATGCCGGTGCACGGCGAGTGGCGGCACCTCAAGGCCAACGGCGACATCGCGGTGCGGACCGGGGTCCACCCGCGGGGCGTGGTCATCGCCGAGGACGGCGTCGCCGTCGACCTGCTCGACGGCAAGGTGCGCATCACCGGGAAGGTGCCCGCCGGCAACGTCTACGTCGACGGCGCCACCGTCGGAGGCGCCACGGAGGCCCACCTGCGCGACCGGCGCACGCTGGCCCAGGAGGGCGTCATCACCGTCGTGGCCATCGTGGACGCCGACACCGGCGCGCTGGCCGAGGAGCCGGACTTCCTGGCCCGCGGCTTCGTGCACGACGAGACGACGTTCGACGAGGTCGTGCCCCTGATCGAGAAGGCGCTGGCCAAGGCGGCCGAGGAGGGGGTCGGCGGAGCCGTGCAGCTGGAACAGCTGATCGCGCGGGCCGTCGGCCGGTGGGCGGACCGGAGCTACCGGCGCAGCCCGCTGATCATCCCGATCGTCATCGACGCCTGAGCAGGAGGTCAGCCCCGGCGTCAGCACACGGAGGCCGAGGAATGGCAGCTCGGTCACGCCCGCAGCCGGGCGCCGCGCCGGCGCCCTGGGAGGACCGGGTCCTCGGCCTCCTGCTCGGGGGCGCCGTCGGGGACGCCGTCGGTGCCCGGTTCGAAGGCTCAGCCCGGGTGCCGGCCGACGAACTCCACCGGTCGCTCACCTCCGACGGGGTGCTGCGCTGGACCGACGACACGGCCCTGCAGGTGGCGCTCGCCGATCACCTCGCGGATCTCGGTCCGGACGACCTCGACCAGGACGCCCTGGCGCTGGCCTTCGCCCGGACCTGGGATCGGGAACCGTGGCGCGGATACGGGGGCAACCCCCCGCGGATCTTCGCCGCCGCGCTGGCCGGTCGGGACTGGCGCCCGGTGGCCCGGGAGTCGTTCGACGGCTCCGGCTCGCTGGGCAACGGCGGCGCGATGCGGGCCGCGCCGGTGGGCACGCTGAGCGGCGGACCGGCGCGGGTGGCGGAGGTGGCGAGGCGGAGCGCAGAGATCACCCACGCCCATCCCGTCGGGCGGGACGGTGCCGTCGCGATCGCGGTGACGGTCCACCACCTGCTCGCCGCTCCCCGGGGAGCGCCACCGCCGGTCGACGAGGTGCTGGCGGCGTGCCGCCGGCACCTCGCGACCGCTGAGCTGGAAGGCGCCGTGGCCGCGGCCGCATCGGCTGCCCGGGCGACCGGGCCCGAGCAGGCGGCGGCGACGACCGGGAACGGCATCACGGCCCACGAGGCGGTGGGGGCCGCTCTGTGCGCCGCACTCCCCCGGCTCGAGGACCCGGTGGCTGCCGTCACCTTCGCCGTGCGGATGGGTGGGGACACCGACACCATCGCGGCGATGGCCGGATCGATCGCCGGCGCCTTCGCCGGCGCCCGGGCGATGCCGGAGCACCTGCTCGCCCGGCTGGAGGGCCGGGAACGGATCGAATCGGTGGCCCACCGGCTCGCCACCCGAACCCGGGGGCCCGTCGATCCGGGCTGAGCGCTCCCGACGTCGGCGACGACCTCCTGCGCCCCAGGGGGCAGCGGTCACCCACCCGTCCGCGCGCACGCGCACGATGTCCGGGTCGGCAGCGTCGGCCGCCGCCACAACCGACCACGGGCCGGGTCAGGAACCGCGCCGCATGCGGTGTCGGGTCCGCGCCGGCGCGGAGGCCGGCAGCGAGGCGATGATGTCGGCGAGGCTGCAGGACGCGAGGCTCTCCCGCCACGCGGAGTGGGCCTCGGCCATCTTCACCGCGAGGACGCAGGCGCGGGCACACTCCTCGGGGGGCAGAGCCCCGGTCCCGCGCCGTCGGATCTCCCGGCAGACGTACGGGGAGACCGCTCCGTCGACGGCCTCGACGACGTCGAGCAAGGTGATCTGCTCCGCCGGTCTCGCCAGCTCGAACCCACCCCGGGGGCCGGTGCTCGCGCGCAGGACGCCCGCCTTGACCAGCGACTGGAGCTGCTTGGCCAGCGAGGCCGGCGGGAGGTCGTAGTACTCGGCCAGTTGCGCGGCCGTCGCGGAGGCGCCCCGCTCGAGCTGCGCGAGCGTCGTCGCGCAGTGCAGGAGCCATTCCGTGCTCGCCGGCAGCCTCACGGGGGGAGCGTAACAGGACATTGCGGAGATGTTTCCTCCGAGATAAGGTCCCGCCGAGCCCGGAGAACGAGGGAGGAACCATGCGGGTCGCGGTTGCCGGCGCCACGGGCAACATCGGTGCCAGGGTCGTGCGGGTGCTGGAGGGCGCCGGCCACGAGGCCGTCCGCGTCAGTCGGTCGTCCGGGGTCGATCTGCTCACCGGCGAGGGTCTCGACGAGGCCCTGACCGGGGTGCAGGCCGTCGTGGACGTCACCAACTCGGCAGCCACCGAGGTGGACGAAGCGCTCACCTACTTCGGCTCGGCCACCCGCAATCTCCTGGCGGCCGAGGATCGCGCCGGTGTGCGACACCACGTGCTGCTCTCGATCGCCGGCCTGCACCGCGTCCAGGGGAACGCCCACTACGCAGGCAAGCGACTCCAGGAGCGCCTCGTGGAGGAAGGTCCCGTGCCGTGGACGATCGTGCCGGCGACCCAGTTCCACGACTTCCCGGCCATGGTCGCCGGCTGGACGGAGAAGAACGGGGTCGCCACCGTGGCACCGCTCCTGCTGCAGCCCGTGGCACCCGACGACGTGGCGAGCATCCTCGTGGAGCTGGCGGTCGGTGAGCCGAAGGGACGTTACGTCGACGTCGCCGGACCGGAACCACAGGACCTGGTCGACATGGTCCGCCGCACCAACGACGTGCTGGGCCGTCAGGTGAAGCTCCGCCCCAGCTGGTCGACGGTGTTCGGCCCCGAGATGGCCGGCGAGGTGCTCCTCCCCGCGGACGGCGCGCGCATCGCACCCACGACCTTCGACGACTGGCTCGCCGCACAGCGGTGATCCAGCCGGTCCGACCGGACGACCGCGCCTGCCTGGTCGTCCGATCACGTCCACGCCGTGGTCGAGCGCCGCGACAGGTAGCCGGAGGCCGGACATGCATCCCCGTGCTCAGCGCATCGCCCTGCGCCTGGTCGTGGCCGCGGTCGCGCCGTACACGGCGCTGAAGATCCTGTGGCTCACCGGCAGCACGGTCGGAGTGGAGAGCTCCGCCGGGGCAGCAGAGCTCCACAGCACCCGCGTGGTCGTCGGCAACGTCGTCACCATCCTGCTCGAGCTGATGGCCGTCGGTTTGGCGATCGCGCTGGTCCGTCCGTGGGGGCGGCGCGTTCCCGGGTGGATCGTGGTGGCGCTCGCGGGCGGAGCGACCGGCCTGCTGGCTCCGATCCTCGTCGGGCTCCCCCTGGGCGGTGCGCTCCAGCTGGTGGGGACGGGCGAGCTGCACACCGACGGTATGGACAATCTGAGCCCGTGGGTGTTCGCGCTGACGTACGGCGGATTCGGCCTGCTCGCCATCGGCATCGCAGTCCTCGCCTGGTGTTACACCCTCGGTCGGTGGGGGCGCGTTCTCAGGTACCCCCCGCCTCGTCCGCGAGGCTGGGCCATCGCCGTCGGTGCCCTGAGCATGGTGCCCTTCGGCATGGCCATGACCTGCTGGGGTCTGTTCGGCCCCGGGACGAGCGGTCCCCGAGGGATGGAAGCCCTGTCCCAGCGGACCGTCCTCGCCGTGACCGGGCTGCTCGCGCTGGTCGGGTGGGTGGTTCCGCTCGTGAGGCGAGGAGCACTGCGGCCCCGCACCGCCTGGGTGCTCACGTGGGTGGGATGCACGACCGCCGCGCTGCAGGGTCCGACCCAGGTGCTGCTCGCCCACCAGGGTGATGCGGGCCCAGCGATGATCCTGATGGCGCTCGTGACGCTCACGGGAAGCGTGGCGTACGGACTCGCCGTCCTGCACGAGCGTCTCGCGGAGATCAGCCTGGGGACGGGTCTCCGGAGGAGAGCCCCCTGACATGCGGGGCTTCCGGCCGGCCCAGCTGCCTGGACCACGGTGGCACCGCCTGACCGGAACTGCCGTCCCCGGGCAGCACACCTAGTCCGGCAGCGCGATGGGGCCGATCTCGGCGAACACGTCGCCGGGGCCCGGGTTCTGCTGGTGGGTGCCGCCGCCGAAGTGCCGCATGATGCCCCAGACCGCGTTGAGGGAGGTCTGCACCGCGCCCTCGACCCAGGCCGGCGTCCACGACACGTCGTCACCCGCCAGGAAGATCCCTCGCTGCTCGGGCGGGAGGTCGTCCTGCACGAAGTGCGCGTACATCCGCTGGTTGTACCGGTAGTGCCCGGGCAGGGCGCCCTTGAAGGCGCCGAGGAAGTTCGCGTCCGCCTCCCACGAGACGGTGATGGGGTCACCGATGATGTGCTGGGCGATGTCGACGTCGGGGTAGATCTTCCTCAGCGCGCCGAGCGCGAGGCGCACCCGCTGGTCCACCGGGTAGGGCAGCATCTTCAGCGCGTCGCTCATCCACGAGTACGTCAGGCAGATGACGCCGGGCTGGTCGTCGCCGTGGTCGAACAGGTAGGTGCCGCGGGTCAGCCGGTCGGTGAGCGTCATGCTCATGACGTCGCGGCCGGTCCTCGGGTCCTTGTCCTTCCAGAAGGGCCGGTCGACCATCACGAAGGTCTTCGACGACTGCATGTACCGGGTGCGGTCCAGCGCCGTCCACATCTTCTGGGAGAAGAGGCTCTCGTCGCAGTCGATCTGCGTCGTCAGCAGCCAGCTCTGGCAGGTGACGAGCACCGCGGGGTAGCGGCGGACGTGGCCCCAGGCGTCCGTGACGGCGAAGCGCCCGTCCGCGTCCCGGGCGATCGCGGCGACGCCGGCGCGCGGCCCTCCGGAGTGCAGCTTCGCCAGCGTCGTCCCGGCCGGCCAGTGGGCGAGCTGGGACGGCGCGTGGTTCCACAGCCCCCACGGCACCTGCTCCACGCCACCCACGACGAAGCGCTGGTCGTCGTCGCAGTTCGTCATCACGACGCGGAAGATCTCGAGCATCGAGTTCGGGAAGTCGGAGTCCCACCCGCCGGTGCCGAACCCCACCTGGCCGAAGACCTCCCGGTGGTGGAAAGACAGCCGGGAGAACGCCTCGGAGCTCGCGATGAAGTCGTAGAAGGTGCGGTCGTCCCACAGCGGCACGAGCTCGTCCCAGAGCGACTTCAGCTTCGTGACGTCGCGCGCCCGGATCGCGTCCTGGATCTCGTCGAACCCCACGGTCCCGAGAGCGTCGGCCCACGCCGCCGCGACCTCCCGGAACAGCGGCGGCAGGGCCTCGGACGACTCGGCGTAGTGCGTCTCGCCTTCGATGTCGATGACCGTGCTGCCCGACGCCGACGTCAGCGGGTTGGGGAACGGCCTGGTCTCCAGGCCGAGCAGGTCGACGTAGCGGTAGAAGGCGGTCGACGACACGGGGAACCGCATGCCGCCCAGCTCGGCGACGATCTCCGCGGGGGCGCCCTCGAACCGCGCCGACCGCAGCCGGCCGCCCATCTGCGACGACTCGTAGAGGACCGGCTTGAGCCCGAGCTTCATGAGCTCGTAGGCGGCGACCAGACCGGAGATCCCCGCACCGACGATGGCGACCTCCTCGCCGTGCCGCTCGGGTGGGATCTCGCCGATGCCGAACGGGTGCGTGATCCAGTCGTCGAACGCGAACGGGAAGTCCGGGCCGAAGATCGTGACCGGCGGCCGGTCCTCGTCGCGAGCGGCCTCACGGTCCGGCCCGATCGTCACGGCGTCCTCCTCCTCACCTGCACCGGCTGCTCGCGGCCGGTGTCCAGGCGCGCGGTGTCGCACCCTACGGGGGCGCCCGGTGCGGCCCGCCACGCTCAGGCGAGCAGGGCGGCCATCCGCTCGCGGAGCGCGGTCGCGGCCGAGTAGGGCCGGACCATCACGGTCAGCTCGGTGAGCACGCCGTCGCGGCCGCGCAGGATGTCCACGCCCTGGAGGACGCGGCCGCCGACCCTGGTGTCGAAAGCGAGGACGTGCCCGTCGTCGCCCGCGTAGGAGGCGGTGTAGCGGAAGTCCTCGAAGACCGACATGACGCCGGTGAGGATCGCGCGCAGCGGTCCGGTGCCGCGGTAGGGCTCGTGGACGATCGGCGACAGGAAGACGCAGTCGTCGGTGAACAGCCGCACCGCGGCATCGACGTCGCGGTTCTCGACGGCCGCCCGGAAGGCGGCGAAGGGGTCGGTCGGCACGGTCATCCCTCTCAGTCCATCGTCGCGGTGCGGACCCGCACCACCGCAGGCACCCTCCCACCAGCGCCTCGTCGGGGACCACCACACCGCGGTGGCGGCCCCCGACGAGGACGTCCGGCGACCGCCCGGAGCGGTGCCGGGCACCGGCGCGAGGTCTACGGCAGCACCTTGTCGATCTCCGGGGCAAGCAGCTCGCGAGCCCGCTCGGCGGTGATGACGTCGGCCGGGTCCGGCTCGATGACCTCTCGGGAGGCGCCGTCCTCGTACACGTGCTCGCCGATCATCCGGGCGCGCGCATCGTAGGGCCAGACGAAGGCAAGGGTGCGCTTGAGCAGGTACATCTCACCGGGGTCGTCCCCGGGCCGCACGTTCGAGAACGCGCTCTCCCCGAGCATGGGGGCGGGCACGAACCCGTAGAACTCGACCTCACCGGAGAACCCGTGGTCGTTGACCGCGAGGTCGTTCTCGCCCACCCACATCACCAGGGCGTTCGCCGCCGCGAGCGACTCGTAGAAGGCGGTGACCTCGGGCATTCCGTCGAGGATGATCGACTGCCCGCCCTCGTGGAGGCGGTAGTGGGGGTGCTCGACGGTCATGTCCGGCGCCAGCAGCTCCTTGTACCGGCCGGAGACCTCCAGCAACCCGTGCATCCGGTAGTTCTTCAGGATCGCCCGGTGGTGGGGGTTGTCGATGGTGGAGACGAGCTTCTCCAACTCGCGTGCATGGGCGGACAGCGCGTCCTCGTAGCGGCTCACTGGATCTCCTCGGGTGCAGCGGTCTAGGTGGGGGGGATCCTGGGCCGCGCCGCTCGCATCGGTCCATGACGCAGATGGGCCGCCATCGAAAGCGATCGGTTAACAGCGCAGGTCAGAACCGGCCTCGACGTGAGCTGGGCCACTACTGTGTCGGCAGGAGGAGTCACCGTGGACCTCAACCTGCACCTCGTGCGCCACCTCGTCGCCGTCGTCGACGACGGGCACTTCGGTCGTGCGGCCGAGCGGCTCTACCTCAGCGCGCCCGCGCTCAGCCAATCGGTGCGCAAGCTCGAGCGGGCGCTCGGCGTCCCGTTGCTGGACCGCTCCGCCCACCCGGTGCGCCCGACGCCGGCCGGGGAGGGCTTCCTGGCCGAGGCGCGGGAGGCACTCGCCGCCGCCGACCGGGCCGTCGCCGCCGTGATGGCCCACCGCCGCCGACAGGCAAGCACGCTACGGCTGGGCTTCATGACCGCGCCGGCGGGTTGGCGGATCCGTCAACTGCTCGACCAGCTGGCCCGCGAAGTGCCGGAGGTGTCCGTCGACCTCGTGGAACTTCCATGGGCCCAGCAAGTCAGCTCCGTACGAGAGGGCGTCGTCGACGCCTCGCTGGTGCGACTGCCGTTCTCGGATACCCGAGGCCTGCGCTTCGACCCGGTACACCTGGAGAAGCGGGTCGTGGCCCTCCCGGCCCTGCACCCGCTCGCAGTGCGCCCGGCCGTGGAACTCCGGGACCTCGACGGCGAACCCCATGTGACCGACGAGGACGCCGACCCCGCGTGGGTGCGTTGGTGGGCCTGCGATCCACGCCCCAGCGGAGTCGCCGTCCGCTACGGCCCCTCCGTCCGCACCATGGATGCACTGCTCGAGGTGGTCGCATCCAGGCAGGCCATCGCGATCACCGGGGAGTTCGTGGCCGCAAGCTACCGCCATCCCGAGGTGGCGTTCCTCCCGGTCCTCGATGCGGAGTCAGCCATGCTGGCCCTCTGCACCCGAGCCACCGACCCCTCACCGCTCGTAGCGGCCTTGCGGCGGGCGACGAGCTCGGTGCGTGACGCGGACGCGTCGCTCCGTCCGACATCGGCCTGACCGGCTCTGCCCGACGGTGCAGCCTCGGGGAAGCCGACGGACCGGGAACGATCGAAGCCCGCGACCGGCGGGCGGGCCGGTCACGGGCTCGTGTCTGCTCCCCCGATTGGACTCGAACCAATAACCCTGCGATTAACAGTCGCATGCTCTGCCAATTGAGCTACGGGGGATCAGCGGTGCGAACCGCTGGCCCGACGAGAGTACCCCACGCGCCGACGCCCCCCGCACGCGGCTCACGAGGGGCGAAGCGTTGTGCACCACAGGTACGGTGGCCCTCGTTCACCGCATGTTCACTCTGGAGGTTTCCGTGGCCAAGCTGTCGTTCCTCGCCGGATTCGGGGCTGGCTACGTCCTCGGGTCGCGGGCCGGCCGCGAGCGCTACGAGCAGCTCCGGCGCGCCTGGGAGCAGGCCAAGGACGACCCGCGCCTGCAGAGCCTCGCGGGCATGGCGCAGGCCAAGGCCGACGACGCCGTCTCCACGCTGAAGGCCCAGCTGGGCAGCGAGGCCCCTCGCTGATCCGCGCGCCGGCTCAGTCCGGCAGCTCGGCGGCCAGCACCTCGGCGAGCTTCTGCCGTGCGGTCTCCCTGGCACCCGGGTCGTCGCGGTCGGCGTCGTCGTCGAACACCACGGTCCACTCCCGGACGGCCTGACCGGGCACCCGGCGGGCGACCAGCAGCAGCCCTCCCCGGTCCGGCAGCGGTACGCGCCGGCTGGTGACGATGGTCTGGTCCACCCGGCGCCGCACGACCGCGGGGAGGTCGCCGGCGTCCGCGAGCACGTGCCGCACCACCGGCAGCCGCGACTGCACACCCGGCTCCACCTCGGCGAGCGGCGTGACCGTGAAGGAACCGCCGCCGTCGGCGGTCGCGGCCCAGCGGGCGTGCCCCACCTCGTGCCACGGCAGCACCGTGTCCCCGGCGGCCGGGCCGATCACCCGCAGACCGCGGGAGGTGGCCACCAGCCAGCCGGCCCCGCGGGCGAGCACGCCCCAGGCGAGCACCCGCTCGTCGGGGTCGGCCACCGCGGCCCGCACCTCCTCCGGCGGGCGAGCGAACCGGCGCCGCAGCTCGGCCAGCAGGCTCATGCCAGGCCGCCCATCGCACGCTTGCGCAGCGAGATCGCCAGCTGCTCGAGATCCATCAGCTGCTTGAAGGCCTTCATGTACTCGTCGCCGGAGTCGACCGGGTTCGTCCGTTGCAGCCGGCCCTTCAGGGCGGTGATCTCGCGGACGGTCGCCATCTCCTGCACCCGCGCGAGGAGCGCGTTGACGTAGCCGGCGTCGCACTCGCCGCTCACTGAGCGCATCGGCTCCACCGCCAGCGCCGTGAGCAGCGCGCGGGCGCTCTCCCGCTCGCAGTGCGCGGCGACCTCGTCCAGCCAGGCCGGCCCGGTGACGGTCACGGCAGCCACACCCCCGGCCGCGGCGATGGCGGCCACCACGGCGGCGTAGTCGGGGTCGGTGTAGGCGTTCGGGGGGATGGCGTCGAACTCGGGGCCGGCGAGCTCGGGCGCCTGCAACGCGGCCTTCACCGCCTCCCGCTCCACGGCGACCGCGGCGTCGTCGGGGGTGCGCTGGGGCGCGCGGGGGCGGCCCCGGGAGGGCGCTCCTCCCCCGTCACCGGTCGCCCGGCGCACGCGCTCGAGCACCTCTGCCTCGTCGGTGTTGCCGATCATCCCGGCGAGCTCCCGGGCGTAGGCGGGGCGCAGCGCGTGGTCCTTGATCTGGGCCACCAGCGGCACGGTCTTCTCCAGGGCGGCGACCCGGCCCTCCACGGTATCCAGGTCGTAGCCGGCCAGCGTGGTCTTGAGCACGAAGGCGATCAGCGGGGTGCGGCGGGCAACCAGGTCGCGGACGGCGGCGTCGCCGTGCTCCTGCCGCAGCTCGCACGGGTCACGCCCCTCCGACTCGACCGCGACGAACGTCTGACCGACGAAGCGCTGGTCCTCGGCGAAGGTCTTCATCGCCGCCGCCTGGCCGGCCGCGTCGCCGTCGAAGGTGTAGACCACCTCGCCGCGGAACTCGTCCTGGTCCATCAGCAGCCGCCGCAGCACCCCGATGTGCTCGGCGCCGAAGGCGGTACCGCACGAGGCCACCGCCGTCGTCACCCCGGCCAGGTGGCAGGCCATGACGTCGGTGTAGCCCTCGACGACGACCGCCTGGTGCCGCTTGGCGATGTCACGCTTGGCGCGGTCGATGCCGTAGAGCACCGAGCTCTTCTTGTAGAGCGGTGTCTCCGGGGTGTTGAGGTACTTGGGGCCGGGGTCGTCGTCCATCAGCTTGCGGGCACCGAAGCCGATGACGTCGCCGGTGATGTCGCGGATCGGCCACACCAGCCGGCGGTGGAAGCGGTCGATCAGGGTGCCCCGGGAGGACTCCTTCGCCAGCCCGGCCGTGACCAGCTCCTGCTGGCTGAAGCCCTTGGCTCGCAGGTGGCGGGTGAGCCCGTCCCAGCCGCCGGGTGCGTAGCCGCAGCCGAAGTCCAGCGCCGCCTGCCGGTCGAAGGCGCGGTCGGCGAGGAACTGCCGGGCGGGCGCGGCCTCCGGCGTGCCGAGCTGCTCGGCGTAGAAGGCGGCCGCCGCGGTGTTGGCCGCGACCAGCCGCGCCCGCTGCCCGACCGAGGCCCGGTCGGGGCCCGCGGTGGGGCGGCCGCCGTCGTCCTCGTACTTCAGCTCGATGTTGGCGCGGTTGGCCAGCAGCTCGACGGCCTCGGTGAACGACAGGTGGTCGATCTCCTGGACGAAGCGGATGACGTCGCCACCGACCCCGCAACCGAAGCAGTGGTAGAGCCCGCGGCTCGGCGTCACCTGGAACGACGGCGACTTCTCGTCGTGGAACGGGCACAGCCCCTTGAGGCTCCCGCCACCGGCGCGCTTGAGCTGCAGGTGCTCGCCGACGATCTCGTCGATCTTGCTGCGGTCGCGCACCAGCGCGATGTCCGCGGCGCGAATGCGCCCCCGGCCGGCCATCAGGCGACCGCCGCCGCTGCCGTGACCCGCCGGCGGATCACGTGCTCCCACCACAGCAGGAACAGCTGCTGGTCCAGCGGCAGGGCGCCGTCGAGGGTGATCGCGGGCCGCGGGGTCCAGCCCGGCGTGGTGCCGCTCTCCGCCACCTGACGCCCGTGCAGCAGGAACCGGTGGGTCCCCTTCCAGCGGGAGGCGGGCCGCACCTCGACCGTCGCCCCCTCCAGGTCGATCGCCCAGGTGCCCCTCCAGCTCGACGTCTGCCGGGCACGCAGCCGGGCGGTGCCCTCCGGGTCACCCGACCGGTGACCGGTGAGCTCGCGCTTGCGCCGGGCGTACTCCCAGGTGTCGCCGTCGACCGCCACCGTGGCGGCCTCCGTCCACGTCGCGGGGCGCAGCGTCGCCACGACCCGGCCGTCGCGCAGCACCGGCAGGACGCCCTTCGGCGCGCCCTGCGTACCGGCCCTGCCCAGTTCGAGCACCGTTCCTCCCTCAGCCGATGCCGGGCGCGCCGGCGATGCTCTCACCGGTCACGCGGTAGAGCAGGTAGGCAGCAGTCTCCCGCAGGATGTAGCGGAACTGGGTGGCGCGGGTCTGCACCGCCGGGCCCTGGCGAGTCGGTGAGCTCTCCGCCTCGATCCCCGCGTCCTCGGCCATCCGCTCGGCGCGCATCGCGTGCCAGGGGTCGGTGACCAGCACGGCACGCTCCCAGCCGCGCTCGTCGAACGCCGCGCCGACCACGCGCATGCTCTCCAGGGTGTCCACACCCTCGGGCACCGCGAGCAGCGACTCGGTGGGCACCCCGGCCGCCGCGAGGTAGTCGCGCCCGGCCTCCGCCTCGGTGAACTGGTCGCCGGCCGCCTTCCCGCCGACGGTCACGATCACCGGTGCGACGCCCTGCTCGTACAGGGCCCGCGCGTGCTCCAGCCGGGCCGCGAAGATCGACGACGGGACGCCGTTGTACTGGGCCGAGCCCAGCACCACGATTGCGTCGGACTGCGGCCGGGCGTCCTGCCGCGCCGTCCACCAGATGGCGAGCGCCGTGGAGGCCACCAGCAGCACGGCGGCCAGGACCCCGGCCCCGACCACCCGCGACAGCAGACTCCGCACACCCACCCGTCATGGGTACCACGCGGGGACGACGGCGCGCGGCGGCCCGGGACGGGGCACCGGCGCGCCGCCTCGCGTCGCGCCGGCGGCTCGCCGCGCTGCCGGCGCCCCGCGACCGCACCACGGGGAGGCGCGTCCACACACCCCCCGTATATGAGAATGATTCTCGTTATGGGTACGGTCACGTCGTCCGATCCCCGAACGACAGGAGCACCCGTGTCTCCCCTCCCCTCCCTCCGCGCCGCCGCCCTGGCGGCCGCCGTACCCCTCGCCCTGGCCACCGGCTGCGCGTCGACCGACGGCGGTGGGCCGGCGTCGGCCAGCAGCGCGCCGACCGCGTCCGGACCGGCGGAGCTGGGCGCCAGCTCGCCGCGCCTGGCCCTGACCTACGACGGCGGCCTCCTGGTCCTGCACGGCGAGACGCTCGAGGTGCTCGCCGACGAGCCGCTCGAGGGCTTCAACCGGCTCAACGCCGCCGGCGACGGCCGACACTTCCTCGTGTCGACCCAGCAGGGCTTCCGCCTGCTCGACGGCGGCGCCTGGGCCGAGCCGCACGGCGACCACGAGCACTACTACGCCGCCGACCCGGAGCTGACCGACGTCGTCCTCCCCGCCGAGAAGCCCGGGCACGTCGTCGCCCACGCCGGGCGGACCGTGCTGTTCGACGACGGCACCGGGGAGGTCACCGCGTTCGACAGCGCCGACCTCGCCGACCCGGACCGCGAGGTGCGCGAGTTCGCCACGCCGGCGGCCCACCACGGCGTCGCGGTGGAGCTCGAGGACGGCACGATGCTCGTCTCCGACGGCACGGAGGAGGAGCGCTCCGGGGTGCGCATCCTCGACGCGGACGGGGACGAGATCGCCGCCCGGGACGACTGCCCCGCCGTGCACGGCGAGACGGTGGCCGCCGACGAGGCGGTCGTCATCGGCTGCCAGGACGGCGCCGTCCTGTACGCCGGCGGCGAGCTGGTGAAGATCGAGAGCCCGGACGAGTACGGCCGCATCGGCAACCAGTTCGGCACCGAGAACTCGCCGATCGTGCTCGGTGACTACGAGCGCAGCGCGGAGGACCGCTCCAGCACCGTGGCGCTGATCGACACCACCACCGCGCAGCTGCGCCTGGTCGACCTGCCGGCGCCGTACTGGTACCGCTCCTTCGGCCGCGGGCCGAACGGCGAGGGGCTGGTCCTGACCTACGACGGCGCGCTGCAGGTCATCGACCCGGTGTCCGGCACCGTCACGGACTCCATCCCGGTCACCGGGCCGTGGGAGGAGTCGGAGAACTGGCAGGACCCGCACCCGCAGGTCTTCGTGGTCGACGGCATCGCCTACGTGACCGAGCCCGCCACCCGGGAGATCCACGCCGTCGACGTCGAGGGCGGCGAGGTGTGGAAGTCGGCGCAGCTGGAGGTCACGCCCAACGAGCTCGCCGGCGTCTCCGGGGACGTCGAGGCGCACGGCGCGCACGAGGAGGACCACGAGCACGACGAGCAGGGCGAGTGATCCGGCCGGCGGCCCTGCCGGCCGGCCTCGTCGCGGCCGGCCTGCTCACCGCCCTGACCGGCTGCGGGGACGCGGCGAACGGCGCCGACGACGCACGGCTGGACGTCGTGGTCACCTCCTACCCTCTCGCGTACGTGAGCGAGGAGGTAGGCGGACCGCACGTGGAGGTCACCAACCTGGTCCCACCCGGCGGGGACAGCCACCGGCTGGAACCGGCGCCCCGGGACGTCGCGGTTCTCGCCGAGGTCGACGTCGTGGTCCACCAGTCGGGCGGCCTGCAGCCGGCGGTCGACGCCGTCCTCGAGCAGGAGCGCCCCGAGGACGTCGTCGACGCCGCCGCCCTGGCGGACCGGGGTGCCGATCCGCACTTCTGGCTCGACCCCACCCGCCTCGCCGACCTCGGTCACCGCCTCGCGGGCGAGTTCGCCGAGGCGGACCCCGGTCACGCCGGCGCCTACCGAGAAGGCGCCGAACGGCTGGCGGCCGCGCTCCAGGAGATCGACCGGGAGTACGCCGACACCCTCGCGCCCTGTCGCGGGGCCACCCTGCTCGCCTCGCACGAGGCGTTCGGCTACCTCGCCGACCGGTACGGCCTGCGGCAGGTCGGGGTGGCGGGGCTGGACCCGCACGTCGAGCCCTCGCCCAGCCGGTTGCGGCAGGTCGCGGAGGAGGTCACCGGCACCGGCGCCCGGACGATCTTCTTCGAGGCCACCGCCGGGGACCGCGTCGCCCGGACCCTCGCGGGCGACCTGGGGCTTGCCACCGACGTGCTGCACCCGGTCGAGCGGGTGCAGGCGGAGGAGACCTATCCCGAGCTCATGGCGGCCAACCTGGCGGCGCTGCGTCGCGGGCTCGCCTGCGACGGCTGACGGCGAGCCCGGGCCCCTGCACCGCAGCCGCCGTGCAGGGGCCCGGGGCCGAGCTCGCGAGGCGCGGGGGCTCCGGGATCCTCTCTCAGGCGCCCGCGCGCCCTCCGCCGAGCGCGGCGCGCCCGGCCTCGAGCCTGGCCACCGGCACCCGGAACGGCGAGCAGGAGACGTAGTCCAGGCCGACCTCGTGGAAGAAGTGCACCGAGTCGGGGTCGCCCCCGTGCTCGCCGCAGATGCCGAGCTTGAGGTCCGGCCGGGCCGCCCGGCCGCTCTCGGCGCCGATCCGCACCAGCCGGCCGACGCCGTCCCGGTCCAGCGACTCGAACGGCGAGATGCCGAAGATCCCCTTGTCCAGGTACTGGTGGAAGAACGCGGCCTCGACGTCGTCGCGGGAGAAGCCCCACGTCATCTGGGTGAGGTCGTTGGTGCCGAACGAGAAGAACTCGGCGTGCTCGGCGATCTCGGCGGCGGTCAGCGCCGCGCGGGGCACCTCGATCATGGTGCCGATCAGCGGCCGCAGGTCGATGCCGCACTCCTCGCAGACCTCGGCGAGCACCCGCTCGGACTCCTCGCGGATGGCCTCCAGCTCCTGCACCGCGCCCACCAGCGGGATCATGATCTCCGGCCGCGGATCGCCCCCGGCCTGCTTCCGCTCGCAGGCGGCCTCGGCGATGGCCCGCACCTGCATGGCGAACAGCCCGGGCACCACCAGACCGAGCCGCACGCCCCGCAGGCCCAGCATCGGGTTGGACTCGTGCAGGCGGCGGACCGCGGTCAGCAGCCGCAGATTGCCCTCGTCGGGTTCGCCGCGCTCCTCGGCCAGCGCGACCCGTACCGACAGCTCGGTGAGGTCGGGGAGGAACTCGTGCAGCGGAGGGTCCAGCAGCCGAACGGTGACCGGCAGCCCGTCCATCGCCTCGAAGATCTCCAGGAAGTCCTGCTTCTGCAGCGGCTCCAGGGCGTCCAGGGCGGCCTGCCGTTCCTCGTCGCCGTCGGCCAGGATCAGCTTCTCGACCAGCTTCCGGCGGTCGCTGCCGAGGAACATGTGCTCGGTCCGGCACAGGCCGATCCCCTGGGCGCCGAACCGCCGGGCACGGGCGGAGTCCTCGGGGGTGTCGGCATTGGTGCGGACGTCGAGCCGCCGCTTCTCGTCGGCGTGGGTCAGGATCCGGTGGACGCTCCTCACCAGGTCGTCGGCGTCGTCGTGCTCCGGGTCGAGCTCGCCCTCGAAGTAGCGGACCACCGACGAGGGCTCCACCGGCACCTCGCCAAGCCACACCTTGCCGGTGGAGCCGTCGATGGAGATGACGTCGCCCTCGCGGACGACGGTGCCGTCGGGCGCGGTGAACTCCTTCGCCCTGGTGTCGACCCGCAGCTCCTCGGCGCCGCAGACGCAGGTCTTGCCCATGCCCCGGGCGACGACGGCGGCGTGCGAGGTCTTGCCACCGCGGCTGGTCAGCACCCCCTCGGCGGCGATCATGCCGGAGAGGTCGTCGGGGTTGGTCTCCCGGCGGACCAGGACGACCTTCTCACCACGGTCGGCCCACTGCGCCGCTGCCTCGGAGCTGAACACGGCCCGGCCGACGGCCGCACCGGGCGAGGCGTTCATGCCCTGCGTCAGCTGCTGGGCGTCGCCCCCGGAGACGAACCGCGGGAACATCAGCTGGGCGAGCTGGTCACCGGTGACCCGGCGGACCGCCTCGTCCATGTCGATGAGCCCCTCGTCGACCAGCTGGGTCGCGATGCGGAACGCCGCCCCCGCCGTCCGCTTGCCGACACGGGTCTGCAGCATCCAGAGCTTGTTGCGCTCGATGGTGAACTCGATGTCGCAGAGGTCGCGGTAGTGCGACTCCAACCGCGACATCGTTGCCATCAGCTCGTCGTAGGCGCCCTTGTCTATGGTCTCCAGGTCCGCCAGCGGCACGGTGTTGCGGATGCCGGCGACGACGTCCTCCCCCTGCGCGTTCTGCAGGTAGTCCCCGTACACGCCCTGCTCGCCGCTGCCCGGGTCGCGGGTGAACGCCACGCCGGTGCCGGAGTCCATGCCCAGGTTGCCGAACACCATGGCGCAGACGTTCACGGCGGTGCCGGCGTCGCTGGGGATGCGCTCGCGACGGCGGTAGATGATCGCCCGGTCGGAGTTCCAGGAGTCGAAGACGGCGTTGATCGCGAGATCCATCTGCTCCCGCGGGTCCTGCGGGAAGTCCTGGCCGGTGTGCTCGCGCACGATGGCCTTGAACCGGACGACGACGTCGCGCAGGTGCTCGGCGTCGAGATCCAGGTCCAGATCGGTGCCCTGCTCCTCCTTGGCCGCGTCGAGGGCGTCGTCGAAGAGTGCGCCGTCGATGCCCAGCACGGTCTTGCCGAACATCTGGATCAGCCGGCGGTAGGAGTCCCAGGCGAAGCGCTCGCTCCCCGACTGCGCCGCCAGACCCTGGACGGAGTCGTCGTTGAGGCCGACGTTCAGGACCGTCTCCATCATCCCCGGCATGCTCGCCGCGGCACCGGACCGGACCGACACCAGCAGCGGGTCGACCGGATCGCCGAGGGTCTTCCCCATCGACTTCTCCAGCGCCGCCAGGTGCCCGCTGACCTGCTCGTCCAGCTCCGGCGGGGTGCTCCCGTGCTCCAGGTAGTACCGGCAGGCGTCCGTGGTGATGGTGAAGCCGGGCGGCACGGGCAGACCCAGGTTGGTCATCTCGGCCAGGTTGGCGCCCTTGCCGCCGAGCAGGTCCTTCTGGTCCCTGCTGCCCTCGCTGAAGTCGTAGACCCACTTCCCGTCAGCCACCCGTACCTCCGCATCCGTCAGCCCTCCGGGGCCGATCCGCCAGAGGAGACAATGCCGCGCGGAGCAGACGTCCTAAACGTCCACCCCGCCGACGTCCGTCGATCCTGGCGTACAAGAGCAGCCGGCGCGAGCCCTGGCCGCGGTGGCGCCGGTCGGGGTCAGTCGATCCCGCAGATGCGCGGGCCGTCCTCGTTGACCACGGCGAGCTGTGCCGATCCGCCGTCGTCCCAGCGGACGGTCACCTGCTGCACCCGGGCGCCCTCGCCCGGGTCGTCCTCGACCTCGACGATCTCGGCGTCCCCCGGGCGCGAGTACTCGGCCTCCATGCCGGTGCCGTCCAGCCGACCGCGCTCGTCCTCGCACAGCAGCCCGTACGCCGTCTCGGTGTCCCCGTTCGCGAGCGCCGCCAGGAACACCCCGGTGACCTCGGTGGCCTGGTCGGCGGGCCCGCCCCGGACCAGGTACAGGACGCCGACCATGCCGACGGCCACCACCACGGTGCCCACCAGGCCGCCGATCAGCCAGCCCTGCCGGGCGCGCGGCGTGCCGGTGTGCAGCGGCGCGGGGTCGTCGTCGTAGAGGAAGGGGCCCTGCGTCATCCGCCGCTCGTCTCCAGTTCTGCGCCCACGGGTGGGCGGGGGTCGTCCCGGTCGGCGAGCCAGCCCTCGGGAAGGGCGACGGGGCGGGGGGTGCTCGTCCGGCCGCGCGGCGCACCGAGGACGGCGGTCGGGTACGGCTGGTCGGGGATGCCCGAGAGCAGCCCGGCCAGCTCGTCGAGGCTGCTGACCATCGCCAGCGCCCGGCGCACGTCCCCGCCCACGGAGAAGCCCTTGAGGTACCAGGCGACGTGCTTGCGGAAGTCGCTGCAGCCGTGGCGCTCGCCGTGCTCCTCGGCCAGCAGCGTGGCGTGCCGGTGCATGATCGCCGCGACCTCGCGGAACGTCGGCAGCGCTCGCCGCGCCTGCCCCGCGAAGGCGGCGGCGAGGTCGCCGAACAGCCAGGGCCGCCCCAGGCAGCCGCGGCCGATCACGACGCCGGCGCAGCCGGTCTCGGCGACCATGCGCAGCGCGTCGTCGGCCTCCCAGATGTCGCCGTTGCCGAGCACCGGGATGTCGACGGCCTCTACGAGCCGCGCGATCGGTGCCCAGTCGGCGGTGCCGCTGTAGAGCTGGTCGGCGGTCCGGCCGTGCAGCGTGATCGCCGCGGCGCCCTCGTCCTGGGCGATGCGGCCGGCGTCGAGGTAGGTGACGTGGTCGGCGTCGATGCCGATGCGGGTCTTGATGGTGACCGGCACGTCCTTCGCGGCGCGCACGGCCTCCCGGACGATGTCCCGCAGCAGCACGCGGTGCCACGGCAGCGCCGAGCCGCCGCCCTTGCGGGTCACCTTCGGCACCGGGCAGCCGAAGTTCAGGTCGATGTGCGCCGGCCGGGTGCCGGCGACGCCCTCGTCGACGAGCATCTCCACGGCGCGGCCGACGGGCGCCGGGTCGACGCCGTACAGCTGGACGGAGAAGGCGTCCTTCTCGTCGGCGGTCGCGCGGATCATCCGCAGCGTCTTGTCGTTCCGCTCGACCAGCGCCCGCGTGGTGATCATCTCGCAGACGTAGAGGCCGGCCCCGAACTCACGGCACAGCGTGCGGAAGGCCGGGTTGGTGATGCCGGCCATGGGCGCGAGGACGACGGCGGGGTCGACGGTCAGCGCACCCAGCCGCAGCGGCGGCAGGGGCGCCGTCGTCGTCGGCTCGAGCGTGGCGGTCACGGTACCCAGAGTAGGCGGCGACCGCCGTCACTCGGACCTCCGCCGCCCGGCCGGGTGAGCCGCCAGCAGGCTCGAGCCGCCTGGTCGCCAGTCCAGCCGCGCCACGACCCGGGTCGACGGTCGGCGGCGCGACTCGAGCCCCACGCCGTCCCCAGGCCGGCGCCGGCCCACAGATCGGGCAGGGCGCGTCCCGGAAATGGCTGGCTGCCCGACGGTCGTCCCGTGACCACGCACCTGCACGTCCCGCTCGCCGTCGACGAACCCGCACGGCGGCGCCTGGGCATCTTCACCACCGCCGACCTCGCCGCTCGGGGCGTGACCGAGCGCGAAGTCGGGACGGCGACCCGCACGGGCGCGTGGGTGCGACTGCGCACCGGTGTCTTCGTCAGCGCCGCGGACCTCGCCGAGGTGGAGCGCACCGATCGTCGACCGGGCCTGGAGGCGCTGGCCGTCACGACCGCCCTGGCCCGTCCGTCCGCCGTCCTCAGCCGGGACAGCGCGGCCTGGGTGTGGGGGCTGCCCCGCCCGTTCCCGGCTCCGGTCGCCGTGCACCTGACCGATCCGCACCACTGGCGCCGGGGACGCGGCTGGCTGATGACCCGGGCTGCGCTGCCCGACGACGACGTCACCGTCCGCGGCGCCTACCGGGTGACGACGGTGGCACGCACGCTGGTCGACGTCGCCAGGGCCTGGCCGGAGATCCACGCCGTCGCCGCCGTCGACGCCGCCCTGCTGCGCGGCCTGACGACCCACGACGACGTGCGCCGCGTCATCGACCGGCAGGTGAACGTGCCCGGGATCCCGCGTGCCGGCCGCGCGCTGGGCCTCGCCGACGGCCGGGCTGAGTCGTGGCTGGAGACCTGCGGCCGGCTGACGTTCGCCGCGCTCGGGCTGCCGCCGTTCGTACCGCAGGTGGAGCTGCGTGTCGACGGTCAGCTGGTGAAGGTGGTCGACGGCTGGTACCCCGGGGCCGCGGTGGCGGTGGAGTTCGACGGCCGGATCAAGTACCGCCGACCGCAGTTCGGCCGCACCGCGGAGCAGGAGCTGTGGGAGGAGAAGCGCCGGGAGGATCTGCTCCGCTCGGTCGGGGTGCGGTTCCTCCGAGTCTTGTACGAGGACCTCAACGGGGGGCGTCGACGACTGGACCGGTCGGCACGGCGGCTGCTCGCCGTCCCCGGCCCCGAGGTGCGGGAGTTCCTGGCGGTGCCGCGGCCCGCGGGCCGCGCGCGCGGTCACGACGCTGGGGACGACGGATGGCTCGCCCGGGTCGAGGACGGCGTCGGCCGACCGGGTTGAGCCGCACCGGCGCCCCGGAAGCCGCGCCGTGGCGCGGCGCACCGGTCGGCCGTGCGGGTTGACCCGCCGCACGGCCGACCGGCTTCACCGGTGGGACGACACGAGCTCAGAACGGGTAGACGCGCGGCTCCACCTGCATGCTGATCCAGCGCAGCTCGGTGAAGGCCTCGATGCCGGCGAGCCCACCGAACCGCCCGTACCCACTGTCCTTCACACCACCGAAGGGCATCTGCGCCTCGTCGTGCACGGTGGGCGCGTTGATGTGGCAGATGCCGGACTCGATCCGCCGGGCGACCTGGAACCCGCGTGCGGCGTCGCGTGTGAAGACGGCGGCCGACAGCCCGTAGGCGCTGTCGTTGGCCGCGGCGACCGCCTCCTCCTCGCTCGCGACCCGGGTGATCGTGACGGCCGGGCCGAAGATCTCCTCGTGGAAGATCTCCATGTCCGGCGTGACGTGGTCGAGCACCACGCCGGGCATGATCGTGCCCTGCGGCTCGCCCTTGGTCAGGACCTTCGCGCCCTTGGCGACGGCGTCGTCCACCAGTCGCTGGATGTGCTCGACGGTGCTCGTGCCGATGACCGAGCCGAGGACGACGTCGCCCGTGCGCGGGTCGCCGATCGGCAGCGACTCCACCCGGGCGACCAGCTTCGCGACGAACTCCTCGGCGATCGACTCGTCGACGATGATCTTGTCGGTCGACATGCAGACGTGGCCCTGGTTGACGAAGCCGCCGAAGGTCGCCCCCTGGACGGCGGCGTCGATGTCGGCGTCGTCGAGGACCAGGAGCGGGTTCTTGCCCCCCAGCTCGAGCAGCGCCGGCACGAGGTGGCGCGCGCAGACCTCGCCGATGATGCGGCCGACCCGGGTGGAGCCGGTGAAGTTGAGCCGGCGGACCGCCGGGTGGGCCACCATCGCCTCGGTCACCTCGGCGGCGTCCTCCGGGGCCACGGTGATGACGTTGACGACGCCGTCGCCGAGGCCGGCCTCGATCAGGATCTCCCCGAGCAGCATGTGCGTGGCCGGCGAGAGCTCCGAGCACTTGAGGACGACGGTGTTGCCGGCGGCGAGCGGGAAGGCCACCGCGCGGGTCGACAGGATGACCGGCGCGTTCCACGGCGCGATGCCGATCACCACGCCCGCCGGCTGGCGGATGCCCATGCTCAGGCTGCCGGGGACGTCCGAGGGGATCACCTGCCCGCCCACGTGCGTGGTGAGACCCGCGGCCTCCCGCAGCATGCCCGCGGCGAGGTGGACGTTGAAGTGCCCCCAGCCCGCGGTCGCGCCGCACTCGGCGGCCATCCGCTCGACGAAGCGGTCGGTGTTCACCTCGAGGAGGTCGGCAGCCTTCAGCAGCAGCCGCCGGCGCTCGCCCGGCGTCGTCGCCGCCCACTTCTGGAACGCCGATGCCGCGGCGTCGACGGCCCGGACGGCGTCCTCCACCCCGGCGGCCGGCGAGCGCGTCACGGCCTCGCCGCTCACGGGGTTGGCGCGGTCGAAGGTCCGGCCGCTGGTGGCCGTCCGCTTCTCGTCACCGATGAGCAGGCTGGTCTCGAACACGGGGAACTCCTCCTACTGGGTCGCGGGGTGAGGGGGCCTCCGGCGTCGGTCAGCAGCCGGGGAGCCGGGCCGCGAGGTAGGACTCGACCTGGTCCAGCGCGACGCGCTCCTGGCTCATCGAGTCGCGCTCCCGGATGGTCACGGCCTGGTCCTCGAGGGTGTCGAAGTCGACGGTGAGGCAGAACGGCGTCCCGACCTCGTCCTGGCGCCGGTACCGACGGCCGATGGCGCCGGCGTCGTCGAAGTCCACGTTCCAGTTCCGCCGCAGCGCAGCGGCCAGGTCGCGGGCCTTGGGCGAGAGGTCGGCGTTGCGCGACAGCGGCAGGACGGCGGCCTTCACCGGCGCCAGGCGCGGGTCAAGCTTGAGCACCGTGCGGGTGTCGACGCCGCCCTTGGCGTTCGGCGCCTCGTCCTCGGTGTAGGCCTCGACGAGGAACGCCATGAGCGAGCGGGTGAGCCCGGCCGCCGGCTCGATGACGTACGGCGTCCAGCGGGTGTTGCTGGCCTGGTCGAAGTAGGACAGGTCGGTGCCCGAGTGCTGGGTGTGCGTGGACAGGTCGAAGTCGGTGCGGTTCGCGATCCCCTCCAGCTCACCCCACTCCGAGCCCTGGAAGCCGAAGCGGTACTCGATGTCGACGGTGCGCTTCGAGTAGTGCGACAGCTTCTCCTTCGCGTGCTCGTAGTGCCGCAGGTTGTCCGGGGAGATGCCCAGGTCGGTGTACCAGCGGGTGCGCTCGTCGATCCAGTACTGGTGCCACTCCTCGTCGGTGCCCGGCTCGACGAAGAACTCCATCTCCATCTGCTCGAACTCGCGGGTGCGGAAGATGAAGTTGCCCGGGGTGATCTCGTTGCGGAACGACTTGCCGATCTGGCCGATGCCGAACGGGGGCTTCTTGCGCGCGGCGCCCATGACGTTGGCGAAGTTCACGAAGATGCCCTGCGCGGTCTCCGGGCGCAGGTAGTGCAGCCCCGACTCGTCCTCGACCGGGCCGAGGTAGGTCTTGAGCATCATGTTGAAGTCGCGCGGCTCGGTCCACGCGCCCTTCGTGCCGCAGTTCGGGCAGGCGATGTCGGCCAGCCCGTTCTCCGGGAGCCGGCCCTTCTTCGCCTCGAACTCCTCCTCGAGGTGGTCGGCGCGGAACCGCTTGTGGCAGCTCTGGCACTCGGTCAGCGGGTCGGTGAAGACCCCGACGTGGCCGGAGGCGACCCACGTCTGGCGCGGCAGGATCACCGAGGAGTCCAGGCCGACGATGTCGTCGCGGCTCTGCACGACGGTGCGCCACCACTGGCGCTTGATGTTCTCCTTGAGCTCGACGCCCAGCGGGCCGTAGTCCCAGGCGGAGCGCGTGCCGCCGTAGATCTCCCCGGACGGGAACACGAAGCCCCGTCGCTTGCAGAGGTTGACGACCTTGTCGAGGCGGGCGGCGTCGTGCTTGGCGGTGCTCACGCGGAGAGGCTCCATCCGGCTGGCGGTCGGCGGTTGACCTGCCCACGGTAGTTGGCCGGTCGTGCGGCGCTCTCAGTCGGTGGCCGCATCCGGTCGCCCGGGCGTCTCCGGGCAGAACAGCAGCGTGAGCGAGGCCCGGATCTCGGCGTGCCGCACGAGGAAGGCCCGCTCGTCCAGTCGCTTGCGCCGCAGCCAGCCGGTGACCTCGTCGTTGCACTTGCTGGCGTTGCAGGGGCCGCAGGCCGGGACGACGTTGCCGAACGTGTACCGCCCGCCCCGAGAGATCGGGAGCACGCAGTCGCGCTGCAGGGGCCCGGCGGCTCCGCAGTACGCGCACCCGCCCCAGGCGTGCGACAGCGCAGCCCACTGGGCATCGGTGAGGTCGTGCTCGACGGCGTCCATGCGGCGCTTGCGCCGACGGGCGTACCGGGCGGTGCGGGTGCGGCTGACCACGGCCGAACCGTAGGCGCTGCCCGTCAGTCGGTGAGGTAGGCGCCCGGCTCGTCGAGGGCGTGCACCCAGACCGGCGCTCCGGCGACCTTGACCTCGGCCGCGGAGAGACCCCGCCGGTAGGCGCCGACCCCGTCCCAGCGGGTCACCAGCGCCCAGAGGGTCGGGTCGTCGGCGGCCCGGCCCAGCTCGCCGCCGCGGAAGCCGGGCCGGGCCGCGAGCGCCGCCAGCAGCCCGGCCACCGCGTCGGCGAGCGCGCCCGCCTCGTCCGCGGCCACCCGCAGCCGTGTCACCGCGAACATGCGCGCTCCCCCGTCCGGTCCACGCCCGGCATCCTCCGTCATCGTCCCGCCGGGTAGGCACCCCGCCGGTCAGCGGAAGTCGCAGACCGTCCCGTCGGCGCCGACGTGGACCAGCAGCAGGAAGGGTGCGCCGTCGTCGAGCTCCAGGGTGAACGAGGCCAGGTCGGTGGCGGACTCTTCCTGGTGCTCGACCCCGTCGAAGGTCCCGCTGGTGAAGCCCTGGCCGCCGAGGGTGACGCTGTAGAAGTAGTCACCCAGCACCTGCGCCGGGTCACCACCGGCCGCGGCGTCGACCGCCCCCTCCTGGACCTCCACGCAGGAGAGGTCGAACGCGTTCCGGAAGTCGCCCTGGCCCATCGCCTCCACCCAGGCGAGGGCGACGTCGCCCGAGCCGGCGTACCGGCCCTCCTGCCCGGGAACGGGCTCGGCTCCCCGCGCGCCCCCGGGCAGCTGACCCGTTCCGCCGAGGGGCGCCGACGGGGACCGGCTCGGCTGCGTGGCAGGCCCGCTGGTCCCGCCCGCCGGCTGCTCGGCGCTGCGCCGTTCGGCGTCGTCCCCGCGCAGCAGGACGACCAGCAGGAAGCCGAGACCGGCGATCAGCAGCACCGCGGCACCGATCAGCCACGGGAGCAGCGTGCGCTTCCGCGGGCGGTCGGCCGGCGGCACGCCGGGCCCGCCGTACGGGGGCGGGCCGTAGGGCGGTGGTCCGGACGGTGGTGGCCCGCCGTGCCAGTGCTGCTGGCCCGGGGGCGGATGCTGGCCCGGGGGCTGGTGCCCGTAGGGCGGCGGCCACCCGCCGCTCTCGCCCGGCACCGGAGCGGCCGGGAAGGGCCCGGTCGGCGGCGTCCAGGCCGTCGCCCCGGAGCCGTCGGCCGGACCGTGTCCCGGCCGGCCGGCCGGGTCGGGTGGGCCGGCGGGCTGGTCACCGGTCGAGGGGTGGGTCATCGTCTCCGCTTCCGCTCGGCGCCGCGGCCGGCGGGCTGCCCGGCTGAGCGGAAACGGTACGGCCGCATGGCGTCAGGCGGAACCGAATCGGCGCTGCCGGGAGGCGAACTCCTCGCACGCGGCCCACAGGTGCCGGCGGTCGAAGTCGGGCCACAGCGTGTCGAGGAAGACGAACTCGGCGTAGGCCGACTGCCACAGCAGGAAGTTGCTGGTGCGGTTCTCCCCCGAGCTGCGCACGAACAGGTCGACGTCCTCCATGTCCGGCTCGTCGAGGAACCGGGCGACGGTGGACTCGTCGATCTTGTCGGGGTTGAGCCGCCCGGCCGCGACCTCGCGGCCGATCGCCGCGGCGGCGTCGGCGATCTCGGCGCGGCCGCCGTAGTTGACGCACATGGTCAGGGTCAGGACGTCGTTGTCCTGCGTGAGCTCCTCGGCGATCTCGAGCTCCTTGATGACGCTGCGCCACAGCCGCGGACGCCGCCCCGCCCAGCGCACCCGCACCCCGAGCTCGTGCATCTCGTCGCGGCGCCGGCGGATCACGTCGCGGTTGAAGCCCATGAGGAAGCGGACCTCCTCGGGGCTGCGCCGCCAGTTCTCGGTGGAGAAGGCGTAGGCGCTGATCGCCTTCACCCCCAGCTCGATCGCGCCCTCCACGCAGTCGAAGAGCGAGGACTCCCCCGCCTCGTGCCCGGCGGTGCGGGGCAGCCCGCGCTGCTTGGCCCACCGGCCGTTGCCGTCCATGACGAGTGCGATGTGCCGCGGGACCTTGTCCTTCGGCAGCTGCGGCGGGCGCGCGCCGGACGGGTGCGGATTCGGCGCCTTCACCTCACGCCTCATGCAGCAGGCTCATCTCCCGGCGGGGCGCCGACTCGGTCCGGTCCACCAACGGCAGCGAGCGCAGCCCGCGCTCCAGGTGCCACTGCAGCAGCGCGGCGACCAGCCCGCTGCCCTCCCGCCGGTTGATGCCCTGGCTGGCCTCGGCCCGGGTCCAGTCGCCGGTGAGCAGCGCGTCGAGCAGCTCGATGGTGACCGGGCTGGGCATCGCCGAGCCGGTGGGCCGGCAGGCCGGGCAGACGGTGCCGCCGGCGGGCACCGAGAAGTGCCGGTGCGGTCCGGCCTCGCCGCAGCGGGCGCACTCCGCGAGCGCGGGCTCCCACCCGGCCACCGACATCGCCCGCAGCAGGAACGCGTCGAGCACCAGCGGCGCGGGGTGCGCCCGCTCCCCCAGCGCCCGCAGCGCGCCCACCACCAGCAGGAACAGCCGCAGCGAGGGCTCCTTCTCCTCCGCGGTGAGCCGGTCGGCCGTCTCCAGGACGGCGGTGCCGGCGGTATAGGCCGGGTAGTCGGCCACGACCTCCTGGCCGTAGGACCGGATCGACTCGGCCTGGCTGACGATGTCGAGGTTGCGGCCGGTGTAGAGCTGCAGGTCGACGTGGGTGAACGGCTCGAGGCGGGCACCGAACTTGCTCTTGGTGCGGCGCACGCCCTTGGCCACCGCCCGCACCTTGCCGTGCCGGCGGGTGAGCACGGTGACGATCCGGTCGGCCTCACCCAGCTTCTGGGTGCGCAGGACGATGCCCTCGTCCCGGTAGAGCGCCTTCGGGGTGTGCGCGCTCATGCTCAGTACCCCAGCCGGTTGAGCTTCTTCGGGTCGTCCTGCCACTCCCCGAGGACGGTGACGTGCAGCTCCAGGTGCACGCGGGCGTCCAGCAGCGTCTCCATGCCCTGGCGGGCCTCGGTGCCGATCGCCTTGATGATCGAGCCACCCTTGCCCAGCAGCATGGGCTTCTGGCTGGGCCGCTCGCAGTGCAGCAGAGCGTGCACCTCGACCAGCTCGCGCCCGGGGGACTTCGGGTCGGGGCGGCGGTGCAGCTCCTCGATCGTCACCGCCAGGGAGTGCGGCACCTCCTGGAACACCTTCTCCAGCGCGGCTTCCCGGACCAGCTCGGCCAGCTGGCGCTCGGTGTCCTCGTCGGTGGTCTGCTCCTCCGGGTACAGCGGCGGCCCCTCGGGCAGCAGTCCGATCAGCAGGTCCTCCAGGAGCTCGACCTGTTCGCCCTTCACCGCGCTCACGGGCACCACCTCGGCGGCCTCGACCAGCTGGCTGGCCGCCATGAGCTGCTCGGCGACCTGCTTCTTGCCCGTGGCGTCGGTCTTCGTCACCACGAGCACGATCGGGGCCTTCACCTCCTGCAGCTGGCGGGCGATGAACCGGTCCCCGGTGCCGACGGGCTGGTCGGCCGGGACGCAGAAGACGACCACGTCGACGTCGGAGAGGGTGTCGCGGACGACGTCGTTGAGCCGGCGGCCGAGCAGGCTCTTGGGCTTGTGCAGGCCCGGGGTGTCGACCAGCACGACCTGGCCGCCGGGCCGGTGGACGACGCCGCGGATGGCGTGCCGGGTGGTCTGCGGGCGGTTGCTGACGATGCCGACCTTCTCGCCGACCATCGCGTTGGTCAGCGTGGTCTTGCCGGCGTTGGGACGCCCGACCAGCGCGACGAAGCCACTGCGGTACGGCTGGTCAGGGTCGGTCACGCGGGCAAGTCTCCCACCGGCGACCGACAACGCCGCGCGGCGGAGTCCGACGCGTGGCGCCGCGATCCCCGGGATGCCCCGTCAGGACCAGGGGCGGCCGATCCGGTCGCGGCGGGCGGCGTCGAGCCGGCCGAGGACGCGCACGCCCGCCAGGACGTCCCCGGCCAGCCGCCGGCCCGCCGCGGACCAGGAGTCCGCCGGCTCCCGGCGGTCCCCGCCCGCCGGCCGCCCCAGCGACCGCAGGACGAGCACCAGCAGGAGCAGGAAGAGCAGCGTCGCCACACCGTCGACCCTCGGCGCTCCCCGCCCGCGGCGGAAGCGGCGGGAACGACTGCGTGCGCAAGAAACCTGCCAGCGTCCGGCCGGCACACCGCGGACGCGCACGATCGGCCGGCTGGGATGATCGGGGGCGTGCCAGGACGTCAGCGGAACCGGTCGCGCCCACCCCGGGCGGCGGCGGACCGCGCCCGGCGGCTGCACGTCGAGCAGGTGCGCGGCCACCGGTTCGTGGCCGGCTGGGGCCCGAAGCGCTCGGCGACCGTCGTCCCCGCGCCGCTGCGCTACTGGCAGTACCGGCCCGGAGGTCCGTTCGCGGCCGGTGCCGCCGTGCTCGTCGTCGTCCTGTGGCTCGGCCTGTTCGGCTGGGTCGGCGGCTGGCCGGCCGTCCGCGAGGAGCTGCCGCTGGCGCTCCTCGCCGGCCTGGCGGTGTACCTGCTGAACACCCGCCGGGTGACCGTCTCCGACCACGGGCTGTCGTTCGACGTGGCCGGGAGCCGCACCGATCCGGAAGCCGTCGTCCCGTCCGCGCTGGTGCAGGAGGTACGCGTCGGCCCCGCTCCGGCGGACTGGCCCCGGCCGGAGAAGCGCGGCGGGTGGTGGCCGGGGCGCAACCGGATCGCCGTCCGGTACCTGGGCGACGACGGCGAGCAGGCGCTCACCCTGTGGGTGCGCGACCCGGCGGCGTTCGCCGACGCGCTCGGGATCCCGCTGACCCGCTAGACCGAGCTGCGCAGGATGCCGTCGGGGCCGGCCAGGTGCACGGGGGCGCCGGCGGCGAGGTCGCGGACGGCGGCCAGCCCGGCCGGCTCCACGGCCTCGGCCGCGGAGACGACGACGGCGGCCTCCAGCCCCTCGACCCCGCTGGAGACGGCGGCCGCGACGGCGGCCTGGAGCGCGGTGAGGGTCAGGGAGGGCAGCGCCACGCTCGCCGCGACGTAGGTTCGGCCGTCGGTGTCGCGCACCGCGGCGCCCTCGGTCGCACCGGCGCGCGCCCGCGCCGACCGGGCGAGCGTGACGAGCTTCGCGTCCTCGGGGTGCAGATCAGCCACCGAATCAGTCTCCTACCGGTCGGTCCAGCCCTCTCACAGGCGCCCGGTGCGAGCCTGCGAGCAGTGGGGGGTGGGAGGGTCCTTCCTCAGCCTTCCACCACGCCCGCCGGCTGTTCCGCCCGGGTGGCCCCCGAGGGCTGCTGCTCGTCGGCGGCCTCCTCGCCGTCCTCCGACGGCTCGGGCAGCCGGCAGACCAGCAGGGTGTCGATGCGGTTGCGCCGCCCACCGGTGCTCTCGGCGACCAGCCGCAGTCCCCCGACCTCGGCCGCCGCCCCCTCGATCGGCACCCGCCCCAGCTCGCGGGCGAGCAGCCCGCCGACGGTCTCCACGTCGTCGTCCTCGGGCAGCTCCACCCCGGGGAACACCTGGGCGAGGTCCTGCACCGGCAGCCGGGCGGTGACCCGCGCCGAGCCGTCCTCCAGCTGCTCGATCTCCGGCCGCTGGAAGGCGTCGTGCTCGTCGGCGATCTCCCCGACGATCTCCTCCAGGATGTCCTCGATGGTGACCAGGCCGGCGAACCCGCCGTACTCGTCGACCACGATCGCGATGTGGATGCGCTGCGCCTGCATGTCCCGCAGCAGCTCGTCGACCGGCTTGGACTCCGGCACGAACGTCGGCGGGCGCATGAGCTCCTCGACCTTGGGCCCGCTGCGGTCCGGCAGGTTCTGCGACCGGCGGACCAGGTCCTTGAGGTAGACCACGCCGACCACGTCGTCGACGTTCTCGCCGATCACCGGGATCCGGCTGAAGCCGCTGCGCAGCGCCAGCGCCAGCGCCTGGCGCACCGTCTTGGTGCGCTCTATCCAGACGACGTCGGTGCGTGGGACCATGACCTCGCGGGCGATCGTGTCGCCCAGCTCGAACACCGAGTGGATCATGTTGCGCTCGCCGGACTCGACGACACCGCGCTCCTCGGCCATGTCGACCAGCTCGCGCAGCTCGACCTCCGAGGAGAACGGGCCGTCCCGGAAGCCGCGCCCGGGGGTGATCGCGTTGCCGACCAGGATCAGCAGGCTCGCCACGGGCCCGAGCACCCGGCCCAGCAGCCGGACGACCCCGGCGGAGGCCAGCGCCGTCCCGTAGGCGTGCTGGCGGCCGAGGGTGCGCGGCCCGACGCCGACGAGCACGTAGCTGACCACCGTCATGACCCCTGCGGCGGCCAGGACCGCCTGCAGCGTGCTGTCCCACAGGTCGAAGAAGAGCAGCGCCACGATGACCGCGGAGACCATCTCGCAGACGATCCGCAGCAGCAGGAGCAGCGAGACGTGCCGCGCCCGCTCGGCGACGATCTCCTCCAGCGCCGCCGCGCGCTTCACCCCGTCCCGGCGCAGCTCCTCGACGCGGGCCTTGGAGACCCGCTGGAGAGCCGCCTCCATCGCGCCGAACAGGCCGGCGAGCGGAACCAGGCAGATGGCGATCACCAGGGTGGTGATCGCGCCGGTACTCATCGGGAACCGGTCTCCTGACCCGTCGGCGCGCCCGTCACCGGCTCACGGGGGGCCGCCCGCCAGGCGTCGATGAGCTTCGTCTGGAGGCCGAACATCTCCTTCTCCTCGTCGGGCTCCATGTGGTCGTAGCCCAACAGGTGGAGAACGCCGTGGGTGGCCAGCAGCACCAGCTCGTCGTCCATCGAGTGCCCGGCGGCCCGGGCCTGACGGACGGCGACCGCGGGGCACAGCACGATGTCGCCGAGCAGCGCGGGCCCCGGCTCGGGGTCGTCGGGCCGGCCGCCGTCGAACTCGTCCATCGGGAAGGCCAGCACGTCGGTGGGGCCCTTCTCGCCCATCCACCGCTCGTGCAGGCTGCTCATGTAGTCGGGGTCGACGCAGAGCACCGAGAGCTCGGCCATCTGGTTGATCTTCATCTCGCCGAGCACGAAGCGGCAGACACCGGCCAGCTCGGCCTCGTCCACGGCGATCTCGGACTCGTTGGACACCTCGACGGGCACGGCGGTCAGCTCCCCTGCCGGCGCGGTCGGGAGGTGCGGACCGGTGGCGCGCCGGCGGCCGATCGGCTGGTGGGTGACTGACGGGTCGCGTCCCAGCGCTCGTACGCGTCGACGATGTTGCCGACCAGCCGGTGGCGGACGACGTCGGAGCTGCTCAGGTTGGCGAAGTGCACGTCCTCGATGCCGTCGAGGATCTCGCGGACGATCTTCAGCCCGCTCTGCGCACCACCGGGCAGGTCGACCTGCGTGACGTCACCGGTGACGACGATCTTGGAACCGAAGCCGAGCCGGGTGAGGAACATCTTCATCTGCTCGGCGGTGGTGTTCTGCGCCTCGTCGAGGATGACGAACGCGTCGTTCAGCGTCCGGCCACGCATGTAGGCCAGCGGGGCGACCTCGATCGTGCCCGCCTGCATCAGCCGCGGGATCGACTCCGGATCGACCATGTCGTGCAGCGCGTCGTACAGCGGCCGCAGGTAGGGGTCGATCTTCTCCGAGAGCGTGCCGGGCAGGTAGCCCAGCCGCTCACCCGCTTCGACGGCGGGGCGGGTCAGGATGATCCGGTTGACCTGCTTGGTCGTGAGGGCCTGCACCGCCTTGGCCATCGCCAGGTAGGTCTTGCCGGTACCCGCCGGGCCGATGCCGAAGACGATCGTGTGCTCGTCGATCGCGTCGACGTAGCGCTTCTGGTTCAGCGTCTTCGGCCGGATGGTGCGGCCGCGCCGGCTGATGATGTCCAGGCTCAGCACGTCGGCGGGGCGCTCGGCGCCGCCGGCCTTGAGCATGCCGATGACCCGGCGCACCGAGTCGGGCCGGAGCACCTGGCCCGTGCCGAGCAGGGCGATCAGCTCGTCAAAGACCCGGACGGCGAAGGCGTTGTCGGCCGGCTGCCCGGTGACGGCGATCTCGTTGCCGCGCACGTGCACGTCGGCGGCGAGCTCTGCCTCCACGAGCCGGAGCAGCTCGTCGCCCGAGCCGAGCAGGGAGACCATGGACACGCCGTCGGGCACGGCGATGGTGGCCCGCACGGGCGGGGGGACGGCGCCTGCCGGCGTACCGGCGGGCGCGGCGGACGGAGCGACGAGCGTGCCGTCCGCCGTGGCGGCCTGCGCCGAGGCCTCACGCGACGTGGGAGCACTTGGCACGGGGACGTTCGGGGAGGTGTCGGGCAAGAACCCTCGACCCTGCCTTCCTGCGACGGCGAAGTGCGGGGGGACCCGCACTGGTGACCGTTCGACTCTACCCGCGCCCGGACCCCCGAACCCCGGCTCGCCCGAAGGGGTCAGCGCCCCCGGTAGGTCGCCTTGCCCGGGCCCTCGGTGAGGAACGAGGCGACGGCGCCGCGGAGGTCCTCGGTGGCGAAGAGCGGACCGGAGATCTCCGGCACCAGGGCGTCGGCGGCGCGGGCGCCCTCGCGGACGGCGACGGTGGCCAGCCGCTTGGTCGCCGCGTGCGCCACGGTGGGGCCGGCCGCGACGCGGCGGGCGTACTCCCGCGCCGCCTCGGCGAAGCCCTCGTCGGGCAGCACCCGGTTGACGACGTTCCAGCGCTCCAGGACGGCGGCCGGGTAGCGCTCCCCCGTGTAGATCAGCTCCTTGGCCCGGGCCGGCCCCGCCCGCTCGGCCAGCCGCTGCGGGCCGCCCATCGACGGGGTGAGCCCGACGACGATCTCCACGAGCCCGAACGACGCCTTCTCCGCCGCCAGCAGGATGTCGCAGGAGAGCGCCAGCTCGAAGGCCGCGGTCAGGCAGAGCCCGTGGGCGGCGAACACGGTGGGCACCGGCAGGTCCTCGAACGCGTTGGCCACGCGCAGCAGCCGGGCCCACAGCTCACCGCCGCGCTCCGCCGGCTCCGGCCCCTCGGCGATGTCGCGGAAATAGGTGACGTCCACCCCGCCCGAGACGACCTTGCCGCGCGCCTCGACCAGCACCGCACGGGCCCGGTCGGCCCGGGACGGATCGGTCAGCGCGACCAGCTCGCCCGCCACCGTCTCCATCGCGTCGAAGGTCGCGGCGTCGAACAGGTTCAGCGGCGGGTTGTCCAGGACGACGACGGCGACGTCACCGTCGCGCTCGACGCGGAGGGGTGCGGTGGGATCGGCCATGCCCTCACCCTCTCAGCCCACCCCGCGGGCCGCAGCGACGGCCGTCCGGGAGGGCGGCTGCTCAGCCGGGCGGCCAGCCGAGGTCGCGGCCACCCAGGACGTGCAGGTGGACGTGGTGGACGCTCTGCCCGGCCTGCGGACCGGTGTTGGTGACGAGGCGGTAGCCGGGTGCGGCACCGCCGTCGGTCACCAGGCCCTCCCGGGTGGCCACCGCGTGCGCCCCGGCGACCACCTCGCCGAGCAGGGCCGGGTCGGCCGTCACCAGAGCACCGACGGTCGCGTGGTGCTCCTTGGGGATGACGAGCACGTGGGTCGGGGCCTGCGGGTTGATGTCGCGGAAGGCGAGCACCCGGTCGGTCTCGTGGACGACGTCGGCGGGGATCTCGCCGGCGACCATGCGGCAGAACAGGCAGTCGGTCACGCCCCGACCCTAGGAGGACCCCCGTGCTCACCACCACTCGCTGCGCTCGCGGCGGGACCCGGCACGGGGGCCGTTCCAGGACGTCACCTGCTCCCCACCACTCGCTGCGCTCGCGGCGGGACCCGGCACGGGGGCCGTTCCAGGACGTCACCTGCTCCCCACCACTCGCTGCGCTCACGGCGGGACCCGGCACGGGGGCCGTTCCAGGACGTCACCTGCTCCCCACCACTCGCTGCGCTCACGGCGGGACCCGGCACGGGGGCCGTTCCAGCGCGTCGGCCGTCAGCCGCCGCTCTCGACCCCGAGGTACGCCTGCACGATCCGCTCGTCGGCGAGCAGCTCGTCGGCCGGCCCGGAGTGCACCACCTCCCCGCTCTGGAGCACGTACCCGTGGTCGGCGGCGCGCAGCGCCCGGCGGGCGTTCTGCTCCACCAGCACCACCGTGGTGCCCGAGGCGCGGATCTCCTCGATCACGCGGAAGACCTCGTCGACGATCTTGGGCGCCAGCCCCATCGACGGCTCGTCCATGAGCATGACCGTCGGCCCGGCCACCAGGGCACGGGCGATGGCGAGCATCTGCTGCTCGCCGCCGGAGAGCGCTCCGGCCGGCAGCGCCCGGCGCTCGGCCAGCACCGGGAACCGGTCGTACATCGCGTCGACGGAGCGCGCGCCGCTGGCCCCGGAGTGCCACGTGCCCATCTGGAGGTTCTCCTCGATGGTGAGCGTGGCGAGGATCTGCCGGCCCTCGGGCACCTGCACGAGGCCCCGCCCCACCAGCTTGTGCGCCGGGGTGCGGGTGATGTCCTGGCCCTCGAACGTGATCCGCCCACCTGCCGGCCGCAGCATGCCGGAGACGGCGTTGATGACCGAGGACTTGCCCGCCCCGTTCGCCCCGACGAGGGTCACCAGCGAGCCCCGCTCGGCTCGGAAGCTGACGCCCCGGACGGCCTCGACCCGTCCGTAGGTCACCCGCAGGTCCTCGACGGTGAGGATCGGATCGCTCATCTCGCATCCCCCGGGGTGGTGTCGGGCGTGTCCAGGGTGCCGGCGGCACCTGGTCGCACGTTGGCGACGGCGTCCGGTGGCACGGCGTCGTCGCCGGCCGCGGTCGGGTCCACCTGGGTGCCATCGGCGATCGAGCCACCACCGTCGTCGTCCCCGGCCGAGCCCAGGTATGCCTCGATGACCACCGGGTCGGCCGCGACCTGGTCCGGCGCGCCGCTGGCGATCACCTCGCCGAAGTTGAGGACCACGACCCGGGTGCAGGTCTTCAGGACCATGCCGACGTTGTGCTCGATGAACAGGATGGTCAGCCCGTCCCGCGCCAGCGACCGGATCAGCTCGGACAGCCGCTCCGCCTCGACGCGGTTCATCCCCGCGGCCGGCTCGTCGAGGATCAGCAGGGAGGGATCGGAGGCGAGCGCACGGGCGATCTCGAGCCTGCGCTGGTCGCCGTAGGAGAGCGCCTCCGCCCGGCTGGCGGCGAGCTCGGTGAGCCCGACGCGCTCCAGGCAGCGGGCCGCCTGGCGCAGCGCGGCCCGCTCGTCCCGCCGCGCCGACGGCAACCAGAGCAGCCGCCGCAGGAAGGTCGGCCGGCTGACCAGGTGAGCCCCGACCAGCACGTTCTCCAGCGCCGACAGCCGGTTGAACAGCTTCGAGTGCTGGAACGTGCGGCTCACGCCCGCCGCCGCGATCCGGTGCACCGGCGTGGCGCCGATCGTCGTCCCGAGCACCGTCGCACTGCCGGAGCTGGGTGGGACCAGCCCGCTGATCATGTTCACCAGCGTCGTCTTGCCGGCTCCGTTGGGGCCGATCAGGCCGACGACCTCGCCGGCCCGGATCTCCAGGTCCACGCCCCGGACGGCGTGCACCCCGCCGTACTCCTTGCCCAGGCCGGCGAGGGTGACCACCGGATCCCCGGCCGTCGGGTGGCGACGGGCGGCGAGACCGGTGGCGTCGTCGTCGACCCCGCCGGAGGGCATCCGGGTCCGGCGCGGGATCAGGCTGGCCAGGCCACCGGGCAGGAAGAGGATGACGACCAGCAGGAGCAGGCTGGCGAGGAACGGCCGGATCCAGCCGGCCTCCACGCCGACCGCCCGCTGGAGCTCGGGGACGATCGTCTGGAACCCGCTGCCCAGCAGCGGCCCGAGGAACATCGTGGATCCCCCGACCACCGCGGTGACCAGTCCCTCCACGGCCGCCGTGAAGTCGAAGTCGTTGGGGGCGATGAGCCGGACGTAGTAGGCGTAGAGGACGCCGTACAACCCGGCGACCGCGCCCGCGGTGACGAACGCGGCGAGCCGGTGGCGCCCCACGTCGATGCCCATGGAGCGGGCGGCCAGCTCGTCCTCCCGGATGGCCTCCAGCGCGCGGCCGTAGCGCGAGCGCCCCATCCGCCAGAACCAGTACGCGACCAGCGCGAGCGCGGTCCAGGCCATGCCGACGGTCAGGACCCGGGGGACCCCCAGGCCCTGCGCGCCGCCGGTCCACTCCTGGTTGAGCAGGACCACGCGGACGGCCTCGGCGAACCCGAGGGTGGCGATCGCCAGGAAGACCCCGCGCAGGTGCATGGTCGGCAGGCCCAGGACGACGGCGCCGAGCGCGCCGACGGACATGCCGATCGCCACGGCGATCAGCAGCGCGGGGACCTCGCCGACGTCGGCGCCGGCGGGTGACAGGTAGGCACCGGAGAACGCCGCCAGGGAGGCGAAGCCCGCCTGGCCGAGGCTCAGCTGCCCGGCGATCAGGACGGCGTAGAAGGAGTAGGCGAAGATCGCCCCGAGGGCGATGAAGGTGAGCGTGGTGGCGTACTGGCCCAGCATCAGACCTCCCGGACCTTCCGCGCGCCGAGCAGCCCCTGCGGGCGCAGCAGCAGGATCACGAACAGCAGGCCGAAGGCGATGACGTTCACCCACGACGAGCCGATGTACTGGACGGCGAACACCTCGGCCAGGCCCAGCAGCAGCCCGCCGATGAGGGCGCCGGGCAGCGAGCCCATGCCGCCGACGATGATGACTGCCAGCCCCTTGAGCTCGATGGCCGCGCCCATGCCCAGCTGGGCGGTGTTCACGTTGATCGCGAACAGCACGCCGGCGACCGCGCCGAGCGCCGAGGAGATCGCGAAGGTGACCGCGGTGACCCGGTCGACGTTCACGCCGAGCACCCGCGCCGCCGTCGGGTTCTCGGCGACCGCGCGCATCCCCCGGCCCAGCCGGGTGCGGGTGACCATGTAGGTCAGCGCCACCATCAGGGCGAGCGAGACCGCGAGGATGACCACCTGCACGAGGGTCACCTGGGCGCCGAACACCTCGAACCGGGTGTCGGGGAACGAGCCCGGGGGGAATCGGCGGGTGTCCGGGCCGTAGCGCCACTGCAGCAGCGCGATCAGCATGCCGGCGAGCGCGATCGAGGAGATCAGCCCGGCGAAGTGGGCGTCGGCGCGGCCCTTGAGCGGCCGGAACGCCACCCGCTCGATCACCAGCCCCAGGACGGCGCCGAAGACGAAGACGATCGGCAGCGCGGCCCAGAGGGACAGCCCGCCCCGCTCGACCAGCTCGATGCCGACGAAGGCGGAGGCCGCGAAGACCGCGGGGTGCGCGAGGTTCAGCCGGTCGAGGATGCCGAAGACCAGCGTGAACCCGATGGCGAACAACGCGTAGATGGAGCCGATGAAGATGCCGTTCAGGAGCTGCTGCACAGAGGTGCCTGTTCTCGTCGTGGGTGCCCGGGCACGGTAGCCGACACGCCCGCCGGGGCCCGGTCCGAGGACCGGGCCCCG
>NZ_JBJHAK010000007.1:0-180503 GCF_054050975.1 Blastococcus sp. SYSU DS0828 | reverse complement strand
CTTTGGTGCGGGTGTGGCCCATGGCCTCGATGGCGTCGTCGGCTTTGGTGCGGGTGTGGCCCATGGCCTCGATGGCGTCGTCGGCTTTGGTGCGGGTGTGGCCCATGGCCTCGATGGCGTCGTCGGCTTTGGTGCGGGTGTGGCCCATGGCCTCGATGGCGTCGTCGGCCTTGGTACGGGTGTCGCCGATGGCGGTGATGGCCTCGTCCGCGGCGATCCGGGTCCGGCCGACGGCGACGATGGCCTCGTCCGCGGCCAACCGGGTGTCGTCCAGACCGGTGATCGCCACGTCCGCCCGGTCGAGCAGCGTCTCGACGCGGGCAACCATCCCGGACGCCTGGTCCAGCAGCTGCTCCACGCGGCCGAGGACGCCGGCTGCCCGCGGCACCAGAGCGAGGGCGTCCGCCACGCCCTCGCGCAGACCGCCCACCGCGGCGAGGACGTCGGACGGGCCGGGAACGGAGGGCAGGCGCACCGTGTGGACGGTACGCAGTGCGCCGGTGGCCCACCATTCGGTTGCGCCCCTCGCCCCGATCGGGCCGCACGTCGGCGCAGCGGCGCCCGCGCGTCGGCGTGGCGATCGCAGATCCGCCCGTATCGTGGGACGACAGGCAGGGACATGCGGACGACGAAAAGGTGTCGACACCTGTGGGTGATCAGCCGAGGTGGGGCGACGCGGATGGCCGCGACGTCCCCGGTCGCACCCGCCGGAGGCGCGCCCCGGCCGACGGCGTCGCGGAGCCGGTGACCGTCGAGCAGCTCCTCGCCCGGCAGGGCAACGCCGTCGGTGGTCGACGGGCCGCTCGGCGGGGCTCTGCCCAGCCGTCGTCCTCCCGCGGTGACACCGCTGCCCCCGATGGCCGGCGGGAGGCGGCAGATCCGGCCCGAGGCGGCGACCAGCCGCGGCCGGCCGAGCGCGGTCCGCTCTCCGGGCCCGGCGCCGGCATCCCTCCGGCCGGCCCAGCGGACGCCCCCGCCGTCCGGTCCGGGCTCCCGCCGGTCCCCGGCGCCGCCCGGCCCGGCCGCGTCGCGGGGTCGCAGCCCGGCCTCCCGCCGGTCCCCGGCGCCGAGCCGGGGGTGCCACCGGCGGCCGGTGCGCAGCCAGGACTTCCCCCGGTCCCGTCCGCGCCGGACCGGTCGTCGGCGGCCGGGACACCGACGGCCTGGGCGCCCGAAGAGCGGCCCTCCCGGCGCAGTGGACCCATCCCCCCGCTCCCCGGGCTGGCTCCGCCGCCGCGCCCGTCGGGCGCCACCCGCCGGCGGGCCGCTGACCGCCCTCCGCGCAGCCCGCGTCGCCGCCGCCTGATGCGTGCGGGAACGGCGCTGGCCGCGGTGGTGGGCGTGGTCGTCCTCTACCACCTGGCGCTGTACTTCTACGTCGACCAGAGCATCGACCGGGTCGACGCGCTCGCGGTCGACGGCCCCGAGGTCCTCGCCCCGGGTCTGCAGGACGCCGCCGAGACCTATCTGGTCGTCGGTACGGGCGTCCCCGGGCAGACGGGCGCGGCGTCGGTGGCCACCCTGGTCGTCTCGGTCTCGGCCGAGGGTGACCGCGCAGCGCTGGTCAGCGTGCCCCCCACGGCGCTCGTGGACACCCCGGTCTGCCGTACGCCCGACGGCACGCTGCGCGACCCGGTCACCGAGGCGTTCGCCAGCTCGCTGCTCCAGGGCGGGCCCGCGTGCACGGTGCGGGCGGTCCAGCAGCTGTCCGGCCTCCGGATCGACCACTACCTCGGCGTGGACCTCGCCGGCCTCCCCGGGATGGTCGACGCCCTGGGCGGTGTCCCCGTCTGCGTCATTCCCTCGACGACCACCGCTGCCGCGGCCACCCCGCCCCCGGCCGGGCCGTCCGAGCTGTCCGGCGCCGCGGCGTCGGGTTTCCTGGAGCCGGGGGACAGCGGGGTCGACGTCACCGGTGCGGCCGTCGCCGAACGCGCCCAGCGGCTGCTCACCTCCACCCTCCGGGCCGCGATGTCCGCGGACACGGTGCTCGACCCGGTCACCCTCAGCCGCTTCCTCTCCCGGGCCGCGGATGCGCTGACGGTCGACGAGCAGACGACGCTGGGGGATCTGCGCGTCCTCGCTGCCACGCTCGGCGACCTCTCCGGTGACGCGGTCCAGCGCGCCGCGCTGCCGGTCGCCCAGGTCGGCTACGTGCCGGCCGGCACCGATGAGGCCTACGTGGTCCTCGAACGGCAGGGCACGCGCGCGCTCTTCGACGCGGTCATCGACGGCGCCCAGGTGCCGGCGGAGCTGCTGGCCACCCCGGAGGCGGCCGCGCCCGAACCGGCGCCGGAGCAGGCCCCCGAGCCGGCGGCGCCCGAGGCGCTCACCGCGGCCCCCGGTGAGATCACCGTGGACGTGCTCAACGGCACGGCCACCACCGGGCTGGCCGCCACGGTCGCCGACGCGCTCCGGGGGCAGGGCTTCGCCGTGGGCGCGGTGGGCAACGAGCCGGGCACCGTGAACGAGAGCGTCGTCCGGTACGGGCCGGGTGCGCTGGAGCAGGCCCGCACCGTGGCCGCCGCGGTCCCCGGCGCCGTCATCGAGCCCAGCGACGCGATCGTCGACACGGTCCAACTGGTCATCGGACCGGGCTACTCCACGGTCGTGCCCGTCGAGGTCGGTGCCCGGGAGCCGGTCCAGGCCGCGCCGGACACGGCGGCGGCCGCCCCCGAGCCGGAGGCGGCCGCCGTCACCTGCTGAAGGACCCCGTTCTCCTCACCCCTCGCAGGCTCGGGGCGAGCCTTGGAACGGGGCCCTCAGCCGAAGCGTCCGGAGATGTAGTCCTCGGTCGCCTTCTCGTCAGGGTTGCTGAAGATCTTCTCGGTCGGGTTGAACTCGATCAGCCGGCCGGGCTGCCCGACCCCGTTGAGGTTGAAGAAGCCGGTCTGCTCGCTGACCCGGGCCGCCTGCTGCATGTTGTGGGTCACGATGACGATCGTGAACCGCTCCTTGAGCTCGGTCATCAGGTCCTCGATGGCCAGCGTCGAGATCGGGTCCAGAGCCGAACACGGCTCGTCCATGAGCAGCACGTCGGGCTCGACGGCGATGGCGCGGGCGATGCAGAGCCGCTGCTGCTGACCACCGGAGAGGCCCGAGCCGGGCCGGTCGAGGCGGTCCTTCACCTCTTCCCACAGGTTGGCTCCGCGCAGCGAGCGCTCGACGAGCTCGTCGGTCTCCGACTTCTTCATCTTCTTCGCGTTCAGGCGCATGCCGGCAGCGACGTTGTCGTAGATGGACATCGTCGGGAACGGGTTCGGCCGCTGGAACACCATGCCGATCTGCCGGCGGACCGTCACGGGGTCGGAGTCGGAGCCGTAGAGGTCCTGGCCGTCCATGACGACCTTGCCCTCGACGCGCGCACCGGGGATGACCTCGTGCATGCGGTTGAGCGCACGCAGGAACGTCGACTTGCCGCAGCCCGACGGCCCGATGAGCGCCGTGATGCTGCGCGGCTCGATGGAGACGTTCACGCCCTGCACGGCGAGGAACTTGCCGTAGTAGATGTCGAGATCCGACACCTCGATGCGCTTGGCCACGGGGGTGGTCCCTTCCTGGGTGGATGAAGCTCAGCGACTGGTCTTGGGGGCGAAGAAGCGGCTGATCAGGCGAGCGACCACGTTGAGGCCCATGACCAGCATGACGAGGACCAGGGCTGCCGTCCAGGCCCGGGCGATCGCGTGCTCGGGGGGCACACCCGGCTGGGTCAGCTGGTAGTAGGCGTAGACCGGCAGCGTGGCCATGCGGCCGTCGAACGGATCGAAGTTGGTGGCGTTGGTGATGCCGACGGTCACCAGGAGCGGAGCGGTCTCGCCGATCACGCGGGCGATGGCCAGCGTGATGCCGGTCCCGAGGCCGGCGATCGCCGTGGGGATGACGACCTTGAGGATCGTGCGCCACTTCGGCACGCCGAGGGCGTAGGCGGCCTCGCGCAGCTCGTTGGGCACCAGCTTCAGGACCTCCTCGGCCGACCGCACCACGACGGGGATCATCAGGACCGAGAGGGCCACGGCACCCATGATGCCGAGCCGGATCCCCGGGCCGAAGAAGATCACGAAGAGGGCGTAGGCGAAGAGGCCGGCGACGATCGACGGGATGCCGGTCATGACGTCGACGAAGAAGGTGATGGATCGCTTGAGCCGGCCGGAGCCGTACTCGACCAGGTAGATGGCGGTCATCAGGCCGATGGGCACCGAGATGAGCGTGGTCAGCGCGGTGATGATCAGCGTGCCCATGATCGCGTGGTAGGCGCCACCGCCCTCGCCGATGATGCCCTGGAGCGACGCGCCGAAGAACTCGCCGTCGAACCGCTCCGCGCCGCGGCGGATCACCTCGTAGGCGAGCGACACCAGGGGCACCATGGCGATCCCGAACGCCGTCACCACCAGGCACGTGACCAGCCGGTCGACGGCCCGCCGGGGGCCTTCGACGACGCGCGACGTCGCGTAGACGGCGATGGTGCCCAGGACGACGGTGAAGATGACCAGCAGGACGATGTTCGGGCTGGTCAGGAACCCGATGAGGGCCGCCAGCGCCAGGGCCGCGGCGAAGCAGGCCCACGGCGCCCACTGGGGGAGCCTGCCTTCCCCGCGCCGCTCGGGGGGCGTGCCCGGGGCGCTGACGCCCGTGCTGCGCTGCTGCATCGACGTGCTCATCAGTTGGCTCCGGAGAAGTCGGCCCGGCGGTTGACGATCCAGCGGGCGAGCATGTTGACCAGGAGCGTGATCACGAACAGCACCAGGCCGCTGGCGATCAGCGTGTTGACACCGAGCCCGGTCTGCTCCGGGAACTGCAGCGCGATGTTCGCCGCGATGGTCTGCGGGTTGGCGCTGGAGATCAGGGCGAAGGTGATGCCGGCGGCCGAGCCGGAGAGGATGATGGCGACCGCCATGGTCTCGCCCAGTGCGCGTCCCAGGCCGAGCATGGCGCCACCGATGACGCCGCTCTTGCCGTAGGGGATGACCGCCATCTTGATCATCTCCCACCGGGTGGCCCCCAGGGCGAGCGCGGCCTCCGTGTGCAACGTGGGCACCTGGGTGAAGACCTCGCGGGAGATGGCGCTGACGATCGGCAGGATCATGACCGCCAGCACCAGGCCGATGGTGAGCATCGTCCGGCCTGTGGCCGAGACCGGGCCGGCGAACAGCGGGATGAAGCCGAGGTTCTCCTCGAGCCAGCGGTAGAAGGGGACCAGCCGCGGCGCCAGCCAGAAGATGCCCCAGAACCCGTAGACGATGCTCGGGATGGCGGCGAGGAGGTCGACGACGTAGCCGAGGACCTGGGCCAGCCGGCGCGGCGCGTAGTGGGTGATGAACAGCGCGATGCCCACCGCCAGCGGCGTGGCCACCAGCAGGGCGATCGCGGCGGACAGCAGCGTGCCGAAGATCAGCGGCCAGACGTAGGAGATCAGCCCGCCCTCGCCCGGGAGCTCCTCCGCCGGCGCGGTCAGCGCGGGGAGGGCCTCGGCGAGGAGGAAGACGGTCACCCCGGCGAGGATGACGAGGATCAGGATCCCGGCGCCCTTGGCGCTGCCGGCGAAGATCCGGTCGCCCGGCCGTCGTACGGCCCGGGGAGCCGTCGGTTCCTGCGGGGGACTGCTGACTGTCACCGCTGCTCCGTCTGCTGCGCGTCGATGGGGTGCCCGTCGGGTGTGCCCGCCGGCGGCGGGCGGAGTGACGGCCCGGAGCGTCTCAGACGCTCCGGGCCGTCACTGATGGTGCCGGATCAGCCGGCGGCGGTGATCGCGTCGATCGCGGACTGGTTCTGCTCGCGCAGGGAGTCCGAGATCGGCGCCGACCCGGCGGCCTCGGCCGCGGCCTGCTGGCCCTCCTCGCTGATCACGTAGCCCATGAAGTCCTTGACCAGGTCAGCGGTCTCCTGGTCCTCGTACTCGATGCAGCCGACGTGGTAGCTGACCAGCACAATCGGGTAGTTGCCCGACTCGGTGGTGTCGCGCGCCAGCTCGATGGCGAAGTCGTACTCGCCGCGGCCCTCCAGCGTCTCGGAGTTCTCGACGACCGCGGCCGCGGCCTCGGCGGACGGCGCGACGAACTCGTCGCCCACCCCGACGTTGGCCACGCCCAGGTCGCCGGCCTGGCTCAGGTCGGCGTAGCCGATGGCGCCGTTGCCGGCGCCGACCGCGCTCACCACGCCCGACGTGCCCTGGGCAGCCTCGCCGCCGGACACCGGCCAGACGCCGTCGGGCTCGTGCGGCCACGCGTCGCCCGCCGCGGCGGCCAGGTACTCGGTGAAGTTCTCCGTGGTGCCGGAGTCGTCCGCGCGGTTGACCGGGGTGATCGGGAGGTCCGGCAGCGTCGCGTCGGGGTTGTCGGCGGCGATCGCCGGGTCGTTCCAGTTGGTGATCTGCTGGTTGAAGATGCCGGCGAGCGTCTCGGGGGAGAGGTTCAGCTCGTCGACGCCCTCGAGGTTGTAGACCACGGCGATCGGCGCGATGTAGTTGACCAGCTCGAACACCCCGGAGGTCCCGCAGCGCTCCTCGGCCTCGGCGAGCTCCTCCTCGTCCAGCGCGGCGTCCGAGCCGGCGAAGTCCGTACCGCCGGCGAGGAACTGCTCGCGGCCACCGCCCGAGCCGACCGGGTCGTAGTTGACGGTCACGTCCGGCTGGACGCTGTTGTACCCCGCGGTCCACCCCTGCATGGCCGCCTGCTGGCTGCTGGCGCCGGCGCCGACGAGCGTGCCGCTCAGCTCGCCGCCGCTGCCGGCGTCGCTACCCCCACCGGCGTTGCTCGACTCGTTGGACGCGCCGCAGGCGGCGAGCGCGAGGGTGCTGGCGAGCGCCACGGAGAGCGTGGTGGCGCGCGTCTTGGTGCTGAGCTTCAACTCAGGGCCTCTCAGGTTCGCCCGGACGTCTTCCGGGCAGCGTGGGACCGACGCGACCGAAGCTAGGGACCTCAGGTGGCGCGCTTACCGAGGGCAGGTGAACGCAGGGTGAACGACCGCAGAGGACTGAGATGATCATGGGTGGCCGGCGTCACGTCGGCCAGGGACGATGGTCCCTCAGGCGCTGCCTGCCGGGCAAGACCGGGTGCGGCTCGGGGCGAGTCCTGCCGGGTCGGTGTCACCAGGCGTCGCGGAGGTCGCCGTCAGGGGGGCGGTCGGCGCCCGGAGACGCCTCGCAGACTCCAGCCGGCTGACACGTCCGCGCCACCCCGGGGTCACGTCGACCGCCGACGGTGGGCCCGTGAGGAGCCATTCCGGCCGCGTCGAGATCCGCGGGGCGTGACCACGATGGTCGCCGTCCTGCTGCTGCTGGCGGCCGCGGTGCTGGCGGTCGCCGCGGGCGCGTCGATGGTCCACCAGGCGGGGGAGCCGCCGGTGGAGTCCGGCGACCCCGAACGCGAGTGCGGTCGCGCGGTGCGGGTCCTCGTCCTGGCGGCATCGGCCGTCGCCGCGGGGACCGCAGGGGCCGCCCTGGTGAGCACGGGCGAGGTGTCCGCCGGCGGCCTGGGACCGTTCGCCTTCCCCGCGGCCCTGGTGCTGACCCCGCTCGTCGCAGGGGTCTGCCGCGGCCGGCGGGGCGGTCGCGGTCGCCGGGGCGCCGGCGTCGGGCTGTAGCGCGGCGGTGTCCCGTCGGCGTCGCCTCAAGCGGCCGGCGGGATGTGCCGGCGCGGGACGGGGATCCCGGGCCGGCCGAGGGTGGAGCTCGACCGGGCGGGGCCGGGTGTGCTGCCGTCCGGCGATGGCAGGGGCCGGCCGGCACCACCGATCGCGTGCGCCGCGAGGGCCCTCCGGTCGTGCGTGGTCGCCTCCAGCGCGGGCAGCAGGTGCACTTCGACCACGAGGTCCCGCGTGGCGAGGACCCGTCGGATGCTGCTCCCCAGCGAGCCACCGACGCAGACGTGCCGGCCGGTGGGCCCCGCGGTGGCGGTGCGGTACCGGATCGACACGGGGCACACCGCCGCGCCGGCGTCCACGGCGGCCTGGAAGAAGACCGGGCGGAAGCCCAGGACCGGTCCGCTGCAGCTCGGTGCTCCCTCCGGGCGCACCGTGACGGATTCGCCGCGACGGAGTCGTGCAGCGACCTCCGCAGCCGCTGCCGCGACCGACTGCGGTCGCTCGGGCTCCACGACCACCACGCCGAGGCGCCGTGCCAGCCGGCCCACGAGCGCCCGGTCCCGCTCGCCGGCCTCGACCACCGGTGTCGCCCGCACGGCGACGAGCAGAGCGAGCCCGTCGAGCCAGGAGGCGTGGTTGCTCACGACGAGGTGGCCGGTCCGCGGGCGCGGCCAGGGCCGCGGCGGGTTCACGACCTCGACGCGGACCCCCAGCGCGGTGAGGATGCCGGCGGCGCTGCAGACGGCGGCCCGCCGCCGGCCGTTCCCGCCGGCGCCTGCCCGCAGCGGGACGCGGATCGCCGCGGCCAGCAGCGCCCCGACCAGGCGACACGACCGGCGCCGGCGGGTCGCCGCGTCGGCGCGAGGGCCGTCAGCCCACCCGCAGTGATCCGCCGGCGTCTGCAGCGGGCTCCGCTCCAGCGGCGACGTCACCGAGCGCTCCGGCCGAGCGGGCGCCTCGACGTCGACGGGCTCGTGCGGGGGCACCCGCAAGGCCAGGAGGGGAGGTGCCGGGCGCGGACTCCCCGGACGCCGGCGTCCACGGGGATCGACGCGCATCCGCGCCGGCGGGTCCGGGAGCGGCCGGGAGCGTCGGGCCGGCCGGCGTGGTCTGGGGCAAGGGGCACGACGACACGGTCGCGGGTCCGGGTGGATGTGCGGTGTCCGCGAGGCAGAGCCGGCGCGACGGCGGATCGAAGAGTCACGGGCGGGGCGATGGACGACCCGGGACACGCGACTGCGCCCCGGCATCCGGGGAGATGCCGGGGCGCAGCCGGTGGACCGAGGCGTCAGCGTGCGTGCCGGAGCCCCGCGCAGGTACCGGGCGTCAGATCGCGCCCTTCTCCCAGGGGCCGCGGATGGCGAAGCTGACACCCGGGGTCTGGATGTTGACGAAGAGGACGTCGCCGTCCGGGCTGAAGCAGGCCCCGGCGAACTCGTTGTTCATGTCGTCCTCCGTGCCCTCGATGCTGTTGCGCGCGAAGTCGAAGATCTCGCCCCGCTCGTTGAGGGCGCGGACGTACTGCTCACCGCCGCCGTCCTCGCACAGGACCAGCCCGCCGCGGGGGCTGACGGTCAGGTTGTCCGGCGCGTCGAGCACCTCCGGGGACGGCGACTCGAAGAGCAGGATCAGCTGGCCGCCGGAGCGACCGCGCGGCCGGAACTCCCACACCTGGCCGGCGCCGACGTCACCGCCGCTGGTGGCGTTGAAGAAGATGCTGCCCCCGTCGTACCAGCAGCCCTCGAGACGGGCGAAGGCGGCGCCACCCTTGGCGAAGCCCTGGTTGAAGACCGACTCCGTGGTGATGTCGGCCGGGTCCGGGTCGTCGATGGTGACCCACTCGACCTGCATCGGCTGGCCCACGCGGTCGCTGTGGCCCTCGTACGTCTTCAGCTGGGGCTGACCCTTGACGGCGAGCATCTGGAGGGTGCCGCCCTCGGCCAGGTAGCCCGGCTTGTTGGGGAGGAAGCGGTAGAACCCGGAGGTGTTGCCGCTGTCCTCGGTCTCGTAGACGGTCCCGTTGGCCGGGTCGACGGCCACCGCCTCGTGCGCGAACCGGCCCATCTCCGGGAAGGGGCCGCGGCTCCGCTTCCGGTCGGGAGCGTTGGCCGGGACCTCGAAGATGTAGCCGTGGTTCTTCGTGAACCCGTTCTGGGTCCCGTTGACCGTCTCCTCGCAGCTCAGCCAGGAGCCCCAGGGCGTCGGGCCGCCGGCGCAGTTGACCGACGTGCCGTTGAGGCTGATGAAGCTGTCGACCAGCGTCAGCGAACGCGTGTCGAACGTCAGGGTCGTGGTCCCACCGGCGGCCATCGGGTCGTACGCCGACGCCGGGTCACCGATCAGGTCGCGGTCGTAGTCGCGGCCGGTGTAGTCCCCCGGCTCCTGCCCCGCGTCGATCGGCGAGTAGCCCTGCTCGTGGTTGCGGACCAGCTTGATGATGCCCCGGTAGCTCTGGGGCTCGGTGAACGTCGCCATGCCGTCGTGACGGCCGGGGGTGGGGTACCCGTCGGAGCCGACCGCGGCCGGCAGGCCGAGGGCGGCGGCGTACTCGGCGGCGTGGCCGAACGAGGCGTACTCGAAGCCGGCCGGCAGGTTCAGCAGGGTCCGCCCGGTGGTCCGGTCCTTCGTGGGCTGCAGCGGGCCGTAGCCGCCGTTGTCGGGGGCCTTCAGCTGCTGGCCGCGAGCGCCGGGGGCGGCGAGCGCGCCGTGCGCCCCCAGGAGCTGGGTGCCGCTGGCCAGCATCGTGCCGGCGGTGACCGCTGCGCCGCGCTGCAGGAACTTGCGTCGATCGAACGAGATGGTCATGAACCGTGTCTCCTCGGAGTGGGTCCGCGGGGCCGGTGCAACCCCAGGGCCTGTCGGACGCTAGGCACGCCATGAGGCGCTCGGACGGCCCGCGGGCGAACCCTCGGACAACGGTCGGGGCGTCGAGTTCACCCGGCGGCGAGCCGGCCGACCGCGCGTTCTCCTGCGGCGCCGGCCTCCGCGCGCGCGGGACTCGGGAGCCCTCTGCACCGGCTCTCCCGGGGTCGGCGGCTGTTCCCCCGGAGTTCACGCCGACGCCGTCCCGTGCCGCATAGCGTCCACGGTCATGACCCACCTGCTGGCGACGAGCCCCGGCGCGACCCCCACGCCCGTCCGGGCCTGTCCTCCCGGAACCGGGGATCTCCTCACCTCGCTGACCGCCCGGACCGGCGGCAGCGGTGGTCCCCGCGTGCTGGTGGCCTTCGCCAGCCGGCACGGGTCGACCAGGGAGATCGCCGCCGAGCTGGCCCGGGGGTTGTCCGCATCGCCTGCGGGACGCAGCGGTCGGTTGTCCGCGACCCTGGCCCCGGTGGAGCTGCTGCCCGACCCGGCCGACTTCGACGCCGTCGTGCTCGGCAGCGCCGTCTACTCGGGCCGCTGGCTGGAGCCGGCCCGGCGCTACGTCGAGGCCGTCGCCCCGGAGCTGCTCCGCCGCCCGACGTGGCTGTTCTCCAGCGGACTGGGCGCCAGCCACCCGGGGTGCTCCGACGGTGGCGACGGGGACGCGCGCTCCTTCGGTGACCGCATCGGGGCCCGCGGTCACCGCCTGTTCAGCGGCCGGCTGGAGCGGCGGCTGCTCTCGGCCGCCGAACGGAGCGTCTGGCCGACCGGCGGCGCGGGAGGCGATCTCCGGAACTGGGGAGCCGTCCGGAGCTGGGCGGGGGAGATCGCCACCGAGGCCGCCGTCGGGCACGCAGTCCCCGCCCTGGGCTGAGTCCTGTCCGCTGATCGATCCTGAGGGGAGCGCCGGTGTTCAGCTCCATCGGGTGGGGCGAGATCGTCGTCCTCGGCCTGGCCGCGCTGTTCATCTTCGGCCCGGAGCGGCTGCCGGACCTGGCGAAGGACGCCGCCGGCGGCCTGAAGCGGGTGCGGGGTGCGGTGACCGGTGTGCGCGGACAGCTGCACGACACCCTCGGCGGGGACTTCGAACACCTCCGCGACGTCGACCTCCGCCGCTACCACCCGAAGACCTTCCTCCGGGACCACCTCCTCGGGGAGGACGACGACCAGTCGGCGTACCGCGGTGACCCGGCCCGTCGGGGTTCCGCCACGTCGTCCTGAGCGCTCCCGCCCCGTAGCCGCCGAACGGCCTCAGGAGCGCTGCGACTCCCGGTGCCACGCGACGTCGACGGCGAACCGGCGGAACCCCCGCCCCTCGTACAAGCGCACCGCCGCCGCGTTGTCCTCCTCGACGTACAGCAGCACCTCCTCGAGGCCCTGCCGGCGCAGGTGTGCCAGACCCAGATCGGTGAGTGCCCGACCGAGCCTCAGCCCCTGGGCCGCCGGGTCGACGCCGAGCACGTAGATCTCCCCGACCGGCTCGGGACCGGCGTCCCCGGCCGGGTGCACCTTGGTCCAGTGGAAGCCGAGCAGCTCGCCGGCTCCCGGATCCCCCCGCCAGGCCATCAGGAAGCCCTCCGGGTCGAACCACGGCTCGGCCTCGCGCAGCTCGAGGTCCGCGCGCGTCATCCGGCCCTGCTCCGGGTGCCAGGCGAAGGCGCGGGCGTTCACCCCCAGCCACGCCTCCTCGTCGCGGCCGGGGACGAACGGCACCACCCGGACGTCGGCGGGCAGCTCGGGTCGCGGCTCGGGGTCGATGCCGGCCAGGTCCCGCCGCATCTGCAGCAGGACCCGTGCCCGCCGGAACCCGTGCGGAGTGAGCAGCTCGGCGGATCCGGGCAGGTCGCCGTGCGCCCAGACGTTCAGCGGCCGGTCGCCGGCGACGTCCAGGAGGCGGCGCAGCAGCGCGGTGCCGTGGCCACGCCGTCTCCGCTCGGGGTGCACCACCAGCTCGGCGGTGTCGCCGTCGAGGCGGGCGTAGCCGGCCAGGGCGCCGTCCTCGTCGTGGACGGTGAGGTCGTGCCCACCGGGGGACCCGTGGCGGAGCCGCAGCTCGCCCTCCTCGGAGACGGGGCGGACCCCGTCCGCGGCGCCGGCGGCGCGGAGCAGGGCGAGGACGCCGGCGACGTCGGGATCGTCGATCACCGGGCCATCAGACCAGTTCGGCGCCGGCCCTGTCCTCGGCGGTCGCGGCGCGGCCCTCCGCGGCGGCCCGGGCGGTGGCGTCGGCCACCTGCTGGTCCAGCTTGTAGCCGACGTTGCGCACGGTGCCGATCAGCGCCTCGTGCTCGGTGCCGAGCTTGGCCCGCAGCCGGCGCACGTGGACGTCGACGGTGCGGGTGCCGCCGAAGTAGTCGTAACCCCAGATCTCCTGGAGCAGCTGCGCGCGGGAGAAGACCCGCCCCGGGTGCTGCGCCAGGTACTTCAGCAGCTCGAACTCCTTGTAGGTGAGGTCGAGCGGGCGGCCACGCAGCTTCGCCGAGTAGCTGTGCTCGTCGATCACCAGCTCACCGGCCTGGGTGACCCCGCCGTCGGCGCCGTCGGCCGGGGTGGTCGCGGCCAGCCGCCGGGCGGTCGCCCACTTCAGCCGGGCGTCGACCTCCGCCGGGCCGGCGGTGTCCAGGAGGACGTCGTCGACGCCCCAGTCCGCGGACAGGGCGACCAACCCGCCCTCGGAGAGCACCGCGACCAGCGCCGAGGCCACCCCGGTGGAGGACAGCAGCCCGCACAGGGTGCGCGCCTGGATGAGGTCGTACCGGGCGTCGACCAGGACCACGTCGCCGGAGTCGCCGTCGAGGAGGCTGGAGAGCTCGGGCGCCACGACGCGGACCTGGTGGCCGAGCAGCCCCAGGGCGGGCAGCACCTCGGTCGTGGCCTGACGTGCGGCGGTCATGAGCACGAGTCGCATGTCGTCTCCTCCGGGGTCCGGGGCCGGCGGGCGCCGACCGGACCTGCGACAACGCTGTCGAGGTGAGCCAGCAGGATAGCGGACGTGCCTGCCGGACAGCCCCAGCTGCCGCGGAGGCGGCCGGTCGAGGTGCCGCCCGCAGGCCCACCGCCACCGCACGGGTGGTCCCGGGGCCCGGACACGCCGGGAGCGGAGCGAGCGCTCCGCTCGTCGGGCGGATCGGGCGCCGGGCTTCTGAGACGATCGGCGCGTGAGCCCCACCGCGGTCCCGTCGACGACACCGGCCCGACCGCACCACCTGTCGGCCGCGGGGCTCGCCGTCGTCGCGGCGGGCCTGCTCGCCGGCCTCCCGGCGGCGGTCGGCGAGGTGGGTGCGCTCGCCGCCGTGCTCGTGCTGCAGCTGGCGCTGGTCCTCTCCTGGGTGCTCGCCACCGGGATGCAGGGCTTCGCGGCCTCGCTCGCCGTCGGCACGGCCGCCGCCGTGGCGGCGGACCTCGCGCTGGCGCTGCCCGAGGACCCGGGTCCGGGCGGTCTGCTGGCCGTGCTCGGCATCGGCTTCCTCGCCGCCGTCCTGCAGCAGATGCTGCGCTCGCCACGGCACGACCTGGTCGACTCGCTGGCCGGGTCGGCCGTGCTGATCACCGCCGTCGGCGCACTCGCGGTGCTCCTCCCGCTGGGCCGGGCCGACGACGGCCGCCTGGCCACGACCGCCCTGGTGGCCGGGGTCGCGCTCCTGGTCGGCCACCTGGTCGACCAGGTGCTGCCGCGGCCGCAGCTCGCCCCCGGCGTCCCCCGTGGGCTGCTCGGCATCGTCCTCGCGGTGCTCGCGGGCGCGGGCACGGCCTGGGCCGTCCGCGACCTGGCCGAACTGGGTGCGCTGCGCGCACCGGCCGTCGGTGCCGTCGTCGCCGGGGTGGTGGCGCTGGTGGCCGTGGCCGGCAGCTACCTCGCCGTCGAGACGACCAGCGAGGGCCAGGCGGAGGCGCTCTCCCCGTGGGCACCGACCGTGGTGCAGGTCGTGCTGCCCTTCGCCGCCTGCGCCCCGGTGGCCCTGGCCCTGCTGACCGTCCTGTGAAGGTCGTCGCCGTCCTCCTGGTCCTGCTCCTCGGCGTCGGCGTCCTGCTCGACCGGGTCGCGGTGGGCTTCGCCGAGGACCGGGTCGCCGAGCAGCTGGCGAGCCAGGACGAGCTGGCCGGCCGCCCGGAGGTCGACGTCCGCGGGTTCCCGTTCCTCACCCAGGCCGTCGGCGGGCGCTACGAGGAGGTCCACGTCTCGCTGACCGCGGAAGACCTGGGCCAGCCCGAGGGCACCCGCGCCGACGTCACCCTCCGCGGTGTGCACCTGCCCCTGTCCGAGCTGCGGTCGGGGACGCTGCAGGAGGTGCCCGTCGAGCGCATCGACGGGACGGCGACGCTCTCCTACGAGCTGCTCGCCCGGGAGCTCGGCGGGGACACCACGCTGGAGCGCGAGGGCGAGGGGCTCCGGATCACCCGGACGGTCGAGCTGCTCGGCCGCACGCTGCCGCTCACCGCAGCCGGCACCGTCTCGGTCGACGGGGACGAGCTCGTCGTCGACGTCGACCGCGTCGCCGGTGCCGGCGTCGAGGTGCCCCGTTCCCTCGTCGGCCGGGTCACCGAGCTGCTCGACCTCCGGTACCCCGTGGAGCTGCCCTACGGGCTCCGGCTCACGGACGTGACCCCCGCGGAGGACGGCGTCGAGGTGCGCGCGGTGGCCGAGGACACGGTTCTCCGGCCGGAATAGCGCCCTGGTGGCCCCGGTTCGTGCCAGCCGGTGCCCGGAGCGGAGGTGGATGCGGTGGACACGACTGCGGTGTTCGGACGGCTCGGCGTGCGACCGGCCGAGGCGGACCTGACCGTGGTGCAGTTCTCCACCGCGTTCTGCGGGCCGTGCCGGGCGACCAGGGCCCGGCTGGCCCGGCTGGAGGCGACCCGACCCGGCCTCGTCACGGTGCACGTCGACGCGGAGAGCCACCTGGACGAGGTGCGTGAGCTCGGCGTCCGGCGGACGCCCACGCTCTTCTACCTCGACCGGGCCGGAGCGCTCGTGGGGCGCAGCACCGGCGCACCCCGGCCGGAGGAACTCCTCGCACTGGTGGACGCCCACGTGGGCGGGGCGCGGTGATCGGCTACCCTCGCGCCGTGGGCATCCTGCTGACCTCGCGCCGCACAGTCGACCTGTGCCGCGTCGGCAGCTGCCTGTGTCCCGCCCTCTGAGGGCGGCACCGCGCCGTCCAGACGCGCTCTCCGCGCCGTCGGGATGCCCCTCTCTCCCGTGAGTTCCGCGGTCCGAGCGATCAGCGTCGTCCCTGCAGCACCAGACCGACCGACCGCACACCGATCATCCGGAGGACCACCACCATGAGCCGCAACGACGTGCTCGTCACCGTCGACTGGGTCCAGGAGCACCTGGGCCAGCCCGGCATCGTCCTCGTCGAGGTCGACGAGGACACCAGCGCCTACGACGGCGGCCACATCGAGGGCGCCGTCAAGCTGGACTGGAAGAAGGACCTGCAGGACCCGCTGCGCCGCGACTTCCTGGACAAGAGCGCCTTCGAGGAGCTCATGTCGGCCCGGGGGATCGGCAACGACGACACCGTCGTGCTCTACGGCGGCAACAACAACTGGTTCGCCGCCTACGCCTACTGGTACTTCAAGATCTACGGCCACTCCGACGTGAAGCTGATGGACGGCGGCCGGAAGAAGTGGGAGCTGGACGGGCGCCCGCTGTCCAAGGACGCTCCGCAGCGCCCGGCCACGCAGTACCGGGCGAGCGAGCCGGACCTCTCGATCCGCGCGTTCCGCGACGAGGTCGTGGCCTCCATCGGCAGCAAGAACATCGTCGACGTCCGCTCGCCCGACGAGTTCTCCGGCAAGATCCTCGCGCCCGCGCACCTGCCGCAGGAGCAGTCGCAGAAGGCCGGCCACGTGCCCACGGCGATCAACATCCCGTGGAGCAAGGCCGCCAACGAGGACGGCACCTTCAAGTCCGACGAGGAGCTGGCCAAGCTCTACGCCGAGCAGGGCTTCGACGACAGCCGGGAGACGATCGCCTACTGCCGCATCGGCGAGCGCTCGAGCCACACCTGGTTCGTCCTGCGGGAGCTGCTCGGCAAGAAGAACGTCAAGAACTACGACGGCAGCTGGGTGGAGTACGGCTCCCTCGTCGGCGTCCCGATCGAGAAGTGAGCTGACATGTGCGGAGCGCCGAAGCAGGGCGGTTCCCTCGACGGGATCGACCTGAGCACGCAGACGGTCATCCAGGGTTCGGTGTGGCACGACGGCGCCCCGGTGGCCGGGGCATACGTCCGGCTGCTGGACTCGACCGACGAGTTCACCGCCGAGGTGGTCACCAGCCCCGAGGGTGAGTTCCGGTTCTTCGCCGCCCCCGGGCCGTGGAAGCTGCGCGCCCTGGCCGCGGTCGGCAAGGGAGAGCGCGAGCTCGCCGCCGAGGTGGGGCTGAACGAGACCACGGTCCCGATCGCCTGACGCGGTGGTGTCCGACGGCCCGTCTCCCTCCGGGGGACGGGCCGTCGGTGTTCCCGGGGCGCCGCACCCGGGGCCGCCCTCAGGCGAGACCCGGCGGCACCCGGCGCGGACCGGCCTCGGCCGGCCGGGGCCGGTCCTCGGGGAAGGCGCGGACGGCCACGATGGCGACGTCGTCGGCCCCGGCGTCGGGCACCAGCCGGGTGAGGACGGTGTCCAGCAGCTCTTCCAAGTGGGTGCGGCCGAGGTCGCGCAGCGCCTCGCGCAGCCGCTCCAGGCCCTCGTCCAGGTCGATGTCGCGGCGCTCGACGAGCCCGTCGGTGACCAGCAGCAGGGTGCACCCGTCGAGCAGGTCGGCGGTCTGGTCGCCGCGGGGCGCACCGGGGTCGATCCCGAGCATCAGCTCCGGGGTGCTGGTGAGCAGCGTGGTGGTGCCGTCGGGGGCCAGCAGGATCGGCGGCAGGTGCCCGGCGTTGCTCCAGCGCAGCAGCCGCCGGCCGGCGACGGGCTCCTCGGGATGCCGCTCGATGCGCGCCAGCACGGCGGTGGCCAGCGAGGAGACCGCCAGCCCCCGCGCCGCGTGCTCGACCCGGGTGAGGGTCGCCGCCGGGCCGTCCTCCTCGGCGTAGGCCAGCGCCCGCAGCAGGCCGCGGAGCTGACCCATGGCCGCGGCCGCGTTGCTGTCGTGGCCGACGACGTCGCCGATCACCAGCATGGTGGCCCCGTCGGGCTGGAGGAACGCGTCGTACCAGTCGCCGCCCACCTGCGCCTCGTGCGCCGCGGGGCGGTAGCGCACGGCGATCTGCAGGTGGTCGGGCTCCGGCGGCGGGGTGAGCAGGGACTGCTGCAGCCGGTCGGACAGGGCGCGGTCCGCGGCGGCCCGGGCGGCCAGGGCCTCCAGCTCCGCGGCCTGGCGCTGGGCGGCCAGCCGGTCGGTGAGGTCGCGGAAGGAGACCACCACGCCGGTGAGCTCGTCGTCCTCCACGGTGGGCACGACGACCATCTCGACCGGGATCGGGGTGCCGTCGCTGCGCCAGAACGTCTCCTGGTCGGCGACGACGGTGCGGCCGGTGCGCAGGGCCCGCCAGACCGGGCACTCCTCGCGCGGGTAGGGCGAGCCGTCCGGGCGCGTGCCGTGGATGAGGGCGTGCTGGTCCTTGCCGAGCTGCTCGCCGGGCGGGTAGCCGGTGAGCCGGGCCGCGGCGGGGTTGAGGAACTCGACCCGGCCGTCGACGTCGAGGCCGTAGATGCCGTCGGCGACGTTGGCCAGCACCCGCTCGGTGATCGCGAGCGCCCGGGTGAGCTTGGCCTCGGTCTCCTGCAGCACCTCGAGGTCCCGGGCGCGCGCGGTGGCGACCTGGCGCAGCGTGGTCGCCTCGGCACCGGCCGCGCGCGCCTCGGCGGTGAGGCGTTCGTTCTCCAGCCGCTCGGTGACGTCCAGGCCGGTGACCAGCAGGTACTCGTCCTGCGTGCCCTCGCTCACCAGTTGCAGGGTCAGGTCGGCGACCCGCCGCGTCCCGTCGGCCAGGAAGAAGCCGGTGGCCGCACGCACCGGCTCGCCACCGGTGGCCACCTGCTGGCACCAGGCGGTGACCCGGGCGCGGGCCTCGGGGTCGCCGGCCCACCAGCCGACGTCCCACAGCAGCCGGCCCAGCTGGTCGCGGCGGTCGAAGCCGCAGTCCTCCAGCGCCAGCCGGTTGGCGGTGAGCAGCGTGCCCCCCGTGTCGCAGACCGCGGCGAGCAGCAGCGAGGAGTCCTGCAGCACCGAGAACCACGACGGCGTCCCGGGCAGCGACTCCTCGCCCGTGATCTGCGCCGCGCTGCGGCCGGCCTGGGCCATCCCGATGTCCGCTCCTCCCACTGTCTCCCGCGTGCGCGGGGCCGGTCCAGCCTGCCGTACGACCCCCCGGCTCACCAGCAACCCGGGCTGTCGGGTCGGCCTCACCCGGCCCGCGCCGGTGGCCGGTCAGAGGCCGAGCGAGCCGGCGAGCTCGGCCATGGCGCGGTCGAACCAGCGGTCGCGGTCGACCACCGAGCCCACCAGGTGGCCGAACAGCTCGAAGCTGATGGCACCGAACATCGAGCTCCAGGCCAGCAGGGCACGCACGCGCACCGTCTCGTCGAGGGCCGGGTGCTCGCCACCCAGGATCGCGACCGCGCCGTCGCTGATCAGGCCCGGATCGCGCTCGCCGGCGGCCTCGGGGAGCGCCCCGGAGCGGGCGGCATCGCCCAGGATGCGCCCGAGGACCACGCCTGCGCGGGCGGCGGCGGGCACGGTCTCGGCCGGCGCCTCGTACCCCGGGACGGGCGACCCGTACAGCAGCGCGTACTCGTGCGGGTGCTCCAGAGCCCACCCGCGCACCGCCCGGCAGACGGCCAGCCAGCGCCGGCGTGGCGGATCGGAGGGGACGTCGGCGGCCTCGGCGGCGGCGCCCAGGTCGTCGTAGCCGTCGATGATCAACCGGGTCAGCAGCTCGTCGCGGCTGGGGACGTAGCGGTACACGGCGGAGGACGCCATGCCGAGCTCGCGGGCCACCGCCCGCAGGGAGAGCCCGGCCGCACCGACCGCGGCGAGCTGCCGCCGGGCCGCGTCGGCGATCTCGGCGGTGATCTCGGCGCGGACGCGCTCCCGGGCGGTGGGCACCGGCCCAGCGTGCCGCTTCGGAGCAGTGCGCGCAAGCGAGAGCAGTGCTCTTGACACGCACCGGTCGCCAGCGCGAGCATTGCCCCACAACGAGAGCACCGCTCACATCACGACCACCGGGGAGCACCCATGGCACTGCACGTCGTCGTCGGCAAGGGGCCGGTCGGCCTGACCACCGCCCGGGAACTGCGGGAGCGCGGGCACGACGTGCGCGTCCTCTCCCGGAGCGGCGGGGTCTCCGCGGACGGGCTCGAGCACCGGCAGGTGGACGCCGCCGATGCCGGGGCCCTCGCGGACGCCGCCCGCGGCGCGGCCGCGCTCTACAACTCGGTGAACCCCGCCTACCACCGGTGGGCCACCGACTGGCCGCCGGTCGCGGACGCGCTGCTCCTGGCCGCCGAGCGCACCGGCGCCGTCCTGGTCACCATGTCCAACCTCTACCCCTACGGGCGCCCCCACGGGCCCATGACGCCGCGGACGCCGCTGGCCGCCACCGACACCAAGGGGCTCGTCCGGGCGCGCATGTGGCAGCAGGCGCTGGCCGCCCACCAGGCCGGCCGGGTGCGGATCACCGAGGCCCGCGCCGCGGACTTCGTCGGACCGCAGGTGCCGGCTGCGCAGTCCCACCTGATGCGCCAGCTCCCCGCCCTCCGGCGCGGTCGCACCGCCTGGGTGATCGGGGACCCCGACGCTCCCCGCAGCTGGGCCTACCTCCCCGACGTCGCCACCACCCTGGCCACCCTGGGCACCGACGAGCGCGCCCTCGGCCGGGCCTGGCACGTGCCGAGCGCCCCACCGCGCTCCCAGCGCGCCGCCCTCACCGACCTGGCGGCGGCCATGTCCGCCCCGGCGCCGACCGTCCGCGGCGTGCCCTGGCCGGTGCTGCGCGCGGTGGGGCTGCTCTCGCCGCTCATGCGGGAGGTCGTCGCCGTGCGGCACCAGTTCGACCAGGAGTACGTGGTCGACGCGGCGGACACGACGGCGACGTTCGGCATCGCGCCGACCCCGTGGGCCGAGGTGGTCGCCGCGACCGCGGAGCACGCACCGGTGGCCGCCTGAGGACCGGTCGCCCCGCCGTCACTACGGTGGTTCCCATGGTCTCTGCCTGGCTCCTGGTCACCCTGACGGCGTCCGGCGCCGCGGCGCTGGGCTACGGCGCCCTCCGGCTCGCGCGCGGCCCGAAGGCGGGCCGGCGATGAGCGGCCCGACCGAACTGCCGGTGCCCGACACCGCCGACGTCCGCAGCGGGCCGGAGGTCTCCGAGCAGCTCCTCGCGGTGCTGCCCCTGCTGGGGGAGTGGCACGGGGAGGGCCAGGCGGCCGGCACCGGCGGCGACCACCGGTTCGGCCAGTGGATCCGGTTCGCCCACGACGGACGGGGCTTCCTGGCGTACGAGTCGCGCACCTGGCGGCTCACCGACGACGGGAGGATCGTGGGGCCGGACGTCCGGGAGTCCGGCTTCTGGCGCCCCCGCGGGAACGACGACGTCGAGCTGCTGGTGGCCAGCCCCGACGGGCTCGTGGAGATCTACGTCGGCACCGCCCGCACCACCACCAGCTGGGAGCTCACCAGCGACGTGCTGGCGCGCACGCCCGACGCAGCCGAGGTCACCCGGTCGGTGCGGCTCTACGGCATCGTCGAGGGGGCGCTGATGTACGCCATCGACCGCGCCCTGGGGGAGCAGCCGCCCCGCCCGGTCATGTCGGCCCGCCTGGAGCGCATCCGATGACGGCCGGCACGAGCCGCGCCACGACTCCTCGCCAGGTCGCCGACGCCTACGTCGCGCGGGCCGCCGAGCTCGACCCGATCCTGGCCACGGCGCTCGGCGTGCGCCCCGGTGACGACCGGCTCCCGGACCTGTCGCCGGCGGGCATCGAGGCCGAGGCGGCGCTGGCGCGCGAGACGCTCACCGAGCTGGACCGGGTGCTGGCTGCCGACCCCGCGCTCGGCGACGACCCGGTCGAGCGCCGGTGCGCCCGGCTGCTGCGCGAGCGGCTCACTGCCGAGCTGGACGCGCACGCCGTGGGGGAGCCCTACCGCTCGCTGAACAACCTCTTCAGCCCGGTGCACTCGGTGCGCCAGGTGTTCAGCATGATGCCGGCGGCGTCGGAGGAGGACTGGTCCGTCCTCGCTCGGCGCCTGGCCCGTGTCCCGGACGCCTACCGCGCCTACCGGGAGACGCTGGAGGAGGCCGCCCGGCGGAACCTGCTCGTGGCCCCGCGCCAGGTGCGCACCGTCGTCGAGCAGCTGGACCAGTGGCTGGCCGGTCCCTACTTCGCGACGTTCGTGGCCGCCGGCCCGGAGGCGCTGCAACCGCAGCTGCGGTCGGCCGCCGAGGCCGCCGACGCCGCGGTGGCCGCGATCCGCGACCACCTGCGCGACGAGTACGGCCCGCGCACCGAGGACGTGCCCGACGCCGTGGGCCGCGAGCGCTACACCCGGGCGGTGCGCCGCTGGACCGGGTCGGACCTCGGCTCGGGTGGCGGGCTGGAGGAGGTCTACGCCTGGGGCTGGGCCGAGCACCGGCGGATCCTCGCCGAGCAGCGGATCGAGGCGGAGAAGGTGCGCCCGGGCGCCACCCCGCTGGAGGCGATGCGCTGGTTGTCCACCAACGGCCCGGCCGTCGAGGGCGTGGCGGAGATCCGCGAGCGGCTGCAGCAGATGATGGACGAGGCGATCGCCGAGCTGGACGGGGCGCACTTCGACCTCGCCGAGCCGGTGAAGCGGGTGGAGGCGATGATCGCGCCGCCCGGCAGTGCGGCGGCGCCGTACTACACCCGGCCGGCGCAGGACTTCTCCCGTCCTGGCCGCACCTGGCTGCCCACCCTGGGCCGCACCCGGTTCCCGCTGTGGGACCTCGTCTCGATCTGGTACCACGAGGGCGTTCCCGGCCACCACCTCCAGCTGGCCCAGTGGGTCCACGTCTCCTCTCAGCTGTCGACGTACCAGACCTCGGTCGGCTCGGTGAGCGCGAACGTGGAGGGCTGGGCGCTCTATGCCGAGCGGCTGATGGACGAGCTCGGCTACTTCCGCGACCCCGCGGAGCGGCTGGGGTTCCTGGACGCCCAGCAGCTGCGGGCGGTGCGGGTGGTCATCGACATCGGCATGCACCTGCAGCTGCCGGTCCCCGACGACGCCGGCGGCGCGCTGGCCGAGCACCGCGGTCAGCCCTGGACGCCGGAGCTGGCGCGCGCCTTCCTGGGCGAGCACTCCGGCGCCGACGTCGCCTTCCTCGACAGCGAGCTGGTGCGCTACCTCGGGATCCCGGGGCAGGCGATCAGCTACAAGCTCGGGGAACGGGCGTGGCTGGCCGGCCGGGCGGCGGCCCAGCGGGCCCACGGGGCGGCCTTCGACCTGAAGGCCTGGCACATGGCGGCGCTGTCGCAGGGGTCGCTGGGCCTGGACGACCTCGAGGCGGAGCTCGCGGTGCTCTAGCGTCGCGGCGGGGTCGGGTTCACCGGGTCGTCGGCGTGGCCGACCCGGTCGTCCACCCCGGAGGCCAGGACCTCCAGCCCCGGCGTGCCCATCAGCTCGGCGACGCAGGCGGGGCTGCCGCCGACGTAGGTGCTCATCAGGTCGATGTCGGTGGCCACGGCCCAGGCGCGGTCGGCCGGCCACCACAGGTTGGCGCTCTGCTCGGCGGGCTCGGGCGCCAGGTTGCGCGCTGCGTCGGCCACCCGGCCCTGCACCAGCACGGCGTCGCGGCCCCGGGGCAGCGGCAGGGTGGGCTGACCGCGCAGTGCGGTTGCGTCGGCGCCGAAGCCGGCCCACCGGCCGAACAGGCAGTCCCCGGGCGCGGTGGTGTGCCGGGCGAGCACGGCAGCCATGCGCGCGGCGACCGCGGTGGGCAGGTGCCCCTCCGCGGGGGCGCCGTCCCAGTCGGGGGGCTGGCTGTCCTCGTGCAGGTACTCCCAGCCGCCGGTCACCGCCGGCCATTGCGCGAGCGGGTGGACGACGGTGCCGTTGAGCGCGGCGACCGCGGCCCAGGGGACCTCCACGTCGTCGTCGCCCTCGTAGCGGTAGGCGGGGTGCAGCACGCGGGCGTAGGCGGGGAACACCGGCGGCACGAGCGAGGCCACCGTGCCCCAGTGGGCCCGGCCGACCGCCTCGGCGAGCCAGGCGCCGGCGGACACGTCGGTCTCGACGGGGAGTCCGCCGAGCTGCACGTACGCCTCCTGGAAAACGGACAACCCCCGGGCTGCTCCGCGGCGCTCCACAGGGAAGCTGCACGCGGGCCGACTGGACAACTGTCGGCGGCCCGGGGGTCGGGTGACTGTCCGGTTCTCGCTCGCCGCCATCGACGGACGGGCGATCATGCCGTCGTTCGGATTCCCATCCGAACGGGCGGCCCATCTGGACGGCGGCTAGCGGACAGCCACCTCACGAGTCCTGTAGCTCAGCAAAGTTACGGACCACCTCCTCTCTCGTGTGCCACGACGGTACGGCCGCGGGCACGGGAGCGGCAACCGATTTGCTCCGCTGTGAGCGAACGCCCTGGTGGCCGGTCCGGGACCGGCGTGTCCCGGACCGGCCTGACGGCGGTCAGCTCCCGCTGCCGGGACCGATCGTGCGCCCCGGCGGGCGGGTGCCCGACCAGTCGGGGTCGTGCTCGGCCTGGTCGTCGACCGTCTCGTAGTCCGGCCGCGGACCGTCGTCGTCCCCGAGGTCCTCGGCGGCGTCGGTGGCGGTGCGCCCGGGAGGCGGGGTGACGCCCTCCCACTCCGGCTCGTGCTCGGCCTGGTCGTCGACCGTCTCGTAGCCGGGTCGCGCGGCCTCCTCGCCCAGCTCCTCGGTCGCGGGGGTGGCGCCGGGGCCGGGCGGCGTGGCGGCCGCGCGGGCCGGCTGTTCGACGCGGTCGTCGACGGTGTCCCACGCGTCGGGGATGCCGTCCTGGTCGAGGTCGCTGAGCTCGTGCAGGTACATCGCCTTGTAGCGGCGGTTGCGCAGCCGCAGGATCACGCTGGCCAACAGCGCCGCGGCGACGGTGCCGGCCAGGATGCCGACCTTGGCGTGCTCGTAGCTCTCGCTCTCGGCGCCGTACGCGAGCTCGGTGATCAGCAGCGAGACGGTGAAGCCCATACCGCCGAGCAGCGCCAACCCCAGGACGTCGGGCCAGCCGAGGTTCTCGTCGAGCTGGGCCCGGGTGAAGCGGGCCACCAGCCACGTGGCGCCGGTGATGCCGATCGCCTTGCCGGCGACCAGCCCGGCCACGATGCCGATGGCGATGCTGTCGCCGAGCGACTCGCCCAGGCCCGACAGCCCGCCGACCGCCACGCCGGCGGAGAAGAACGCGAAGACCGGGACGGCCACGCCGGCCGACAGCGGGCGGATGCGGTGCTCGAAGTGCTCGGCGAGGCCCGGCCCGGCGTCGGGCCCGCCGGCGGCCTCGCTGCGGACGACCGGGACCGTGAAGGCGAGCAGGACGCCCGCGACCGTGGCGTGGACGCCCGACTCGTGGACGAGCACCCAGGTGACGGCGGCCAGCGGCAGCAGGAGCCACCAGGAGCGGATCCGCTTCTGCACCAGGAAGCCGAACAGCGCCAGCGGGATCAGCGCCAGCAGCAGCGGGGTGACCGCCAGGGCGGAGGTGTAGAAGATCGCGATGATCGTGATGGCCAGCAGGTCGTCGACGACCGCCAGCGTCAGCAGGAACGTGCGCAGGGCGCTGGGCAGGTGGGTGCTGATCACCGCCAGGACGGCGAGGGCGAAGGCGATGTCGGTGGCCGAGGGGATCGCCCAGCCCGCCAGCGCACCCTCGGGGCCGCCCAGGTTGAGCAGCACGAAGAACAGCGCCGGGACGGCCATGCCGCCCACCGCGGCGGCGATGGGCAGGGCCGCGCGGCGCGGTTCCCGGAGGTCACCGGCGACGAACTCCCGCTTCAGCTCCAGCCCGGCCACGAAGAAGAAGATGGCCAGCAGACCGTCGGCGGCCCACGTCCCGAGGGTGAGGTCCAGGTGCAGGGCCGCCGGCCCCACCCGGGTGTCGCGCAGCGCCTCGTAGCTCTCCGCCCAGGGGGAGTTGGCCCAGATCAGCGCGATCGCCGCCCCCACCAGCAGCAGGGCGCCGCCTACGGTCTCCTTGCGGAGCACCGAGGCGACGCGCTGCGCCTCGGTCCAGGAGCCGCGTCCGAAGAGGCGGTTGGGGGCGGTCGACGTCACGGGGCGGCTCCGGAGGGCAGGATCGGGTCGGGGGCGCGCCCGGCGACGGACGCGCTGCCGACCAGACTTCCCGGCGCACCTGGGTTTCACGCTACCCGGCGAGGAGTTGCCGGATGCGGGGGGACAGCCCGGCGTCGCCGCGGGGCGCGCCGTCGACGGTGTGCACGGTCACCGCGCCGCGCACGCCGGAGAGCAGCCAGACCGCGTCCGCGGAGTGCAGGTCCTCGACCGTGCCGGGGGTCGACGCGGTCGGCCACCCGGCAGCGCGCGCGGCGTCGAACAGCCGCGCCTGGGTGGTGCCGGCGAGGATGCCGCTGTCCACCGGGGGCGTGTGCAGCGTGCCCGCGGCGGCCCAGACGACGGTCGAGGTGGGGCCCTCCAGCAGCCGCCCCTCGAGGCTGGTGAGGACGACGTCGTCGGCCCCCAGGTCGTGCGCGTGCCGCTGGGCCGCCATGTTCACCGCGTAGGAGAGGGTCTTGGCGCCACCGAGGAGCCACGGTGCCCCCGCGCGGAAGTCCGCGGGCACCCCGAGCCCGAGCGTCACCACCGAGATGCCCTCGCGACGCTGCCGCACCGTCTCCGCGGGGACCGGGGCGAGCAGGGCCAGCGCCGTGGGCGGCGCGCCGTCGCCGAGCCCGCGGGTGAGGAGGAGGCGGCACACGCCCTCGACGTCGGCCGGCCAGCCGGCCAGCACGACGGCGACCAGCTCCCGCCAGGCCGTGTCGCCGGGGTGCGGCAGCCCCAGGAGACCGGCGGAGCGGGCGAGCCGGGCCAGGTGCGCGGGCAGGTGCGGCGTGCTCCCCCCGACCACGAGGACGGACTCGAAGACGCCGTCGCCGCGGGCCAGGCCGAGGTCGAAGGCGGTCACGACCGGCTGGTCGGCGGGGACCGGCGCCGCCGCGCCGTCCTGCCAGACCGCCACCCTGCGCTGCTCGCTCACGGGTCCAGCCTGCCGCACCGCGGGCTTAGGCTCACCGCATGGGGACCGACGACGTCGCCGCTCCGCTGGCGGAGCAGCTGCGGGCCCGCGGCCTGCGGCTGACCCCCCAGCGCGCCCGGGTGCTGGCCGCGGTCGCGGCGCTGCCGCACGCGACGCCGGAGGCGATCGGCGCCCGGCTGCGCGAGGAGGCCGGCCCCGGCGGCAGCGCCCCCGACACCTCGACGGTCTACCGGACGCTGGAGCTGCTGGAGCGGCTCGGGCTGGTCTGGCACACCCACCTGGGGCGTGGCGCGCCGGTCTACCACGCGGCGGAGCGGCCCCACCTGCACGTGGTCTGCAACTCCTGCGGCGAGATCTCGTCGGCGGCCCCCGACCTGCTCGACGCGGCGGCGGAACGTCTGGCGGCCGACCTGGGTTTCACCGTGGACGTCGGCCACGTCGCCCTGTCGGGCACGTGCCGCGCCTGCCGAGACCGCGCCGGAACGGAGTCGTCATGACCACGCCCTCACCCCTCCTCTCGCGGCCCGGGGCGGTGCCCCTCGAGGCCGGACCCGAGTCCGCCCGCGTCGTCGCGGCGCACTACGGCGACCCGCTGCGCGAGCAGCGGCTGCTCGCCGAGGGCGCCGGCCTGGTCGATCGCAGTGACCGCGACGTCCTGGCGGTGCCCGGGGCGGACCGCCTCTCCTGGCTGCACAGCATCACCAGCCAGCACCTCGAGCGGCTGGCCGACGGCATCGGCAGCGAGGCGCTGGTGCTGAGCCCCCACGGGCACGTCGAGCACCACCTGGTCCTCGCCGAGCTGGGTGGCACGACCTGGGTCGACGTCGAGCCGGGCGCCGGCCCCGCCCTGCAGGCGTTCCTCGAGCGGATGCGGTTCATGCTCCGCGTGGAGCCGGGGCTGGTCACCGACGACTGGGCGGTGCTGTCCCTCGTCGGCCCTGGCGCCGACGAGGTGCTGGCGACGGCGGGGCTGCCCGTGCCCAGCGCGCCGTACGCGGTGGAGCCGGCCGGCGCCGGGTGGGTGCGCCGCATGCCGCCGGTCGGCGACGGGTCGGCCGCCGTCCACGACCTGCTGGTCCCGCGGGCGGACCTCGGGGCCATGGCCGACCGCCTGGGCGCCCCCCTGGCGGGTGCTGCGGCCCACGAGGCGCTGCGCGTCGAGGCCCGGCGGCCGCGGTTCGGCCTCGACAACGACCACCGGACCATCCCGAACGAGCTGGAGTGGCTGAGCACCGCCGTCCACCTCGACAAGGGCTGCTACCGGGGGCAGGAGACGGTCGCCCGCGTGCACAACCTCGGCCGCCCGCCCCGCCGGCTGGTGCTGCTCCACCTCGACGGGGTCAGCGAGGACCTGCCGGGCCCCGGCGAGCCGGTGCTGGCGGGCACGCGGACGGTCGGCCGGGTGGGCAGCGTCGTCCGGCACCACGAGCTGGGTGTGATCGCCCTGGCGCTGGTCAAGCAGTCGGTGGCCCAGGACACCGCGCTGACCGTGGGTGGTTCGACGGCCGCGATCGACCCCGACGACGCCGCGCCGGCGCTCGACGACACCCAGGTGGCGGCGCGGAACCGGGTCCGGGCCGTCCGGTCTGGGACGATCGGCTGAGCGCGCCGCGGCCGTCCGCCTGACGGGTGGGCAGGTCGGGGGCGCTGACCTACGCTCCGGCCAGCGCCCGCCGCTGACCACCGCCGATGCCCGTGCGCCGGGCGTCCCGCACCTGGAGGCCACCCCCGTGAGTCCGAAGCCGTCCCCCGCCGGGGGTGCCGCCGTCGACGCGCTGCTGGACCCGGCGTTCCTGGAGAGCGCCGTGAGCCGGCCCATGGGCGACGTGCGCCGGCTGCGCCGGGAGGCGGAGCAGCAGGAGGTCAACCTCTCCTACACCCGCCGGCTGCTGCAGGGGCGCCTGGACATCGTGCGGCGCGAGCTGCAGCGGCGGGCCGAGCACGACGGGCGCTCGCTGGTCGACCTGCTGCCCGAGATCCTCGCCGAGAAGGGGCGCGGCCCCGCCCACGGCCTCGGCCGCCACCAGACGGTGCAGCCGGCGGACCCGCAGGAGTACGAGTCCTGGGTGCACGCGCTCACCCCGGGCGCCGACCTCTCGGCGATCACCGAGCTCTCCGACGCGAAGCTCGAGGCGGCCGCGCGGGCGCTCGCCGACGCCGAGAAGGGGCTGTCGGAGCGTCGCCGCGGCGTGCAGCAGGTCATGGACGGCCTGGCCGCGGAGCTCGGCCGTCGGTACCGCGACGGCGAGGCCGACGTCGCGGCCCTGCTCGCCGACGAGGGACGCCACTAGGAGGACCACTAGAAGGACCACGCCTCCCCCCATGCCTCGCACGCTCCGCATGGGACCCTGAGGCGTGACCGTTCCAGCCCCTCAGCGCGCTCGCGGCGGTTCCTCCGCCTCACCGTGGCCGGAGAACCCCGTGCTGGTCGAGGTCCGGCGGTCGGGGTTCCTCGAGTCGGTGCACCGGGGAGCGCTGGTGGTGCTGGGCGCCGACGGGGACGTGCGGTTCGCCGCCGGCGACGTCGACCGGCCGGTGCTGCCCCGGTCGGCGAACAAGCCGGTGCAGGCGACCGCGATGCTGGCGGCGGGCTGGACGCCGCGCTCGGCCGAGGAGCTGGCCATCGGTGCCGGTTCCCACAGCGGCGAGGACGGGCACCGGGAGCTGGTCGCCGGCATGCTCGCCGCCGTCGGGCTGGGGTCCGACGACCTGGGCTGCCCGCCGTCCCTGCCGCAGCACGAGGCGACGAAGGCGACCTGGCTCGTCCCCGGGCGCGCCCCCGAACGCCTGGCCATGAACTGCTCGGGCAAGCACGCCGCGATGCTGTCGGCCTGCGTCGCCGCCGGCTGGCCGACGGCGGGCTACCTGGAGCGGGAGCACCCGCTGCAGCAGGCGATCGAGGCGCGGCTGGGCGAGGCGGCCGGTGTGCCGGTCGCGGCCGTCGTCGTCGACGGGTGCGGTGCGCCGCAGCACGCCCTGCCGCTCACCGGGCTGGCGCGCGGGGTCCTCTCGCTGGTGCAGGCGGCCGACGGCTCGCGGGAGCGGGCGGTCGCCGACGCGATGCGTGCCCAGCCCTGGTTCGTGGCCGGCTCGGGCCGCGAGGACACCGACCTGATGCGTGCGGTCCCCGGCCTCCTGGTGAAGGGCGGCGCCGACGGGGTGCACGTGGCGGCGGTGCCGGGTGCGGGAGCGGTGGCGCTGAAGCTGGACGACGGCGGGGACCGCGGGCGGACGCCGGCGCTCGCGGCCGGGCTGCGCCGGCTCGGGGTCCCCGCCGAGGTGCTTGCCCCGTGGGCGCGGACACCCGTCTCCGGCGGGACCGGTGTCGTCGGCGAGGTCCGGGAGTCCGCTGCGCTGGACGCCTGACCGGTCGCCGGCCGGGTGTGGCTGGTATCACCCACGGGTGCTAGCCGCTCCGCTTGCAAGAGCTAGCACTCGGGGTTAGCGTCGAAGGCGTGCAGACCCCTGGTGACTTCGTCCGCGACCAGGTGACCACGGTCCGCGAGAGGGTGGACCGGGTCGCCGGCAGCGTGGCCGACACCGTCGCCGACGCACCGAGCGTCTCGGCGGTCGGCTCGTCGGTAGGTGACTTCATCCGTGAGCAGCGCAGCGCCGCGCGCGTCTCGCTGCGCGAGCTGGCCCGCACCGCCGGGGTCAGCAACCCCTACCTGTCCCAGGTGGAGCGGGGCCTCCGCAAGCCGTCGGCGGAGATCCTCGCGTCGATCGCCCGGGGCCTGAAGATCTCGGCCGAGACGCTCTACGAGCAGGCGGGGATCCTCGACCGGCGTTCCGGGAACCCGGACACCGTGGCGGCGATCCGCAACGACGACGCGCTCTCCGAGCGGCACAAGGCCGTCCTGCTCGAGCTCTACGAGACCTACGTCCGCGAGCACCGGGCCTCGTCCCCGGCCGCCGGCTGACCCCCTCCCCCCACTCCTGAGGAGTTCCGCATGACCCCCACGCAGACCGTGAAGCAGTACGGCGAGTTCGCCGTGACCCAGGGCCGCACGCTCGCCGAGCAGGCCCGCACCCCGCTGCTGGCCTTCGTCGGCGCCGGTGACCTGGCCGTCGAGCGGGCCCGCACCGTCGTCGCGCAGTTCCGCAGCACCGCCGAGGCGCTGCCGGGCGAGGCGCAGGTCCAGGCCGACCTGGCCGTCAAGGAGGCTCGCACCCGGGCCGCCGAGGCCGCCGGCACCGCCCGCACCACCGCCCAGCAGCTGGCCGACGCCGTCCGTCCCGAGGTGCTGGCCAGCACCGTCGCCGGGCTGGTCGAGACCGCCCGCACCCAGGCCGCCGCCACGGTGGAGACCCTGGCCGAGCGCGGCGCGGTCGTCGTCGAGGACCTGCGCCGCCAGCCCGGTGTCCGCCGCGTCGTCCGTCGCGCCGAGCGGGCCGTCGACACCGTCGAGGACGCTCTCGAGGACGCGCTCGAGGACGGCGCGGAGGCCGTGGTCGAGGCCTCCAACGAGGTGACCTCGGTCGCGCAGAAGACCGCGGCGAAGGCCACCAAGGCGGCGGCCAAGGCCGAGGACAAGCTCGAGGACGCCGCCGACGCGACCAAGGACGTCGCCGAGGAGGCCGTCGCGGCGCCCAAGGCCAAGCCCGCCAAGAAGGGCACCTCGGCCGCCCGCAAGTCCCCGGCCAAGGCCACCTCGGCCCGCGTGACCCGGGCCCGCGCCGCCAAGCCGGCGGACCCGACCGCGGTGCCCACCAAGAAGAACTGACGCCACGGCGCCACCGACCAGGGCCCCGAAGCCGCGACCAGCGCTCCGGGGCCCTGTCGCGTCCGGCGAGCCCCTCCCTTCGGGCGAGTCTGCCGGTTCGCTGGTCCGGCGGACGGCGGGGCGCGGGTAGGCTCGGGGTATGGGCGTGTTCGACGGATGGCTGCTGCTCATCCTGTACTGGGCGTCCCTGGGGCTGACCGCCTGGGCGTTCGTGGACGCCCTCATCCGGCCGGCCGCCGGGTACGTCGCCGCCGGCAAGCTGACCAAGCCGGCCTGGGCGGCGATCACCGGCCTGGCCCTGCTGGTCATCTTCTGGCTGAAGACCCCGCTGTCGCTGCTCGGGCTGCCCGCGGTCATCGCGGCGATCGTCTACCTGGTCGACGTGCGTCCCGCCGTCGGCGGGATGCGCCGCGACAACACCTGGTAGCAGGCGGCCGCCCCGTCGACCCGGCTCAGGGCCGGTCGTCGGCCGGGATGATGATCCAGAGCAGCAGGTACGCCACGAACTGCGGGCCCGGGAGCACGCAGGAGAGCACGAAGGCCACGCGCAGGCCGCTGCGCGAGAGCCCGAAACGTCGGGCGATGCCGGCGCAGACGCCGGCGACCATCTTGTGGCGGGTGTCCCGGCGCAGCCGGTACGGCGCAGGTGTCGTCACGCGGCCAGCCTAGGTCCGTGCGACGAGTTCGTCTCGTCCTCGTGGCCTCGGGTTCCGCGCAGACGGTCGGGTGGTCAGCGGCCGAACACGCCGGCGGGTGGCTCGGGCGAGGGCTGCGCATCGGCGTCGAGGACCGGCCGGGCGTTGCCCGTGAACCGGTCCAGCTCGATGCCGTCGACCACGCGCGACGGCATCGGGTCGCGGGCGCACGCGCGGCTGAGCTCCGCGAGCGGCAGCTCGGCGTCGGAGGCGACGGCGACCAGGTTGCCGAAGCGCCGGCCTCGCAGGATGCCCGGCTCGGCGAGCAGGCAGACGTGCCGGAAGGCGGTGCGGAGCGTGGCGACCTGGCCGCGTGCGAAGCGCAGCGGCGGCCCGTCGGCCACGTTGGCGGCGTAGACGCCCCCGGGCCGGAGCGCCCGCGCGACCTGGCCGGCGAACTCGACGGTGGTGAGGTGGGCGGGCGTGCGGGCGCCGGCGAAGACATCGGTGACGACGACGTCGGCGCTGTCCGCATGCAGCGCGGCGAGGGCCTCGCGGGCGTCGGCGGCCCGCACCCGCACCCGGGCGGCGCGCGGCAGCGGCAGGAACTCGCGCACCAGGTCGGTGAGGGGCTGGTCGATCTCGGCGACCCGCTGGCGCGACCCGGGGCGCGTGGTGGCCACGTAGCGGGGGAGCGTCAGCGCGCCGCCGCCGAGGTGGACCACGTCGAGCGGGGCGCCGGGCTCGTCGGCCAGGTCCAGCACGTGGCCGATCCGCCGGACGTACTCGAACTCCAGGTGGGTGGGGTCGGCGAGGTCCACGTGGGACTGCGGGGTGCCGTTCACCATCAGCACCCACGAGCCGTCGCGGTCGGCGTCGGCGAGCAGCTCCGCGGTGCCGCCGTCGACGGGGACCGGCCCCGGGGGAGTCCTCACCGGTGCGCCGTCCCCACCCGGCGCTCGGCCGTCCCCGCTGACATCGCAGGCCATGGTCCCACCTGCGGGCGCGCGGGCGTCCGGGACGGCCGGCGGTACAGGGGTCCGGCGAGACTCCGCCTCTGCTCCCACCTGGGAGCAGAGGCAGAGCGTTCCCGGGGGGACCCTCGGCGCTCGGGCGGCTACCGTCCCCGACGTGCGCCGGGTCGAGCTGCCGCCGCGGGAGATCACCGCCTTCGGCAGCCGTGGGGTGTCCATGGTCTCGCCGGCCCGGGTGCCGGAGTCGGTGCCCGGTTTCGCGGTGCACCTGGTGACCTTCGCGGCCGGCGCGGTCCTGGGCCGGCACGAGACGCGCCTCTGGCAGCTGTTCGCGGTGGTCTCCGGGGAGGGCTGGGCGGCCGGCGCCGACGGTGTCCGGGTGGCGCTGGCGGCGGGGGACGCCGTCCTCTGGGAGCCCGGCGAGCTGCACGACAGCGGATCGGGCACCGGGATGGCCGCCGTGGTGGTCGAGTGCCCGGTGACGCCGGTGCCGGACGAGGGCTGAGGCCGGCTCAGACCGGGGCGACCGCCGACCACCGCACGGTGATCTCGCCGTGCCGCCAGCGCCGGCTGGAGCCCACCAGCGGCCACCCCTGCGCGCCCAGCGCCTCCACCGCCGTCGTCCAGCGCTGGCGGGGGCCGAAGGCGCTCATCCCGGCGGCGGCGGCCCAGGCGGCGTCGAAGGCGCGCAGGAACTCGTGGACCGGCTGGCCGGGCACGTTGTGGTGGATGAGCGCCTTGGGCAGCCGCTCGGCGAGATCGAACGGCGTCGCGATGTCGGAGACGCGCGCCGCGAGCGTCAGGGTGAGCGGGCCGTCGGCGTCCAGCGCCACCCAGGCCGAGCGCCGCCCCCACTCGTCGCAGGTGCCCTCGACGATCAACCCGCCGGGGGCGAGCGCGCCGCGCATGGTGTCCCAGGCGCGCGCCGCGGACTCCTCGTCGTACTGGCGCAGCACGTTGAAGGCCCGCACCAGGACCGGCCGCAGCCCGGCCAGCTCGAACCCGCCCACCCGGAAGTCCACCCGCGGCGGATCCCGGTCGGCGGCCACGGCCGCCACCCGCGCCGGGTCGATCTCCAGCCCGACGACCTCCAGGCCGGCGACCTCCGGGCCCAGCCGCTCGACCAGCTCCAGCGTCGTCACGGCGGAGGAGCCGTAGCCCAGGTCCACGACGAGCGGACGAGCGGCGTCACGCAGCCGCGGCACCTGCGTGGCCACCAGCCACCGGTCGACCCGGCGCAGCCGGTTGGCGTTGGTGGTCCCACGGGTGGGCAGGCCCAGTGCCCGCGCCCGCCCCGCGGCCAGCCGGGGCGCCTTGCGCTGCGGCTGAGGGGACAGCGAGGCCCGGCGCTTGTGGTCGTTGCCCGGCTCGCTCACCGGGTGCGAGCCTAGTCCGGGCTACCGTCGTCCCCGTGCAGGTGCGATCCGGGGTCCCGCTGGCGGAGCTGACCACCCTGGCCGTGGGCGGTCCCGCCGAGCGGCTGATCGAGGTGGAGACGGCCGCCGAGCTCGTGGCAGCGGTCCGCGACGCCGACGAGTCCGGCCGCCCGCTGCTGCTCATCGGCGGCGGCTCGAACCTCATCGCCCCGGACGAGGGGTGGCGGGGTGACGTGGTCGCCGTCCGCTCCCGCGGGATCGAGCGGGCGGGCGATCGCCTCACCGTGCAGGCGGGGGAGGACTGGGACGCGCTGGTCGCCTACACGGTCGCCCACCGGCTGGCCGGCGTGGAGGCGCTGTCGGGGATCCCCGGGTCGACCGGGGCGACGCCGGTGCAGAACGTCGGCGCGTACGGCCAGGAGGTCGCGCAGACCATCACCGGCGTGCGCGTGTACGACCGCGCCGAGAAGGCCGAGCGCACGCTCGCGCCGGCCGAGTGCGGGTTCGCCTACCGGGACAGCCGGCTCAAGCGCGAGCCCGGCCGGTTCGTCGTCCTCGAGGTGGCCTTCGCGCTGCACCCCGGCGAGCTCTCCCGGCCGGTCGGCTACGCGGAGCTGGCCCGGTCCCTCGGCGTCGAGATCGGTGAGCGGGCGCCGCTGGCCGCCGTCCGCGACGCCGTCCTGGCGCTGCGCCGCGGCAAGGGGATGGTCTGGGACCCGGCCGACCCCGACTGCCGCAGCGCCGGGTCGTTCTTCACCAACCCGGTCGTGCCGGCCGGGCACGCCGTCGAGGGGTGCCCCAGCTGGCCGGCCGGCGACGGCCTGGTCAAGCTCAGCGCCGCGTGGCTGGTGCAGCACGCCGGCTTCGGCCGCGGCACCCGGGACGGGCGGGTGGGGACGTCGTCACGGCACAGCCTGGCCCTCACCACCTCCGACGGCGCGACGGCGGCGGAGCTGCTGGCCTTCGCCGATCGGGTGGTCGGCACCGTGCGGGAGCGGTTCGGCGTCACCCTGGAGCGCGAGCCGACGACCCCGTCGCCCTACCGGGCGACACCGCCACCAGTTGCCGTCCCCCCATCGCGCTGAGCCGCTGAGTTGCGCCTCCGGGCCCCACCCGGCGCGACCGTGCCGTCAGCCGCCGGTCAGGTCCAGGTGCATGACGTGGAGGCCGACGTAGCTGTGCTCGGGGTGCTCGAACGCCTCCGGCACGGTGCCGATGACGCGGAAGCCCAGTGACCGCCACAGGCGCACGGCCGCCGTGTTGGTCTCGACGACGGCGTTGAACTGCATCGCCCGGTAGCCGTCCGCGCGCGCCGCCGCGACCACGTGCTCGCCGAGGGCGCGGCCCACGCCGCGGCCCTGCGCCGCCGGGTCGACCATGAAGCTCGCCGTCGCCACGTGGGAGCCGCGACCCGGCCGGTTCGGGCCCGTCTTCGCGCTGCCCAGCACCCGGTCGCCGTCGACGGCGACGAACGTGCGTCCGGGCGGGGGCTCCATCCACAGCGCCCGCGCCTCCTCGGAGGAGAGCCCGGCGGGATAGGCGTAGGTCTCCCCGGCGTCGACGACCGCACGGAAGATCGGGTGGATCGCCGGCCAGTCGTCGCCGGTCGCCTCGCGGATCTGCATCGTCACTCCTCCCGGGCCACCTTGTGCTGTGCGGCCTGGGCGCGCGGCCGCACGACGAGCAGGTCGACGTTGACGTGGTGCGGGCGGGTGACCGCCCACGCGATGCAGTCGGCGACGTCCTCGGCCACCAGCGGCTCGCGCACCCCGCGGTAGACGGCGTCGGCCCGCTCCTGCGAGCCCGTCCGGTTGAGCGAGAACTCCTCCGTCTTCACCATGCCGGGGGCGATCTCGATCACCCGGACCGGCTCGCCGCACAGCTCCAGCCGCAGCGTCTCGGCCAGCGTGTGCACCCCGTGCTTGGCCGCCGTGTACGAGGCGCCGCCCTCGTAGGAGATCAGCCCCGCGGTGGAGCCGACGAACAGCACGTCCCCGGCACCGCTGGCGCGCAGCGCCGGCAGCAGGGCCTTCGTGAGCCGCACGGTCCCGAGCACGTTCACCTCGTAGGTGCGCGCCCACGAGTCCAGGTCGGCCTCGGCCACCGGCGCGGTGTCGAACGCCCCGCCCGCGTTGTTGACCAGCACGTCGACGCGGTCGAGGGCGGCGGTGAACGCCTCCACCGAGCCGGGGTCGGTCACGTCGAGGGGGAGGGCCCGGGCCCCGATCGACGAGGCGAGCGCCTCGAGACGGTCGAGGCGGCGGGCGCCGACGACGACGTCGAAGCCCTCGGCGGTCAGCCGGCGGGCCGTGGCCGCGCCGATCCCGCTCGAGGCGCCGGTGACGACGGCGGTGCGGCCGGTACCGGGCAGGGCGCCGGCCCCCGCGGGGGCCGGGGGTGAGGAACCTGACATGTGCCCATCCTGGCGCTGTTGCAGGATGGAGCACCGACAGGGGTGCCGGTCGGGGCCCTCGCAGAGCAGAGCGGAGGTCCCTCGTGCCCGCTCGCCGCTTCCCCCGGGCCGGCCGCCCGGCGCGCGTGGCGACGCTGTCGGTGCACACCAGCCCGCTGGACCAGCCCGGTGCCGGTGATGCCGGCGGCATGAACGTCTACATCGTCGAGGTGTCGCGCCGGCTGGCCGCCCAGGGCATCGAGGTCGACGTCTTCACCCGCGCCACCTCCAGCGAGCTGCCCCCGGTGGTGGAGGTGACCCCCGGCGTCACCGTGCGGCACGTCAGCGCCGGGCCGTTCGAGGGCCTGGGCAAGGAGGAGCTGCCCGCCCAGCTCTGCGCGTTCACGGCCGCGGTGCTGCGCGCGGAGGCCCAGCACGAGCCGGGCCACTACGACGTCGTGCACTCGCACTACTGGCTCTCCGGGCAGGTCGGCTGGCTGGCCCGCGACCGCTGGGGGGTGCCGCTGGTGCACACCGCGCACACCCTGGCCAAGGTCAAGAACGAGGCGCTGGCCGCGGGCGACCGCCCCGAGCCCCGCGCCCGCGTGATCGGGGAGGAGCAGGTGGTGGCCGAGGCCGACCGGCTGATCGCCAACACCGACGAGGAGGCCCGCCAGCTGGTGCGCCTCTACGGCGCGGACCCCGCGCGCACCCTCGTCGTCCCGCCGGGGGTCGACCTCGACCGGTTCCGGCCGGGCAGCCGGGCGGCGGCCCGCCGCACGATCGGCGTCCCGGACGACGCCGTGGTGCTGCTGTTCGTCGGGCGCATCCAGCCGCTCAAGGCTCCCGACGTGCTGCTGCACACCGCGGCCCGCCTGCTGGCCGACGACCCGGCGCTGCGCTCCCGGCTGCAGGTGCACGTGGTCGGTGCGCCCAGCGGCACGGGCCTGGACGCTCCCCGGCAGCTCGAGCAGCTGGCCCGCTCGCTGGGCATCGGCGACGTCGTCCGCTTCCACGCGCCGCAGCCGCCCGCGCGGCTGGCCGAGTTCTACCGGGCCGCGGACGTGACGGTCGTCCCCAGCCACAACGAGTCCTTCGGCCTGGTGGCGCTGGAGTCGCAGGCCTGCGGCACCCCCGTCGTCGCGGCGGCCGTGGGCGGCCTGCCGACGGCGGTGCGCGACGGTGTCTCCGGTGTGCTGGTCGACGGCCACCGGGCCGACGACTACGCCGCCGCGGTGCGCTCGGTCCTCGCCCGCCGGGAGCTGCTGGCCGCGGGCGCCGGCCGGCACGCGGCCGGCTTCTCCTGGGACCGCACCGCCGACGCGCTCGTCGACGCCTACGTCGCCGCGGCCGCCGACATGGCGGCGCCGCCGGCCCGCCCGGTGCGCGACCGCCGGGGTGGGCCGCTGCGGGCCCTGCCCGGGATGGGGGTCGCGCGGTGAACCGGACGATCGAGGAGCTCGACGCCGTCATCGACCGGACCCTGCGCGACAGCGAGCTGGTGCACGAGCACCCGAGGCCGGGCACGTGGCTCGTGGAGCTGCCGGGGACGAAGAAGCTGAAGACGGTCTGCGGGCTCATCGTCGGGGACCACGCGCTGCGCGTGGAGGCGTTCGTCTGCCGCCAGCCCGACGAGAACCGCGAGCAGCTGTGGACCTACCTGCTGCAGCACAACGCCCGCATGTACGGCGTCTCGTACTCGATCGACTCCGTCGGCGACGTGTACCTGACCGGCCGGCTGCCGCACGCCGCCGTCACGCCCGAGGAGCTCGACCGGCTCCTCGGGGCGGTCCTCAGCTACGCCGACGACCACTTCAACACCATGCTCGAGATCGGGTTCGGCACGTCGATCCGCCGCGAGTGGGAGTGGCGGGTCAAGCGCGGGGAGTCGCTGCGCAACCTGGAGGCGTTCGCGGCCTTCGCCGACCCCTCGCGCCGCCCGGCCGCGGGAGGGCGGGGCGCCGACCCGGCGCCCGGGGCGTGACGGCGACGGACAGGTCGCAGCCGGGTGCCGAGGCACCCGGCGAGGGCGCGGGGCCCGGCTACGCCCGCCGGTGGTGGGTGCTGGCCACCATGACCGTCTGCCTGCTCGTGGTGATCATGGGCAACACGATCCTCAACGTCGCGCTCCCGACGCTGCAGCGGGAGCTGGAGGCCAGCCAGGGCGAGCTCCAGTGGGTCGTCGACGCCTACATCCTCGTGTTCGCCGGCCTGCTGTTCACCTGGGGCGTCATCGGCGACCGGATCGGCCGCCGGCGGGTGCTGCTGATCGGGCTGGGCATCTTCGCCGTGGGGTCGGTGTTCGCCGCGCTGAGCGACAGCCCCCTGGAGCTCATCGCCTGGCGGGCGGTGATGGGCATCGGCGGGGCGGCGGTCCAGCCGACGACGCTGGCGGTCATCACCAACGTCTTCCCGCCCCGCGAGCGCGGGCGCGCCATCGGCGTCTGGGCGGGGACGGCCGGGATCGCCGTCGCCGGCGGCCCGCTGGCCGGGGGCGCGGTCCTGGAGCACTTCTGGTGGGGCGCGGTCTTCCTCGTCGGCGTCCCCGTGGCGGCGCTGGGCATCGTCGCCGTGCTCGCCTTCGTCCCGGAGTCGAGGGACCCAAACCCCGGCCGGCTGGACGTGCCGGGCGTGCTGCTGTCGATCGTCGCGCTCGCCGGCCTCGTCTACGGCATCATCCACGGCGGCGGGGGAGCGGGGTGGACGACGCCGGGCGTCCTCGTACCCCTGCTCGGCGGTCTGGTCCTGCTGGCCGTCTTCGTCTGGCTGCAGCGCAGGTCGGCCCACCCCGCGCTCGACGTCTCGCTGTTCCGCAACCCGGCCTTCTCCGCCGCCGCAGCAGCCCTCGGCCTGAACTTCTTCGCGCTCCTCGGCGCGACGTTCTACCTGGTGTTCTACCTGCAGGGCGCGCGCGGCTACTCGCCGTTGCAGAGCGGCGCGGCGCTGATCCCGGTCGCGCTCGGCATGGCGCTCATGGCGCCCCGCAGCTCCGGGCTGGCCGAGCGGTTCGGGGCCAAGGCCGTCTGCGCGACCGGCTTCCTGCTCATCACCCTGTCGTTCCTCGGGGTGCAGCTGCTCGACCTCACCTCCCCCGTCTGGCTGCTGCTGGTGGTGCTCTCCGTGCAGGGGCTCGGCATGGGCGCGGTCATGGCCCCCGCGACCGAGTCGATCATGTCCGTGGTGCCGCGGGAGAAGGCCGGCGCCGGTGCCGCGGTCAACAACTCGGTGCGGCAGGTGGGCGGCGCCCTGGGCGTCGCGATCCTGGGCTCCCTGCTGGCCGCCACCTACTCCGCACAGCTGGGGTCCGTGGCCGACGGGCTCCCGGCCGGTGCGCGCGACGACGCCCGGCAGTCGGTCGTCGCCACGCTGGACGCCGTGCGCCGGGCGCAGGCCGAGGGGACGCCGGAGGTCGCGCGGGCCGCGACCGCGGTGATCGAGCCCGCCCGGGAGGCGTTCGTCACGGCGATGCACCTGACGGCCATCGGGACGGCGGCCGCGACCCTCGTCGCGGCGGTGGTGGTGCTGCTCTGGCTGCCGGGCCGGCCGAGACGGGTGTCCTCGGCCACGCAGTGACCCGATAGCGCAACGGAGTGTTGACGAGGGTGCGCCGCACCGGTGCCCGGCCGCGGCGCGGCCCTCGCCGTGCCCACGGGCAGCGAGGAGGTCACCGCGGCGGTGTGCTGGGCGCGCGACGGCGAGCGGGAGCTGGCCCTGGCCTGACGGCCCTGCTGCCCGTGGCGGCGGCGTCGGGCAGGATGATCGCCGTGACGACCTCGACGGGAACCCTGGTGCTGCTCCGCCACGGCGAGAGCGAGTGGAACAAGGCCAACCTCTTCACCGGCTGGGTGGACGTGCCGCTCACGGAGAAGGGGCGCGAGGAGGCTGCCCGCGGCGGACGGCTGATGGCCGAGCACGGGCTGCTGCCCGACGTCTCGCACACCTCGCTGCTGCGCCGGGCGATCATGACCGCTGAGCTGGCGCTGCACGAGGCCGACCGGCAGTGGATCCCGGTGCAGCGCTCCTGGCGGCTGAACGAGCGGCACTACGGGGCGCTGCAGGGCAAGGACAAGGCCGCCACGCTCGCCGAGTACGGCGAGGAGCAGTTCATGACCTGGCGCCGCTCCTACGACACCCCGCCGCCGCCGATCGAGCCGGGCAGCGAGTACAGCCAGGACGGCGACGCCCGCTACTCGTTCCTCCCGCCGGAGGCGCGCCCGGCGACCGAGTGCCTGGCCGACGTCGTCGTCCGGATGCTGCCGTACTGGTACGACGCGATCGTGCCGGACCTGCGGCTGGGGAAGACCGTGCTGGTCGCCGCCCACGGCAACAGCCTGCGCGCGCTGGTGAAGCACCTCGACGACATGGGGAAGGACGAGGTCGTCGGCCTCAACATCCCGACCGGGGTGCCGCTCCGCTACGACCTCGACGACGACCTGCGGCCGGTGAAGCCGGGCGGCGAGTACCTCGACCCCGACGCCGCGGCGGCCGCCATCGAAGCCGTCAAGAACCAGGGCAAGCGCTGACGGGCCGGCCCCGCAGGGGTCGGTGAGGAAGCGCGGGAGCCGCCCCCTGCGGGCGCTGCGACGGAGGGGGAACCCGGGGAAGTCCCCGGGAAGTCGGCAGCGCCGGGCTCAGCCCAGCAGGGAGCGGCTCCAGACCGCGGTGCCGTTCGTCAGGACGACGATGCGGTCGCCTCGGACTCCCAGCGCTCGCCGGTGACCAGGTAGCAGACCCGCCGGGCCACGCTGACCGCGTGGTCGGCGAAGCGCTCGTAGTACCGACCCAGCAGCGTGATGTCGATGGCCGACTCGATGCCGTGCGGCCAGGTCTCGCTCAGCAGCTGGCGGAACAGGCCGCGGTGGATCTGGTCCATCGCGTCGTCGTCGGTCTCCAGCTCCCGCGCCGCCTCGATGTCCCGCTTCGCGATCACCGTCGCCGTCTTCGCGATGAGCAGCTCGGCCACGTTGCCGGCCTCCAGGAAGGACGGGCGCACCTCCTGCGGCACCGCGTGGTCGGGGAACCGCATGCGCGCCACCTTGGCGATGTGCGCGGCGAGGTCGCCCATGCGCTCGAGGTCGGCGACGATCCGCATGGCCGCCGTGATGGTCCGCAGGTCGCCGGCCACCGGCTGCTGGCGGGCGAGCAGGGTGAACGTGCGCTGCTCGATGCTCTCCCGGGTGGCGTCGATCTGGTCGTCGCCGGCGATGACCCGGTCGGCCAGGGCGACGTCGGCGTCGAGGAGCGCCGTCGTGGCGGTGCTCATCTGCGAGCCCACGGAGTTGGCCATCTCCACCAGGCAGGTGTTGATGTCTTCGAGTTCCTCGTGGTAAGTGTCCCGCACGGTCGTCCTCTCGTCGTGATTCCCCGGCGACGGTAGGCGCGCCGGGGACCGTTCCGGCCGCTGAGGGGTGAACTCCGGCCCTATCGCCGGTGAACACTGACCCGTCCGAGCGGTGAACCTCTTGCCGGATCATGGTGCCCGGCCCCGGCACACCTAGCATCTGGGCCGTGAGTCCACTGGTCGCCCTGGTGGTCGGCCTCCTCCTGGGTGGGGTGGTGGCCGCCGCCATCATCCTCCGTTCCGGCCGCGAGCTGGGGCGCCGCCCCCTCGACGGGGCGGCCGTCGCGCTGCCCGAGGACGTGCTGGCTCGGCGGCTGGTGGAGCTGATGGATCCGGCGGTCGTGGTGGTCGGCATCGACGACGCCGTGCTCCTGGCCAACCCGGCGGCCCGGGCGCTGGGCATCGTGCGGGGCACCCGGCTGCTGGTGCCCGAGCTGCTGACGCTCGCCCGGGCGGTGCGCGGCGGGGGCTCCCGCCGCGTGGACGTCCGGCTGCCCGGTGACGTGGTCGGCGGGGGGCCGCGGCTGGTCGGTGTGCACGGCGTGCGCCTCGACGGCGGCACGACCCCGCCGCCCGGCCCGGTCGCGCTGGTGCTCCAGGACGTCACCGAGGCGCGGCGGGTGGAGGCGGTGCGCCGCGACTTCGTCGCGAACGTGGGGCACGAGCTCAAGACGCCGGTGGGGGCGCTGGCCCTCCTCGCCGAGGCCATCGAGGGGGCGGCCGACGACCCCGAGGCGGTGCAGCGCTTCGCGGCCCGGATCACCCACGAGGCCGACCGGCTGGGTCGGCTGGTGCGGGAGCTGATCGACCTCTCCCGGCTGCAGGGCGGCGAGCCGCTGCCCGACCTGGTGCCCGTGGAGGTCGACCGGGTGCTCGGCGAGGCGGTCGACCGCACACGCACCGCCGCCCGCGCCAAGGAGTTGGAGATCGTGGTCGGCGGGCAGCATGGGCTGGTGGTGCGCGGGGTGGAGAGCCAGCTGGTCACGGCGGTGACCAACCTGCTGGCCAACGCGGTGGCCTACAGCGAGGGCAGGAGCCGGGTCGCGGTTGCCGCCCGGGCGCGGTCGGGGTTCGCGGAGATCGCCGTCACCGACAGCGGCATCGGCATCCCACGCGCGGACCGGCACCGGGTGTTCGAGCGCTTCTACCGGGTGGACCAGTCCCGCGCCAGCAGCACCGGGGGAACCGGGCTGGGCCTGGCCATCGTCAAGCACGTCGCCAGCAACCATGGTGGTTCGGTGACCGTCTGGAGCGAGGAAGGGCTGGGCTCGACGTTCACCCTGCGCATCCCGCTCGCCGGCCCCGCCGAGAACCCGGCGGCGGAGTCGTCCGTCCCCGCAACGCAGAAACTGGAGAGCGAGACCCCATGAGCCGAGTCCTGGTCGTCGAGGACGAGGAGTCCTTCTCCGACGCCCTGTCCTACATGCTGCGGCGGGAGGGCTTCGAGACCGTCGTGGCCGCCACCGGGCCCGATGCGCTGGAGGAGTACGACCGCGGCGGCGCCGACATCGTGCTGCTCGACCTGATGCTCCCCGGCCTGCCGGGCACCGAGGTCTGCCGGGCGCTGCGGTCCCGCGGCAACGTGCCGATCATCATGCTCACCGCGAAGGACGCCGAGATCGACAAAGTCGTCGGCCTCGAGCTCGGTGCCGACGACTACGTGACCAAGCCGTACTCGGCGCGCGAACTGGTCGCGCGCATCCGCGCGGTGCTGCGCCGCCGGGGCGAGGCCGCGGAGGCGGCGCCCGTCGAGGGCGGGGTGCTGACCGCCGGGCCGGTCCGGATGGACGTCGAGCGGCACGTCGTCGCGGTCGACGGGGAACAGGTCGCCCTCCCGCTGAAGGAGTTCGACCTGCTGGAGTTCCTGCTCCGCAACGCCGGCCGGGTGCTCACGCGGGCCCAGCTCATCGACCGGGTGTGGGGATCGGACTACGTCGGCGACACCAAGACCCTCGACGTCCACGTGAAGCGGCTGCGGGCCAAGCTCGAGCCCGACCCCGCGAACCCGAAGTACCTGCTGACGGTGCGGGGTCTGGGCTACAAGCTGGAGGCCTGAGGAAGGACACCCGTCCTCCCCACCCCTCGCACGCTCGGGGTGGGACCCGGGACGGGGCCGGGGTCCTACGACTTCAGGTCGTCGATCTTCTTCGAGGCGTCGGCCTTCGAGATCTCCTCCGGGATCTCCTCGTCGGTGCCCCGGGCGAGCGTCTCGAGGTAGCTCTTCTGCGCGCCCGTGGCGGGCTCGTCACCGGTGACCCACTCGTCCGGGTCCTTCTCGGTGGTCTGGTCCGCGGCGTTCGGTTCGCTCATGTGTTCGATCCTAGGCCGGGTGCAGCTCCCTCGCCTCCCGGGCGGGTGCGGCGGCGCGCGCGGCCCGGGCGGCCTCCCAGCGGCGGCCGGTCCGGTACGCGTGCACGGCGCCGCAGGCGGGGCACTCGACGTGCAGCGCGATGTGCGTCGGGTGGTTGGTGACCGACCGGATCCGCCGGTCGGCGACCAGCTCGTCGGAGCGGGTGACGGGGCAGGTGATCAGCAGCATGCCGGCAGCCTGCGCCGGTCGGGCCGGCGGGACGAGTGGCAGGAACGACCGACATCGCATGGTTTCTGCCATCATCTGCGCATGCCCAGCACCGCGCCCGGCACCGGCGCCGCTCCCGTCGTCGTCAGCGCCGTCGTGGCCGACGGTCTCGTCGGCAGCTTCGGGGTGGGGGTCGCCGCCGAGGTGTTCGGCTACGACCGCCGCGCCCTCGGCCTGCCCGTCTTCGACTTCGGGCTGGTCACCGAGCGGCCCGGCGTGCTCCGTACCGACACCGGCATCCCGATCGTCGTCGAGCAGGGCCTCGACCGCCTGGCGCGCTCCGGCATCGTGCTGATCACCGCCTGGGAGGTGTTCGAGGAGGACCCCTCGGCGGAGCTGCTGGACGCGCTGCGGGCCGCTGCCGCCCGCGGCGCGATCCTGGTGAGCCACTGCACCGGGGCCTTCGTGCTCGCCGCCGCCGGCCTGCTGGACGGGCGGCGGGTGACCACGCACTGGAAGTACGCCGGGGAGCTCGCCGCGCGGTTCCCCGCTCTCGACGTCGACCCTGCCGTCCTCTACGTCGACAACGGGCAGGTGATCACCGGTGCGGGGACGGCGGCCGGCGTCGACGCGCTGCTGCACCTGGTGCGCCGCGAGTGGGGCGCGACAGCGGCGAACGCGCTCGCCCGGGAGATGGTCGTCCCACCGCACCGCGACGGCGGTCAGGCGCAGTTCGTCGACGCCCCGGTCCCCGCCTGCTCCGACGACCTGCTGGGCGTCGTCCTGGAGTGGGCCGGTCGGCACCTCGCCGAGGACCTGTCGGTCGACGTCCTGGCGCGCCGGGCCCTGATGAGCCCGCGCAGCTTCGCCCGGCGGTTCAAGGCCACGACCGGGACGACGCCGCACGCCTGGGTGCTCGCGCAGCGGCTGGCGGCGGCCGAGGAGCTGCTGGAGAACAGCGATGCGCCCGTCGAGGAGATCGCCCGGCTGGTGGGCTTCGGGACCGCCGCCGGGCTCCGCGAGCAGTTCGCCCGCCGGCGCGGGGTCTCCCCGCGCTCCTACCGGCAGACCTTCCGGACCGGCGGGGCGTCACGCGTCGGGGCGCCGCCGGTGCAGCTGGAGGGGTACCGGCCCGGCGAGCGCCGGGCTGGCGGGGTGCGGGGCGATCAGGCCCAGGTCGAGCCGGAGCTCGGCCAGCCGGCGTAGCTCCTCGTAGGCCGGCGCCCCGAGCAGCGCGACCAGCTCCGCGGCGTAGGTCTCGACCAGCGGCTCGGGGGAGACGTGCGCCGTCGGGGAGCCGGTGCACCACCAGTGCAGGTCGGCACCCCCGGGCCCCCACCCGCGCCGGTCGAACTCACCGATCGTCGAGACCAGCACCCGCGTGCCGTCGGGGCGGTCCACGTGCTCCTGCTCGCGGCGGACCGGCAGCTGCCAGCACACGTCCGGCTTGGTGGTGAGGGGGTGCAGGCCGGTGCGCAGCGCCATCCGGTGCAGCGCGCACCCCGTGCCGCCGGAGAACCCCGGCCGGTTCACGAAGACGCAGGCGCCGTCCACCACGCGGGTCCGGAGCGACCGGGTGGCGTCCTCGTCGTCGGCGCCGTCCTCCTCGGTCCACGCGCCGCGCCCGATCGGGGCGAGCTGCCAGTCCTCGCCGGTGAGGTCGGCCACCGCGGCGGTCACCCGGTGCAGGTCGTCCTCGTCGGTGAAGAAGGCCCCGTGGCTGCAGCAGCCGTCGTCCGCCCGGCCCTCGACGACGCCCGCGCAGCCCCGGCCGAAGACGCACGTCCACGCCGACGTCAGCCAGGTCAGGTCCGCCCGGACGACGTGCTCGGGGTCGGCGGGATCGGGGAACTCCACCCACTCGCGGGGGAAGTCCGGGTCGACCTCGTCGGGAGGCTCGTTTCGCACCGGGCCAGCCTAGAAGGCCCCCCGCGGCCGCACGCCTCGCTCCGCTCGGCGCGAGCCTCTGGAGGGGGCCAGGCAGAATCGCTCGCATGCGGTTGGGTGTGCTGGACGTCGGATCGAACACCGTGCATCTGCTGGTGGTGGACGCCCACCGCGGTGCGCACCCCACGCCGATGCACGACGACAGGTCGGTGCTCCGGCTGGCCGAGCACGTGGGGCCCGACGACGTGCTGTCCAAGGCGGGGGAGAAGGCGCTCCTCCAGGCGGTCCAGGACGCCCGCGCGCAGGCGGAGGCGCAGCGCTGCGACGAGTTCATGGCGCTGGTCACCTCGGCCATCCGCGAGGCGGCCAACGGCCTGGAGGTGCTGGACCGGGTCCAGCGGCGCACCGGTGTGGAGCTGCAGGTGCTCAGCGGCGAGGAGGAGGCGCGGCTGACCTTCCTCGCCGTCCGGCGCTGGTTCGGCTGGAGCGCCGGCCGGCTGCTGGTGCTCGACATCGGCGGGGGCTCCCTGGAGCTCGCCGCGGGCATCGACGAGGACCCCGAGGTGGCCCTCTCCCTCCCCCTGGGGGCGGGCCGGATGACGCGGCGGTTCCTGCCCCGGGCGGAGGAGGGTGGACGCCCCGACCTCGCAGCCCTGGACGAGCTCGCCGCGCACGCCGCCGACCTGCTCGGGCCGGCGGCGGAGAAGATCGCCGCGGCCGGTCCGCCGGACCTGGTGGCCGCCACGAGCAAGACCTTCCGCACCCTCGCCCGGCTCGCCGGGGCCGCGCCGTCGGGCGCCGGGCTGCGCGTCCCCCGGGAGCTGACCGCGACCGGGCTGGGTCAGCTGGTCGGCTTCGTCTCGCGCATCGGCTCGTCGGCGCTGGCCGAGCTGCCGGGCGTGTCCGCCGCGCGGGCGCACCAGGTTCCCGCCGGTGCGGTCGTGGCTGCCGCTACTCTGCGTGCGCTCGACGTACCGTCCGTGCGGATCTGTCCGTGGGCGCTGCGCGAGGGAGTCATCCTGCGCAGGCTGGACTCGTTGGGAGGCGCGTGATGGCCGAGCCGGACTGGAACCCGGACACGGGAGGTCGCTCGCTCGCCGAGATCCTGCGGGAGGCAGGCATCGAGTCCGCCGCCCGCACCGCCCGCCGTCGCCGGGTCGAGGACGAGGACGACACCGGGATCCGCCAGCGCCGCGCGGACGCCGGTGTCGACCGCTCCGGGTACGGCCGGCGGCGCAGCGACGCGCAGCTGCCGGAGCCGGCCCCGGCGCGCAGTCACGGGGCCCGGGCGTCGGGCCGGGCCGCCGACCCGGTGACCGCCGCGATCCCCGGCCTGCGGCCGGACCGCAAGCCCGGGGTGCCGCACCCCTCGGGTCCGGTGCCGCCGCTGCGGCGGCCCGCCGAGGCCGCCGGCGCGCAGCGCACGGCCACGCGCCGGCCCGCCCGCGAGGCATCGGTCACCGACGCGCCGGCCACCGAGAAGTCGTCCCGCGACGGCGTCCCCTCGACCGGGCCGATCCCGGTCGTGCGGGCCGGCGACCCGGACGCCGACCTGGACGTCACCCCGCGGGAGAGCGCGCTGGCCTGGCTCCGGTTCGCCGGCGAGCTGGTCATCGCCCTCGCGGCCGGGGTGGGCATCTACTTCGCGGCCACGGTGCTGTGGGAGATGATCCCGCACCTGGCGGTCTTCCTCGCCCCGCTCGCGGTCGCCGGCCTGGTGAGCGGGGTCAACGTGTGGCGGGAGCGCCAGGGCGCCGAGCCGGTCGGCGCCCGGCTGCTCGCCGTCCTGGTGTTCGCCGGGACCCTGCTGACCATCGCCCCGGCGGCCACCCTCCTCGCGACGTCCTGATCCGCCGTCAGGCGTCGGCCGGCTCGGCGTCGCGCGAGGCCGCGAACTCCTCGACGATCGCCGCCCCGAACGCGTCCAGGTCGTCGGGCTTGCGGCTGGTGATCAGGTTCCCGTCGACGACGACCTCCTCGTCCACCCAGTTCGCGCCCGCGTTGCGCAGGTCGGTCTGCAGTGACGGCCAGGAGGTCATGCGCCGGCCGCGGACCACGTCGGCCTCGATCAGCACCCAGGGCGCGTGGCAGATCGCCGCCACCGGCTTCCCCGCCTCGAAGAAGGCCTTGACGAAGGTCACCGCGTCGGCGTCGGCGCGCACGAAGTCGCCGTTGATCACGCCGCCCGGCAGGACCAGCGCCGCGTAGTCGTCCGGGTCCGCCGACCCGAGGTCGGTGTCCACCGTGCGGTGCTCGCCCTTGTCGATGTGGTCGTAGGCGGTGATCGTGCCGGTCGAGAACGACACCAGCTCCGGCTCGGCACCGGCCTCCTCGAGCGCCTGCCAGGGCCGGTCCAGCTCGACCTGCTCGACACCGTCGGTGGCCAGCACGGCCACCCTCATCCCGTCCAGTTCTCCTGCCATGACGGCGGCGCTACCCGGCGCCCTGAGCCGGCACACGCCGGAGCACTACGGTTTCGGGCGTGCCCGTCCACCCGCGCCGCCGGTTCCCCGGTGGGCCCGCTCGCTGCCCGGTCGTCGTGGTGGCCGGCGACGGGGGACCGGCCGTCGCGTCCGTCCAGCCGCGACCGATCGCCATCACCGGAGAGCGCGCGGCCGGGAGCGGCCGCGCGCCCGAGAGCTGGGAGCACGTCATGCCCTGGGGAGAATCGACCGAGGACCGCCGCCTACCGGCCGCCGGCTGCGCCGTCCGCGCGCAGGTGCCCGTCGCGGGTGGGCGGTCGTGACGGCCACCGGCCGCCGCGGCCTGGCGATCATCGGCGGCGGCAAGATCGGTGAGGCGCTGCTCTCTGGCCTGGTCCGGCGCGGCGGGGCCGACGGGATCCTGGTCGTCGAGCGCAGCGCGGAGCGCGCCGCGGAGCTGACCGGGCGCTACGGCGTGCCGGCGGTGTCGCTGGCCGACGCCGCGGCCCGGGCGCGCGTGCTCCTCCTCGCGGTGAAGCCGCAGGACATCGACACGCTCCTCGGCCTGGTCACCGAGCACGTCGACACCGGGCACCTGGTCGTCTCGGTCGCCGCGGGGGTGCCCACCGCGCGGCTCGAGGCCGCGCTGCCCCCCGGCGTCCCGGTGGTGCGGGTGATGCCGAACACCCCGGCGCTGGTGGACGAGGGCATGAGCGTGCTGTCGGCCGGTGCGCACGCGGGTGAGGAGCACCTGGACGAGGCGGAGGCCCTGCTGGCCGCCGTCGGGCAGGTCCGCCGGGTCCCGGAGTCGCAGCAGGACGCCGTCACCGCGCTGTCGGGCAGCGGGCCGGCGTACTTCTTCTACCTGGTCGAGGCGATGGTGGACGCCGGCATCCTGCTGGGCCTGCCCCGCGCGCTGGCCGCCGACCTCATCGTGCAGACGGCGCTGGGCGCGGCGGTGATGATGCGCGACTCGGGGGAGCACCCCGTCCAGCTGCGCGAGGCGGTGTCCAGCCCGGGCGGCACGACCATCGCCGCGATCCGGGAGCTGGAGAAGCACGGCGTCCGTGCGGCGCTGATGGCGGCCATCGAGGCGGCGCACGCCCGTTCTGTGGAGCTGGGTGCCGACAAGTCCTGACGTCGACCCGGTAGGACGCAGTGCCGGCGCCTTCCCGAGTCGACAGATCGACCGGACGGTGCGTGAGCGGGCGAACACGCTAGTGCACGGAGGCGAGGAAGTGGGCGACGCTGCGTCACCGAGTTCTCACCGTGTCGCGAAACGCGCCGAAACGCGTGTGCACCGTGTTGCATAGGTGTAGTTCTGCCTAGGACGGACCGGTCCGCCTGTTCGTTTCAACCATCGCTTCCGTCACGCACGCCCCCTTACTCTCAGTACCAGCGCGTGCGTGTTCAGTTGCCGGTGGGGAAGCCGGCGCCACGACACGAGCTAGGTTCCGGAGACGAAGACATGACCATGCCCCAGCGCCACGCCGCTCACGCTGCCGCCACCGTCGTCCGTCCGGGGATGCCCGTCCCCCGCCCGATGGGCCGTCCGATGACGGCCGCCGCCATGGGGCGCCCCGTCCCCGCGCAGCACCCGGCCGCCATGCCGATCGGTCGCCCGGCCGTCCCGGCCCCCCGCGCCGCCGTCACCTTCCTGACCGTCGCCGAGGTCGCCTCGATGATGCGCGTCTCCAAGATGACCGTGTACCGCCTGGTCCACGCCGGTGAGCTCGCCGCCGTGCGCGTCGGCCGCTCGTTCCGCGTGCCCGAGCGCGCCGTGCAGGACTACCTGCGCGACGCCTACACCGACATCGCCTGAGAGAGCGCCGGCGACAACGTCGTCGCCTGGGAGAGGGCCCCGTCCTCCTCACCCCTCGCGGGCTCGGGGTGAGCCTCCGGACGGGGCCGAGGGCCGGCTCCACCCGACGGGAGCCGGCGCGCGGCTGTGGTGTCGCCCTGGTGACCCTGCCGGGATTCCCGGGTGGGGGTGCGGGCCGGCTCTGCGCGACAGGGCCGGCAGCCGCCCGCGACGGCGCCCGGAGGATGACGGCGTCAGCCGCAGCGTCGCCCGGGGGTGACCGTGCTGCAGCGTCACCGCGGGGCGGCTCGGGTACGCTCGGTCGCCGGGCGACACCGGGATGCGGTCCCGCTGTCGCGTGCGAGCTGATCATCTAGCGACGAAGTCGGGAGCACACACGTGGGTTCGGTCATCAAGAAGCGGCGTAAGCGGATGGCTAAGAAGAAGCACCGCAAGCTGCTGAAGAAGACGCGCGTCCAGCGCCGCAACAAGAAGTGAGCTGAGGCTCGTGCCGCCCGCGGTCGTCCTCGTCACCGGCGTGAGCCGGTGGTTGGGCGGCGCGCTGGCGGCCGAGCTCGCCACCGATCCGCGCATCCAGCGGGTCATCGGCGTGGACACCGTCCCGCCCTCCCCGGCCATGCTGCGCCGGTTGGGCCGTACCGAGTTCGTGCGGGCCGACATCCGCAATCCGCTGATCGGCAAGGTCATCGCGACGGCGTCGGTCGACACCGTCGTGCACATGAACATCAGCTCGACGCCCGCCGGCTCCGGTGGACGGGTGCCGATGAAGGAGCTCAACGTCATCGGCACGATGCAGCTGCTCGCGGCCTGCCAGCGGGCGCCCTCGGTGCGCCGGTTCGTGCTGAAGTCGACCAGCGCCGTCTACGGCGCGTCCTCCCGCGACCCGGCCGTGTTCACCGAGGCGATGCAGGCCCGGCAGGTGCCCTCGGGCGGGTTCGCCAAGGACAGCGTCGACATCGAGGGCTACGTGCGCTCCTTCGGCCGCCGGCGTCCCGACGTCGACGTGGCCGTCCTGCGCTTCACCAACTTCATCGGTCCGCGCATCGACTCGCTGCTCACCGGGTTCCTGCGCATGCCGCTGGTCCCCACCGCCCTGGGCTACGACGCCCGCGTGCAGCTGCTGCACGAGGACGACGCGCTGGCGGTGCTCACCCGCGCCACCGCGGGCGACTTCGTCGGCACCGTCAACGTGGGCGGCGAGGGCACCCTGCTGCTCTCGCAGGCCATCCGCCGCCTCGGCCGTGTCGAGGTGCCGCTCCCCTCACCCGCGCTGGGGTCGGTCGGGCGCCTCTCGCGCCGGTTCGGTTTCGTCGACTACTCCCCGGAGCAGATGCGCTTCCTCAACTTCGGCCGGGTGGTGGACACCACGGTGCTGCGCACCTCCTTCGGCTACACCCCTCGCTACAGCACGGCAGCGGCGCTCGCCGACTACGCGCGCACGGTCACCCCGCTCCTGGACCCCGCTGCGGTCCGGGCGGTCGGCGGGGGGCTGCGCTCGGTGCTGGGCCGCCTCGGCGACACCGCCTCGGCCGTCGAGCAGCGGCTGCGCCCGGCCCCACCGGCGCCGGACCTCCGGGCGGTGCGCGATGCCTGAGGCCCGGGTCATCCGGCTGCGTCCCGACGAGGACGAGCCGCGCGTGGCCGCGCCGTCGGCACCGCCGGGCTGGGAGGAGCAGGTCGTCGGCGGGATCGACTTCCTGGAGCGGCGGCTCACCGGCGAGTACGAGACCGACGAGTTCGGCTTCGACCCCGACCTGGCCGATCACGTGCTGCTCCCCATGCTGCGCCCGCTGTTCCAGAAGTGGTTCCGCGTGGAGACCTTCGGCCTGGAGAACGTGCCGGCCGACAGCGGGGCGCTCGTGGTGGCCAACCACTCCGGCACGCTGCCGGTGGACGCGCTCATGACGACCGTGGCGCTGCACGACGAACACCCGGCGAACCGCCGGTTCCGGCTGCTCGGTGCCGACCTCGTGTTCGAGCTGCCGGTCGTGGGCGCGCTCGCCCGCAAGTTCGGCGCGACCCTGGCGTGCAACGAGGACGCCGAGCGGCTGCTCACCAGCGGCGAGCTGGTGGGCGTCTTCCCCGAGGGCTTCAAGGGCATCGGGAAGCCGTTCCGGGAGCGGTACACGCTGCAGCGGTTCGGCCGGGGTGGCTTCGTGTCCGCCGCACTGCGCACCGGGGCGCCGATCATCCCCTGCGCGATCGTGGGCGCCGAGGAGATCTACCCGATGATCGGGAATGCCCGGACCGCGGCGCGGCTGCTGGGCCTGCCGTACGTCCCGATCACCCCCACCTTCCCGCTGCTGGGCCCGCTGGGCCTGGTGCCGCTGCCCTCCAAGTGGCTGATCGCCTTCGGGGCGCCGATCGAGACGGCGTCCTACGGACCGGCCGCCGCGGAGGACCCGATGCTGGTGTTCAACCTGACCGACCAGGTGCGGGAGACCATCCAGCACTCGCTCTACCAGCTGCTCCTGCGCCGCAGGAGCGTCTTCAGCTGAAGGCCCTCGTCAGGGGCCCGCGCCGAGCGCGCGGGGCGTGCCCTGGGGTGAGGTGCTGGAACGGCCCTCGTCAGGGGCCCGCGCCGAGCGTGCGGGGCGTGCCCTGGGGTGAGGTGCTGGAACGGCCCTCGTCAGGGGCCCGCGCCGAGCGTGCGGGGCGTGCCCTGGGGTGAGGTGCTGGAACGGCCCTCGTCAGGGGCCCGCGCCGAGCGTGCGAGGCGTGGGAGGACGAGGGTCCTTTTTCACCAGGGCAGCTTGTTGCGGCGGCGCAGGGCGAGCGCGCCACCGACCAGCCCGCCGGAGAGCGCGGCGGCGGCCACCGTCGGCACGCCGATCTTCGCGGCCTTCCGCCCGGTGCGGAAGTCGCGGATGGTCCAGCCCCGGGCGCGGGCGACCGCCCGCAGCTCGGTGTCGGGGTTGACCGCCACTGCCGTGCCGGTGAGGGACAGCATGGGCAGGTCGTTGGCCGAGTCGCTGTAGGCGGTGCAGCGGGACAGGTCCAGGCCTTCCCGCTCGGCGAGGGCCAGCACCGCCTCCGCCTTGGCCGGTCCGTGCATCAGCTCGCCGACCAGCCGCCCCGTGTAGCGGCCGTCGACGATCTCGGAGACGGTGCCCAGCGCCCCGGTCAGCCCGAGCCGGTGCGCGATGATCGACGCGAGCTCGACCGGCGTGGCCGTCACCAGCCACACCCGCTGACCGGCGTCGAGGTGCTTCTGCGCGAGGGCGCGGGTGCCCGACCAGATGCGGTCGGCCATCAGCTCGTCGTAGATCTCCTCACCGGCCTGCATGATCTCCGAGACCTCGCGGCCGGCGACGAAGGCGAGCGCGTTCTCGCGGATGGTGAGCATGTCGTCGGCGCTCTCGTTGCCGGCGATGCGGAACTTCGCCTGCTGCCAGGCGAAGCGGGCGATGTCGCGGCTGGTGAGGTACTTGCGGGCGGCGAGGCCGCGGGCGAACCAGAACAGCGAGGCGCCGATCATCATCGTGTTGTCGACGTCGAAGAACGCCGCAGCGGTGAGGTCGGGCTCGACGGCCGTCGGGCTCGCCACCTCCGCCGCCGCCGCCGACGCGGCGCCGGCGACGTGGGCGCGGGTCTCCTCGGCGGACTGCGCGGCACGGCGACCGCGCACCGACAGTCGCGGCACGGCGACCTCCCTCACTCGATCCGGCCCGGTGCGCCGGGACTGCGCCTGCGGCCGGCCCGGCGCACCGTCCTTGCGACCCTAGCCGGGCCGGTGGCCCGGGGTCAGGTCGTGGTCAGCACTCGCCGATCGTGATCAGCGGCGGCAGGCAGAGGTTCAGCGGACCGGGCAGTGGGACGTCGAGCACCGGTGGGGGCGCCGGCCGGGTCGTGCTGCTGACCGGTCCGGGCCCGCCGGGCCCGCCGGGCACCGGCAGGGCCGGCACCGACGGGCGGGGGGCGCCGGGCGTCGCCGTGGCGCCACCGGTGGGCGCGCTGCCCGGCCCGGGCGCCTGCGGTGTGCCCGCAGGGGTGCTACCGGGCTCGGAGGGGGTGGGCGGTGCGGCGGGTGCGGCGGGTTCGGCGGGCCCGGCCGACGGCGGCACGGTGGTGTCGGTGTCGGTGTCGGTGTCGGTGTGGGGCGGAACCGCGGCCGGGGACTCGTCGACCACCGCGGGCGGGGCGGCGGTGAGGCAGAGGCCGGGGACCGGGCCGAGCGCGTCGTCCCCGACGACGGCGGGGCCCGCGGAGCACTGCAGCGCCGCGCGCAGCCCCTCGACCCGGGCGGTCAGTGCGCGGAGCAGGTCCGTGGACTCCCCGTAGGCCGGTGCGGCGGCCGCCGGGACGTCGTCCGACAGCGTTGCGAGCCCGCCCGAGTGCGCGGCGGCCCAGCGGGCCAGGGTGTCCAGCGGTGCGGCGTCGCGGAGCTCCACGGCGCGCCCGGTGAGCCAAGTGGCCCCCTGGGCGGTGTGCTCGTCCATGGCCCGCAGGGTGTGCTGGACGAGCGCCGGCTCCCCGGCGGCGGCGAGGAGGGCGAGCTCCTCCAGGCGCGTGCTGGCCAGCTCCAGCAGGGTCTGGCCGCGGCTGTCGCCGGCGAGCGCCAGCTGCGTCTGCTCGGTGCCGCGCTTGAGGTCGTAGAGGGGATCGCCCGGCTGCGCGCCGGCCGCCACGGCCACGAGGGCCGCCAGGCCGGTGACGCCGACCGCGGCGCCGGCGAGCCCCGCGGTCAGCCGTCCCCGCCACCGGGCCGGCGGGCGGTCCACCGCGCGAGCCGCGAGCAACCGCCGGCGCAGCGAACGGCCGGCGGGCTCCGGGGTGCGGACGGCAGCCATCGCCACCAGCCGGGCGCGGGCGCGGGCCCGGTACCGCGGCTCGGGGTCGGTGTCGAGCTGAGCGGCGAGGCTCTCGAGGCGAGCGGCCAGCGCCGCCCCGGTGTCGGGTGCGGACGGGGGACCGGTCATGGTCGAGCCGTTCTCGGGCCGGATCACCCGCCACCTCCCGTCCTCGCCTCGGCGCTCGTCCGCATCCCGGCGAGGGTCCGCCGCCCCGTGTCCAACGATGGAGCGGACCGGCCGGTTACGGCCCGGCCCCTGGGTGCGGTCACCGCAGCCCGTCGGGGAGCAGGCTCGCCAGCCGCCGGACCGCCCGGTGCTGGAGCGCCTTGATCGCGCCGTCCTTCTTCCCCATGATCTCGGCAGTCTCGGAGACGGAGAGACCGTGCATGAAACGCAGCACGATGCACTCCTGCTGCTCGCCCCCCAGCTGCCTCACGCACGCCAGGAGCTCCTCGTTGGTCAGGTGCTGCAGCACGGCGTCCTCGGGCCCGTCGGTCGCCCGGTCGGCGTCCCGCATGTCCGCGGTGCTGACCTCCAGCCGGAAGCGGCTGCTCTTCACCTGGTCGCGGATGATGTTCCGGGCGATCGTCACCAGCCAGGCGCCGACGTCACGACCCTGGAACGACAGCGAGTCGATGCGCCGCAGCGCCCGCACGAACGTCTCGCTGGTGACGTCCTCGGCCGTCGCGCGGTCGCCGACCCGGTGGTAGGCGTACCGGTGCACCAGCGTCACGTAGCGGTCGTAGAGCCGCCCGAACGCCTCGGCGTCCCCGCCCTGGGCCCGGCGGACCAGCCCCCACACGTCGACGTCGCCGGCCGCCACGAGGCCCGCACCGGCGTCGGCGAGCTCCGCGGCGACCTCCACGGGGAGGGGATCGGCGTCGTCGTCCGGCGCGGCCGGAGGGCCGGTGAGCGAGGCGAGCGCTCCAGCGACCGGCAGCTCCTCCGCGCTCGCGCGGGGGAACGGCCTCGGACGCGGGCGGGGGCCGGCACCGGGCGGCCGCCCGGCGTCCAGGGGGTGCGGCATGCGGGCGTTCGACCTCCTCGTCGGCCCGCTGTGCCTGGACCGTCCTCGTTCGCCACGCGCGCCGTCACGGCGCGCATGGGCTGCGTCGCAGGCCCCATGGTGACAACATCGCCCCTGGCCGTCCACGGCAGCCCACCCGGGCGCGTCCCACGCGTCCCCCGACCGGGGCTGCGCCGCACCGACGACAGGAGATGTCCGTGTCCGAGGCAGGCACGTCGCTGGCCGCGCTGGTACGCGCCGCCGCGCAGCGCGACCCCGACGCCCCGGCGGTGGTGACCGGGGCCCGCCGGCTCAGCTGGGGTGAGCTGGACGCGGCGGCGGACCGGGCGGCCGCGGGGTACGCCGACCGCGGGCTGACCGCCGGCGACCGCGTCGCCGTGCAGCTGCCGAACGGGCCGGACTGGCTGCGGGCGGTGCTGGGCGGTCTGCGCGCCGGGCTCGTCGTCGTCCCTGTGAACACCGCCTACACCGACCCGGAGCTCGAGCACGTCCTCACCGACTCCGGGGCCGCGCTCCTGGTGGCGCCCGGCGTCCGCGACCCGCTGGCCGGCGTGCCGGTCTGCCCCGGTCCGCCCGCGGCCGACGGCCCGGCGCCCACCGTGCCCGACGACCCCGCCGCGCTGGCCTTCCTCTGCTACACCAGCGGGACCACCGGCCGGCCGCGCGGCGCGATGCTCACCTCGGGGGCGCTGCGCGCCAACCAGCAGCAGTGCCTGGCCATGACCTCGCCGCCGGTCCGCCCCGACGACCGGGTGCTCCTGGTGCTGCCGCTCTTCCACGTGTACGGGCTCAACGCGGGCTTCGGGCTGGTCGCGGCCACCGGGGCCTGCGCCGTCCTGCAGGAGACCTTCGACCCGCGCGCGTCGCTGGCGGTGATGGCCGAGGAGGCCGTCACCGCCGTGCCGGGCGCCCCGCCGATGTACCAGGCCTGGCTGGCCGCGGCCGACGCGGGCAACCTCGAGGACCCCGCCCACCCGGACGCCGAGCTGCGCCGTGGCTTCGCGGCCGTGCGCGTGGCCTCTGCCGGAGCCGCGCCGCTGCCCGAGGAGGTCTGGACGGCGATGCGCGAGCGGGCCGGCGTCACCGTGTGGGAGGGCTACGGGCTCACCGAGGCGGCGCCCGTCGTGGCCAGCACCCTGGCCACCGGCCGGGCCAAGCCCGCGTGCATCGGTGGCCCGGTGCCGGGGCTGGAGCTGGAGCTGCGCGACACCGCGACCGTCGGCGCCCGCACCGTGGACCCGCCCGACGGCGGGGACGCGGACGCCGGTGCGGACGAGGACGCCGACGAGGCCGACGAGGGCCCGGGGGAGATCTGGGTGCGCGGTCGGAACCTCTTCTCCGGTTTCTGGCCCGACGGGGCCGACGGGCCGGACGCCGACGGCTGGCTCGGCACCGGCGACCTCGCCTACCGCGACGCCGACGGCGACCTGCACCTGGTCGACCGGCGCAGTGACCTGGTCCTCGTCAGCGGCTTCAACGTCTACCCGGCCGAGGTGGAGCGGGTCCTCGAGCAGCACCCGGCGGTGGCGGAGAGCGCGGTCATCGGCGTCCCCGACCCGCGCACCGGTGCGGCGGTGCGGGCCGTCGTCGTCCTCGAGCCGGGTGAGCGGCTGGCGGTGGAGGAGCTGCAGCGGCACGCTGCGGAGTCGCTCGCGCGGTACAAGGTCCCGACGTCGGTGCACTTCCTCCCGTCGCTGCCGCACTCGCTGACCGGCAAGGTCAGCCGTGCCCGCCTCCGCGAGCTCGGCCTCACCGGCACCGACGCCGCGGCACCGGTCGGCGCAGCGGCCGGCGAGGCCACCGATGGCTGAGCGGCTGCAGCTGCTGGTCCGCGACGGCTGCCACCTCTGCCTGACCGCCGCCGAGCAGCTGGCCCCGATCGCCGCCCGCGCCGGCCTGGAGCCGGTCCGGGTGGACGTCGACGCCGACCCCGAGCTGCAGGCGGAGTACGGCGACCGGGTGCCGGTGCTGCTGCTCGACGGCCGGGAGCACTCCTACTTCACGCTCGACGTGCCCCGCCTGCGACGGGACCTCGGGCTGGACTGAGGCGCGGCCCCGTCCGGCTGTCTCCCGGTTCCGGGGCGGGGCCGGACCCGGGCCCCCCGTACGGGTGGCGGGCGGCCAGCGGTTATCGTGCTCTCCACCACACCTGTGACCCGATCGGTCCAGGTCAACGGCCCGTCGCCGCGTCGGCAACTTTGTTCCTGCGTTCACAAGCGGTTACCGTGGCGGACGCGAGCGCGCCGAGCGCTCGCGTCCCCGATGTCGCAGCACCGCCCCCGGCGCCCGCCGGGTCCCGGGCGCGACCGCTGTGGAGAGCCCGTGATCCAGCCGCGGCCCCGGACCATCCCGGAGGCCACCGTCGCTCGTCTGGCCGTGTACCTGAGGGTGCTGACCAGCTTCGCCGACGGCGGCCGGACGACCGTCTCCTCCGGTGAGCTGGCGACGGCCGCGGGGGTCAACCCGGCGGGTCTGCGCAAGGACCTGTCCCACCTGGGCTCCTGCGGCGTCCGCGGCGTCGGCTACGACGTGCGCGCCCTGCAGGAGCGCATCGCCCGCGTGCTGGGGGCCGAGCAGTCCCGCGCCTGCGTGCTCGTGGGCATCGGCAACCTCGGGTCCGCGCTCGCCGACTACGCCGGGTTCGGCAGCCGGGGCTTCGAGTTCGTCGGCCTCTTCGACGCCGCGCCGGGCCGGGTGGGCCAGCGCATCGGCGGCCTGACCGTGCAGGACATGGCCGGGCTGGAGGCCGCCGTGACGGCCGCGGGGGCCTCCATCGGGGTCATCGCGACGCCGGCCGAGGTCGCCCAGCAGGTCTGCGACCGGCTCGCCGCGGCCGGGGTGAGGAGCATCTTGAACTTCGCACCGGTGACGTTGTCGGCGCCCCCGGGCGTCGACGTCCGCCAGGTCGACCTGTCCGTCGAGCTGCAGGTGCTGGCCTTCCTCGGCCAGCAGCGGGCCGTGCCCGTGGGGGAGGAGTCGGCATGAGCATGCTCGCGGTGGGCGTGAGCCACCAGACCGCACCGGTCGCGCTGCTGGAGCAGTTCGCGATGGGGCCCGATGAGCGGGTCAAGGCGCTGCACGAGCTGGTCGACAGCGACCACGTGAGCGAGGCCCTCGTCCTCGCCACCTGCAACCGGGTCGAGGTGTTCGCCGAGGTCGAGCGCTTCCACGGCGGCGTCACCGACGTCAGCCGGGTGCTGGCCCGTCAGGCCGGGGCCACGGTGGAGGAGCTCTCCCCGTACGTGACCGTGCACTACGAGGACCAGGCCGTCGCCCACCTGTTCACCGTGGCCGCCGGGCTGGACTCGATGGTGGTCGGGGAGACGCAGGTGCTCGGGCAGCTGCGCGCCGCCTACGCCCTCGCCCGCGAGGAGGGCACCGTCGGCCGCGCCCTGCACCCGGTCGCCCAGCGCGCGCTGCGCGTGGGCAAGCGGGTGCACTCCGAGACCGGCATCGACCGGGCCGGCGCCTCGCTGGTGTCGGTGGCCCTCGACCGGGCCGAGGCCCGCATCGGCGCCCTCGCCGGCCGCCCCGTCCTCGTCGTCGGCGCCGGCTCCATGGGTGCGCTCGCCGCCACCACGCTGGCCCGCCGCGGTGCCTCCGTCGTCGTCAGCAGCCGCACCCCGGCCTCCGCCGAGCGGCTGGCCGAGGCCGTGGGCGGCCGCGCCGCCCCGCTGGACCACATGGGCGAGGAGCTCGCCGCCGCCGACGTCCTGCTCACCTGCACCGGTGCCACCGGCCTGGTCGTGGGCACCGAGGTCGTCGCCGCGGCGATGGCCGGCCGGCGCGACCGGCCGCTGGTGGTCATCGACCTCGCGCTGCCCCGGGACGTGGACCCCGGCGTGGCCGCGCTGCCCGGCGTGCACGTCGTCGACCTGGCCCTCCTGCAGGGCGAGCGGAACACGGCGCTGCTGCAGGGCGAGCAGCGCGACGGGGAGGCCACCGCGGGGCCCGTGGCGGCCGACGACATCAGCACCGCCCGCGCCATGATCGAGGCGGAGACGGCGCTGCTGCGCGCCGAGCGGCAGGCCGCCGAGGTGGGGCCCACCGTCTCCGCGCTGCGCAGCCAGGCCGCCGAGGTCGTCGACGCCGAGCTGCTGCGGCTGGCCGGCCGGTTGCCCGACCTGGACGCGCGGGCGCGTGCGGAGATCGCCCGCACCGTGCGCCGCGTCGTCGACAAGCTGCTGCACGAGCCCACCGTGCGGGTGAAGGAACTGGCCGCCACGCCGGGTGGCACGGACTACGCCGGCGCGCTGCGGGCACTGTTCGGCCTGGGCATCGACGCCGATGTCACCCCCGGCGCCGGCCGGCTGGCCGACGCCGTCACCGTCGACCCCGACCGTCCGGGAGGCCCGGCATGACCGCCGCCGACGTGCAGGACGCCGCCACCACGGTGGCGGGCACCGCTGTTCCGCTGCGGCTGGGCACCCGGGCCAGCGTGCTGGCGCAGACCCAGTCCCGGGCCGTCGCCGACGCCCTCACCGCCGCCACCGGTGTGCCGGTCGAGCTGGTGCTGATCAGCACCGAGGGCGACCGGTCCTCCGCGGCCATCGCCCAGCTCGGCGGGACCGGGGTGTTCGTCACCGCGATCCGCCGGGCCCTGCTCGCCGGCGAGGTCGACCTGGCGGTGCACAGCTACAAGGACCTGCCCACCGCGCCGGAGCCGGGGCTGAGCCTGGCCGCCGTCCCGGTGCGGGAGGACCCCCGGGACGCCCTGGTCGCCCGCGACGGGCTCACCCTCGGCGAGCTGCCGCCCGGTGCGCGGATCGGCACCGGCGCCCCCCGCCGCGTCGCCCAGCTGCGGGCCCTCGGGCTCGGGCTGGAGATCGTGCCGATCCGCGGCAACGTCGACAGCCGGCTCGCCCGGGTGGCCGGCGCCCCCGACGGCCCGGGTGACCTGGACGCCGTCGTCCTCGCCCGGGCCGGGCTGAGCCGCATCGGCCGCACCGACCGGATCACCGAGACCCTCGATCCGCTGCAGGTGCTCCCCGCTCCCGCCCAGGGAGCCCTCGCCGTGGAGTGCCGCACCAGCGACGCCCGCACCCGCGAGCTGCTGGGCCGGCTCGAGGACGCCGCCACGCGCGCCTGCGTGGTGGCCGAGCGGGCGACGCTCGCCACCCTCGAGGCGGGCTGCAGCGCACCGGTCGCCGCCTACGCGGAGGTGGCCGAGGGCGAGAGCGGCCCGGAGCTGTACCTGCGCGCCTCGGTGACCGCGCTCGACGGCAGCGACTCCGTGCGCGGTTCGCTCACGGGCCCGCTCGCCGACGCCGCGGCCCTCGGCCGCACCCTCGCCGCCGAGCTGCTCGACCGGGGCGCGGCCGCCCTGATGGCGGCCGGCGAGTGACCCCCTGCCCCACCCAGACCCCAGCAGACGCCCGAAGGACTCGGGCCACAACAGACGCCCGACGGAGTCGGGCCAGGATCAGGAGCACGGCATGACGCGCTTCCGCAAGACCGCAGGCCAGTCCGGCCGGGTCGTGTTCGTCGGCGCCGGCCCGGGCGACCCGGGCATGCTCACCGCCCGCGCCACCGCGGCGCTGGCCGAGGCGTCGGTGGTCCTCGTCGACCCCGACGTCGCCGCCGCCCTCCAGGACGCCGTCCGCGAGACCAACCCGGAGGCCGAACTGACGCCGGTGTCCGGTGAGCCCGCCGAGGTGGCCAAGGGCGCCGTCGCGGCGGCGAAGGGCGGCGCGGTCGTCGTCCGCCTCGTCACCGGTGACCCCTACACCTCCGACGACGTGGTCAAGGAGGTGCTCGCCGTCTGCCGCACCTCCGTGCCGTTCGACGTGGTGCCGGGTGTCGCGACCGCCACCGCCGTCCCCGCCTTCGCCGGCGTCGCGCCGGGCAGCACCGCGGTGACCGCGGACCTGCGCAGCGGCGTCGACGTCGCCGCGCTGGCCGGGGCCGCCGCCGCGACCGGCGGCACGCTGGTCCTCCAGGGCACCGCCGAGGCGCTGCCCGACGCGGCCGCACGCCTGGTGGAGGGCGGGCTCTCCGGCAGCACCCCGGTCGTGGTGACGACCGGCGGCTCCGGGACCGGCCAGAAGAGCCTGGTGAGCAAGCTGTCGGCCGTGGCGGAGAAGACCGCCGGCCTCGACCCGCTCAGCGGGCCCGTGGTGGCCACCGTCGGCGCCGCCGTCGACAAGCGCGCCAAGCTGTCCTGGTGGGAGAGCCGCCCGCTGTTCGGCTGGCGGGTGCTCGTGCCGCGGACCAAGGACCAGGCCGGGGACATGAGCGACCGGCTCCGGGCGTACGGGGCGGTGCCGGTCGAGGTGCCGACCATCGCCGTCGAGCCGCCGCGCAGCCCGGCCCAGATGGACCGCGCCGTCAAGGGCCTGGTCACCGGCCGCTACGGCTGGATCGTGTTCACCTCGGTCAACGCGGTGCGGGCCGTCCGGGAGAAGTTCGTCGAGCTGGGCCTCGACGCCCGCGCGTTCGCGGGCGTGAAGGTGGCCTGCGTCGGCGAGCAGACCGCCGAGGCCGTGCGGGACTTCGGCATCCAGCCGGAGCTGGTGCCCAGCGGCGAGCAGTCCAGCCAGGGCCTGCTGGCCGACTTCCCCGAGTACGACGACGTGCTCGACCCGATCGAGCGGGTGCTCCTGCCGCGCGCCGACATCGCCACCGAGACCCTGGCGGCCGGGCTGGTCGAGCGCGGCTGGGAGATCGACGACGTCACCGCCTACCGGACGGTGCGCGCCGCGCCGCCGGCCGCGTCGGTGCGCGAGGCGATCAAGGGAGGTGGCTTCGACGCCGTCTGCTTCACCTCCTCCAGCACGGTGCGCAACCTGGTCGGCATCGCCGGCAAGCCGCACGCCAAGACCGTCGTCGCGGTGATCGGCCCGGCGACGGCGGCCAGCGCCCAGGAGTTCGGGCTGCGGGTCGACGTGCAGCCGGAGACCGCGGCCGTGGCGCCGCTGGTGGACGCGCTGGCCGAGTACGCCCTGTCGCTGCGCGAGGCGGAGGACGGCGAGGGCAAGTGATCGAGGGTGGTGGGGCGAACCCGGGCTTCGCGCGCGGACGCCGGCTGCGGTCCACGCCGGCGCTGCGGCGGCTGACCGCGCAGACCAGGGTGGCCCCGGCCGACCTGGTGCTGCCGGTCTTCGTCAAGGAGGGCATCGACTCGCCGGTGCCCATCGGCTCGATGCCGGGCGTGGTCCAGCACACCCAGGACTCGCTGCGGAAGGCCGCGGCCGAGGCCGCCGAGGCGGGCATCGGCGGGCTCATGCTCTTCGGCATCCCGTCGGAGAAGGACCCGGTCGGGTCCGGGGCCGACGCCGCCGACGGCGTGGTCAACGTGGCGCTGCAGCACCTGCGGGCGGACCTCGGTGACGAGCTGGTCCTCATGGCCGACCTCTGCCTGTGCGAGTACACCGACCACGGGCACTGCGGCGTCGTCACCCCGGCCGGGGTCGTCGACAACGACCCGACCCTGGACCGGTACGCCGCGGTGGCGATCGCGCAGGCGCAGGCCGGCGCGCACCTGGTGGCGCCGAGCGGGATGATGGACGGGCAGGTCGCCGCCATCCGCGCCGGGCTGGACAGCGCCGCGTTCTCCGAGGTGCCGATCCTGGCCTACGCGGCCAAGTACGCCTCGGGCTTCTACGGCCCGTTCCGCGAGGCCGCCGAGGGTGCCCCGCAGTTCGGCGACCGGTCGACCTACCAGATGGACCCGCCGAACGCCGACGAGGCGCTGCGCGAGGTCGCGCAGGACCTCGCCGAGGGTGCCGACGCCGTCATGGTGAAGCCGGCGCTGCCCTACCTGGACATCGTCTCCAAGGTCGCCGACGCCGTGCAGGTGCCGGTGAGCGCCTACCAGGTCAGCGGCGAGTACGCGATGGTCGAGGCGGCCGCCGCCAACGGCTGGGTGGACCGCGAGCGGGCGATCCTCGAGACGCTGGTCGCCATCCGCCGCGCGGGCGCCGGCCAGGTGCTCACCTACTGGGCCGTCGAGGCGGCGCGGTTGCTGACCCGCTGACCCAGGGGTGGTCGGGGACGTGACGTACGTCGAGCCCGGGGGCTCCTGGCGGCCGTTCTGGCTGGTCGCCGGGGTCCTCGGGCTCTTCCTGCTCGGGGACCTGCTGCTGCCCGGGCCGGACGTCCCGCCGCTGGTCTGGGCGCTCACCCTGGTCGCGGTGCCCGGCGTGGTCGCGATCGGTTGCCTGTCCGCCCGCCGGGTGTGGACGGTCCGGGTGGACGCCGACGGCCTGGCGGTGGGCCGCGAGCAGGTGCCGCTGCGCGACGTCGACGCCGCCGCGCTGCGGGAGGCCGACGCCGGGGTGGATGCTGGTGCCCCCGTGCTCGGCGGGGGCTGGTCGCTGCCGCGGGGCCGCACCGGGCTGCCGCTGCGGCTGGCCGACGGTCGGACGGTGCTGGTCCCGACCCGCGACCCCGCGGCGCTGCGGGCCGCCCTGCTCGGGAGTGTGCGCGATGCCTCCGACCGCTCGCCGGGCGCAGAGGGGACACTGGGGACGTGACCTCGCTGGACAGCCCGCCCTACACCTACGAGGCCCCGGTTTCCGCCGGCCTCTTCGCCCGCGGTCAGGACGTCACCCCGGGCGGGGTGAACAGCCCGGTGCGCGCCTTCCGCGCCGTCGGCGGCACGCCGCGCTTCATGGCCGAGGCCTCCGGTCCCTGGATCACCGACGCGGACGGGCGGCGGTACGTCGACCTGGTCAGCTCGTGGGGGCCGATGATCCTGGGCCACGCGCACCCCGCCGTCGTCGAGGCGGTGACCGCGGCCGCGCGTCGCGGCCTGTCCTTCGGCGCCCCCACCGAGGGCGAGCTGGAGCTGGCCGAGGAGATCCGCAACCGCGTCGCGCCGGTCGAGCGCGTGCGGCTGGTCAACTCCGGCACCGAGGCGGTGCTCTCGGCCGTGCGGCTGGCGCGCGGGGTGACGGGCCGCCCGCTCCTGGTCAAGTTCGCCGGCAACTACCACGGCCACGTCGACGCGCTGCTGGCCTCGGCCGGCTCCGGGGTGGCCACGCTGGGCCTGCCCGACACCCCCGGGGTGACCACGGGGGCCGCCGCGGACACCATCGTGCTGCCCTACAACGACGTCGCCGCCGTCGAAGCGGTCTTCGCCGAGCGCGGCGACGCCATCGCGGCCGTGGTCAGCGAGGCCGCGCCCGGCAACATGGGCGTGGTGCCGCCGCTGGACGGCTTCAACACCGAGCTGCGGCGGATCACGGCGGCGCACGGTGCGCTGCTGGTGCTCGACGAGGTCATGACCGGCTTCCGGGTGTCGGCGTCGGGCTGGTACGGCCTCGACCCGGTCGACGCCGACCTGTTCACCTTCGGCAAGGTCATGGGCGGGGGGCTCCCGGCGGCGGCGTTCGGTGGCCGCGCCGACCTCATGGAGCACCTCGCGCCGAGCGGGCCGGTCTACCAGGCCGGCACCCTCTCGGGGAACCCGGTGGCGGTCGCGGCCGGCCTGGCCACCCTGCGGAACTGCACCGACGAGGTCTACGCGCAGTGCGACGAGGTCTCCGCCGTGCTGCGCGGGGCAGCGAGCGCGGCGCTGTTCGCCGCCGGTGTGCCGCACCGGGTGCAGCAGGCCGGCAACATGTTCTCGGTCTTCTTCGTGCCCGACGAGCGCCAGGTCCGGGACTACGACGACGCCCGCACCCAGGACGTCTCCCGCTACACCGCCTTCTTCCACGCCCTGCTGGCCCGCGGGGTGTACCTCCCGCCGTCGGCGTTCGAGGCGTGGTTCGTCAACGCGCAGCTCTCCGGCGAGGCCCTCGACCGGGTGCTCGAGGCGCTCCCGGCCGCGGCCCGGGCTGCCGCCGAGGCCGACGCCCACCGCACCGGCGCGATCGACAGCGAGCGCTCCTCGTGACCACCACCGTCGTCCACCTCCTCCGGCACGGCGAGGTGCACAACCCCGCCGGCGTGCTCTACGGCCGGCTGCCCGGCTACCGCCTCTCCACCGCCGGCGAGGCCATGGCCGTCGCGGCCGCGGAGTGGTTCAGCGGGCGGGACGTCGTCCACCTGGTGTCCAGCCCGCTGGAGCGGGCTCGGCAGACCATCCGCCCCCTGGCCGAGGCGACCGGGCTGGAGGTGCAGATCGACGAGCGGATCATCGAGGCCGGCAACGCGTTCGAGGGCCGGGTCGTCGGCGGGGGCGGCGGCGTCTTCCGGGCGCCCCGCAACTGGTGGAAGCTGCGCAACCCGTTCCAGCCATCCTGGGGCGAGCCGTACGTGGAGATCGCCGCGCGCATGATCGCCGCGGTCGAGGCGGCCCGGGACGCCGCCCGCGGGCACGAGGCGGTGCTGGTCAGCCACCAGCTGCCCATCTGGGCCACCCGCCTGCACGTCGAGGGACGCCGGTTCGCCCACGACCCCCGCCGCCGGCAGTGCTCGCTGGCCAGCGTCACCTCGCTCACCTACGAGGACGACGACTTCGTGCGCGTCTCCTACGCCGAGCCGGCCGGCGCCACCGATCCCGACGCGGTGCCGGGCGCATGAGGCGGCTGCTGACGGCCCTGCTGGCGGGCGCGATCCTCACCGGGTGCAGCACCGGCTCCGACGCGGTCGAGGTCAACAACGGCGGCGAGTTCCGGTTCGTCGAGGCCACTCCGGCCGGCGAGGTGATCCCGGCCGACGAGCGGGCGACCGCGCCGGAGTTCTCCGGCACCCTGCTGGGCGGCGGGGAGTTCTCGTCGGCGGCGCTGGCCGGGGACGTGGCCGTGCTGAACTTCTGGGGGTCCTGGTGCGGCCCGTGCCGGATCGAGACGCCCGAGTTCCAGGAGGTCTACGCCGAGGTGCGGGACGAGGGCGTGCAGTTCGTCGGGCTGAACGTGAAGGAGACCGACGAGCAGTTCGCGCTGGCCTTCGTCGAGCGCTTCGGCATCGAGTTCCCCTCGCTCTACGACCCGCGCGGCGAGGTGGCGCTGGCCTTCCGCGACTACCCGGCCAACGCCGTCCCCTCCACCATCGTGCTGGACCGCCAGGGCCGGGTCGCCGCCGTGTACACCGGGGCGGTGGCGCAGGACGACCTGCGCGCGGTGCTGGACCAGGTGCAGGCGGAGGAGGTCTGACGTGGGGGAGACCTTCGCCGGCCTGGTCACCGACGGGCCGTTGCTGGTGGCGGCGGCCGTCGCGGCGCTCGTCGGCCTGATCAGCTTCGCCTCGCCCTGCGTGCTGCCGCTGGTGCCCGGTTACCTCTCCTACGTCACCGGGCTGGTGGGCAGCGCCGCGACCACGGCCCCGGCTCCGGCTGCGTCCGCGCCCGCCGGGGGCAGCACGGCGGCCACCGCCACGGCGGTGCTCCCGGCGGCCGATCTGCGCCCGCCGCGGGGGCGGATGGTGCTCGGTGCCCTGCTGTTCGTGCTCGGCTTCACCGCGGTGTTCGTGACCATCAGCACGGCGTTCGGCGGACTCGGCCGGCTGCTCCTGGTGCACAACGAGCTCATCACCCGGGTGATGGGCGGCATCACGGTCCTCATCGGGCTGGCGTTCCTCGGCCGGGTGCCGTTCCTCCAGCGCACCGCGCGCCTGTCGACCCGGCCGGCGGCCGGGCTGGCCGGGGCCCCGCTGCTCGGGGTCGTCTTCGGGCTCGGGTGGACCCCCTGCATGGGGCCCACGCTGGCCGCCGTCCAGAACCTGGCCTTCGCCGAGGCCACCGCAGGCCGCGGGGCGCTGCTGGGGCTGGCCTACTGCCTGGGGCTGGGCGTGCCGTTCGTGCTCGTCGCCCTCGGTGCCCGCTGGGCCGTGGGGGCCACGACGTTCCTCCGCCGGCACGCGCAGGCGGTGACCCGCTTCGGCGGGGCCGTGCTGGTGGTGGTCGGGCTGCTCCTGGTGACCGGTGCGTGGACCGAGATGATGGGCTGGCTGCGCTCCTGGCTGGCCGCCACCGGGTTCGGGGAATCGGCGCTGTGAGCATCGAGGCGCCCCCGCGCCCGGCCACCCCGACCCCGCCCGCCGGGCCCCCGGCCGGCCGTCGGCTGGGCGGCCTGCTGCTGCGCTGGTGGCGGCGGCTCACCGCGATGCGCACGGCGATCGTGCTGCTGTTCCTCCTGGCGCTGGCGGCCGTCCCGGGCTCGCTGCTGCCGCAGCGGTCGCTGTCCCAGAACAACGTCCGGCAGTACTTCGCCGACCACCCCGACCTGGCCCCGGTGCTGGACCGGCTCTACCTGTTCGACGTCTTCAGCTCGCCGTGGTTCGCCGCGGTCTACCTGCTGCTGTTCCTCTCGCTCATCGGCTGCGTCCTGCCGCGGGCCCGGGAGCACGCCCGCGCACTGCGCACCCCGCCGCCACCGGCTCCGCGGAACCTGCTCCGGCTCCCCGACGCCGATCGGTGGCCCGTGGCGCACGCCCCGGGGGCCGCGCTCGACGGCGTCGAGGAGGAGCTGCGGGTGCGGCGCTACCGGGTCGTGCGCCGCGAGACCGCGCGCGGCCCGGAGCTCTCGGCCGAGAAGGGCCACCTGAAGGAGACCGGGAACCTGGTCTTCCACCTCTCGCTGCTGGCCCTCCTGCTGAGCCTCGCGGGTGGGAAGCTGTGGGGCTACGAGGGCAGCATCCTGGTCACCGAGGGACAGGGGTTCTGCAACTCCTTCCAGCAGTACGACACCTACTCCGCGGGCCCGCTGGTCGACAGCGGCGACCTCAGTCCGCTCTGCGTCGACCTCGAGCAGTTCACCGCCGAGTACGAGGAGAACCTCACCGCCGCCTCGTTCACCGCGGACATCCGCTACGGCGAGCCCTCCGCCGAGGGGCGGCCGACCACCATCGGGGTCAACGACCCCCTCCGGGTCGACGGCGACCGGGTCTACGTGACCGGTCACGGCTTCAGCCCGACGTTCACCGTGACCGTGCCGGACGGGACGACCTTCACCGACCTCACCGTGCCCTTCCTGCCCAGCGACCAGCAGACGCTGGCCAGCGAGGGCGCGCTCAAGCTGCCCGACATCCCCGGCCGGGAGGAGCAGCTGGCACTGAAGGGCTTCTTCGCGCCCACGGGTCTGGTGCAGGGCGGCGTGCTGACCTCCGTCGACCCGCGGCCGCTGGCCCCGCAGGTCGCGCTGATCGCCTTCTCCGGCTACCTCGGCCTCGATTCCGGGCTGCCGCAGTCGGTGTACTCCCTCGACGAGAGCCAGATCGAGCGCGGCCGGCTGACCGAGGTGGGCTCGGCGAACCTCTCGGTGGGCGAGTCCCTGGACCTGCCCGACGGCACCCGCGTCACCTTCAGCGGGGTCAAGGAGTTCGCCGCCCTGCAGTTCTCCCACGACCCCGGCCAGGTGTGGGTGCTGGGCTCGGCGATCACCCTGCTGGCCGGCCTGCTGGGCATGCTCCTGCTGCGCCGGGAGCGCGTCTTCGCCCGGGCCGAGCCCGCCCCCGACGGCGGCGGTAGCGTGCTCACGCTCGCCTCGCTGACGCGGGGTGGCGGCGAGAACGGCTCCCGGTTCGCCACGCTGTCCCACGACCTGCGGGACGCGCTGAGCGCCGCACCCGCCCGCACCGCACCTGAACCGGAGGTCCCCCCGCGTGACTGACTCCTCGCTGGCCGAGCTGTCCGACACCCTCTTCTCCGTGAGCGTCGCGCTCTACTCCGTCGCGCTGCTGGCCTTCTGCGCCCAGCTCGCGTTCGGCCGGCGGACGGTGCGCAGCCGCGAGCTCGCCGGTGTCGGCGCCGGGCCGGTCGCCCCCGAGCCCCCCGCCGCCCCGGCCGGGCAGGAGGCGCCGGAGACGGCGCAGGGCACCCGCTGGGGGCTCCTCGGCATGGCGCTGACCCCGCTGGGCGCGCTGGCCCACGCCGGCGTCCTCGTCGCCCGCGGCATGGCCACCGACCGGCTGCCCTTCGGCAACATGTACGAGTTCGCCACGGCCGTCGTGCTGGTCGCGGTGGTCGCCTACTTCGTGCTGGCGCTGCGCCAGCCCTCGCTGCGGCACATCGGCGTCTTCGTCCTCGGCCCGGTGATCCTCGCGATGGTGGGCATCGGCCTGTTCCTCTACGCCGAGGCGGGGCCGCTGGTCGCCGCGCTGCGGTCGAGCTGGCTGGGCATCCACGTGACGAGCGCGATCCTGGGCTCCGGCATCTTCCTGGTGAGCGGCATCGCCAGCGTCCTGTACCTGGTCCGCACCCGCCGCAGCGCCGCCGCGTCCGGCGCCGCTGGGGGGCTGCTCGACCGGCTGCCGTCCGCCGCGGGGTTGGACCGGGTGGCGCACCGCACCGCGGTGTTCGGCTTCCCGATCTACACGTTCGCGATGATCGCCGGCGCGATCTGGGCGGAGAGCGCCTGGGGCCGGTTCTGGGGCTGGGACCCCAAGGAGACCTGGATGTTCATCTCCTGGGTCGTCTACGCCGGCTACCTGCACGCCCGCACCACCCCCGGCTGGCGCGGCCGTCCCGCCGCCTGGACCAACGTGCTGGGGTTCGCCGTGGTGCTGTTCAACCTGCTGTACGTGAACATGGTCTCGACCGGCCTGCACAGCTACGGCGGGGTCTGAGCGCTCCCCCGTCCGGGGAGCAGTGCGGCGCGGGGCGGTGACCGATGTCGGACCTGCGTGCTTCCATGCCCTCATGGAGCTGATCAGCAGCGCACGGGCCCGCCGGGAGGTGCGGCGTGGGTAGGCACGCGGCGGCCGACGGGGAGGCGTCGCACCCGCTCGTCGCGGCCGCGCTCGCCGGCCGGGAGGCCGACGGTCCGGGCGCGCACCGCGGGAGCCCGCGGGGCGCGGCGGAGGAGGGCGACCTGGGCTGGCCGGGCGGCCCCACCCGCCAGGGCGGCGGCGGTCTCGGCTGGCCGGGGGACGCCGACGGCTCGGCGCCGGACGCGGGCACGTCTGAGGCGGGCCCGCGGCGCGGCTGGCGCCGCTTCTTCGGGACGACCCCGGCCGCCTGAGAGGGCCGCTCGCACGCTCGGCTCAGGCCCCGGGAAGGGCCCGGACGGCGTTACGTGGGGGAGCCGTCGTCCCGGCGCGCGCGGCGCTCGAGCTCCCGGAGGAACTCCGGGTCGTCATCGGGGGCCACGAATCGGACCGGTCCCCGGGGCCGCTGCGGCCGGCGCTCCGGGCGCGCGCTCCCCTCGGGGCCTGCGTTCGCCGCGGCGCGCACCACCAGTGCGACGACCACGACCGCCATCACGAGAACCACCAGGAACACCACGGGCCCACCCCCTCGTCGACCGCCAGCGTACGTCGGCGGCGATACTCGGTGCCGCGCAACGCAGATCCCATACCCGGGCAGGACGGAGAACCACCATCGACGCCGTGGACCAGCAGCTGATCGAGCTGCTGCGCGCCAACGGCCGGGCCAGCTACGCCGAGCTCGCGCGGCAGGTGGGGCTCTCCTCGCCCGCCGTGCACGAGCGGGTGGGCAAGCTGGAGGCGGCCGGGGTGATCACCGGGTACCGCGCCGTCGTCGACCCGGCGGCGGTGGGCCTGCACGTCACCGCGCTGGTCAGCGTCATCGAGAGCGACGCGGTCGACGACACCGGCGTCGAGGCGGGCCTGCGGGAGATCCCCGAGGTGGAGGACTGCTGGCGGGTCGCCGGCAGCGAGGGGTACGTGCTGAAGGTGCGCGTGACCGACATCCCGGCACTCGAGGCGGCCATCGACGCGTTGAACCGGATCAGAGGGGTCGCACGCACGAGGACGACGGTCGTTCTCTCGACCAAGTGGGAGGGCCGTCATGGCTGAGAACAACCCGAGCGCCGCCGGTGCACCGGTGAGCCCGGCCGGTGGCGCCGCGACGCCGCCGAAGGTCCTGCCGTGGCTGGTGATCTACACGGTCGGCCGCTTCGCGATCGCCGCGGCGCTCGTCCTGGTCCTCTGGTGGGCCGGGCTGGGCAGCTTCCCCGGCCTGCTGTTCGGGCTGCTGCTGTCGATGCCGGTCTCCTACGTGCTGCTGCGGCCCTCCCGCGACCGGCTCACCGAGGCGCTGGCGGCGCGCAGCATCGCGCGGCGCACGGCCAAGGAGGACCTGCGCGCTCGGCTCAGCGGGGACGCTCCGCAGTAGCAGCGCTCAGGAGAGGGCGAGGCCCGCGCCGAGCAGCACGCCGGTGACCAGGGTCAGCAGCCCGGTCGAGGCCAGGGCCCCGATGAGCGCCGGCCCGCGGCCGCCTCCCAGCACGGTCCGCACCGGGGCGAGCGCGAGCGGCGCGGCGGCCAGGGCCAGCAGCGCCCACGGCCGCGCGAGCCCCACCGCGGCGACGGCGGCGAACGGCACGACCAGCAGCGCGGCGTAGAGCACTCGGGTGCCCCGGTCGCCGAGCAGGACGGCGAGCGTGCGCTTGCCCACCCGGGCGTCGCCCTCGATGTCGCGCAGGTTGTTCACCACGAGGATCGCCACGATCAGCAGGCCGATGGGTACGGAGACGGCGAACGCCAGGCCGGGCAGGGTGCGGGTCTGCACGTACGTGGTGCCGACGACGGCGACCGGGCCGAAGAAGACGAAGACGAAGACCTCGCCCAGCGCCCGGTAGCCGTAGGGCAGCGGGCCGCCGGTGTAGGTCCAGGCCGCGGCGATGCAGACCGCCCCCACCGCGACCAGCCACCAGCTCGACAGCGCCGCCAGGGCCAGCCCGGCGACCCCGGCGACCGCGAAGGAGGCCAGCGCCGCCCCGAGCACCTGCCCGGATGGAGCTGCGCCGGAACCGACCAGCCGCATCGGACCGACCCGCTCGGCGTCGGTGCCGCGCCGGCCGTCGGAGTAGTCGTTGGCGTAGTTGACCCCCACCTGCAGCGCGAGGGCCACGACCAGCGCGAGCAGCGCGGGGCCGAGCCGGAAGCCGTCGAGCGCGACCGCGGCACCGGTGCCGACCAGCACCGGCGAGACCGCCGCCGGCAGGGTGCGGGGGCGGGCGCCGGCCAGCCACTGGGCAGGGGTGGCCATCAGACCTCCGGGGTGCGGGCCGCGACGGCGCGGCGGTCGGGCTTGCCCGTGTGCAGGGTGGGGATCGAGGCGATGAGCCGTAGCTCCCGGGGCGCGGCGGGGGCGCCCAGCCGCTCGGTCACCCACGGTCGCAGCTCGGCCAGGGTCGGTGCGCCGCCGGGCGCCGGGACGACGGCGGCGACGACCCGCTGACCCCACTCCGGGTCGGGTCGGCCGAAGACGACGGCGTCGGCGACGGCGGGGTGCTCGCGCAGCGCGGCCTCCACCGCTGCGGGCGGCACGTTGACGCCGCCGGAGATGACGACCTCGTCCAGCCGGCCGTGCACGGTGAGGCGGCCGTCGGGGCCGAGCGTGCCCGCGTCCCGGGTGCGGAACCAGCCGTCCGCGAACGCGGCCGCGGTCGCCTGCGGATCACCGCGGTAGCCGTGCGCCAGCACCGGGCCGGCCAGCTCGATCCCGTCGGTCACCCGCACGGTCACGCCGGCCAGCGGCAGGCCGTCGTAGACGCAGCCACCGGCGGTCTCGGTCATCCCGTAGGTGGTCACGACGGCGACGCCCGCGGCCCGGGCGCGGGCCAGCAGGGTCGGGTCGGTGGCCGCGCCGCCCACGAGCACCGCGTCGAAGGCGCGCAGCGCATCCGGTTCGGCGTCCAGCGCGCGGCGCAGCTGGGTGGGGACGAGGGAGGTGTACCGGCGGTCGCCGGCCGGCATGCGGGCGACGGCGTCGGTCAGCGGCTCCCCGGCACCGAGGCGGGTGGCGCTGCGCCCGCCGAGCAGGCCGCGACAGAGGACCTGCAGCCCGGCGATCGCCGACACGGGCAGGCTGAGCAGCCAGCTGCCCGGGCCGCCGAGCCGGTCGAGGGTCGCGGCCGCGGACGCCCGCAGCGCGGCGGCCGACAGCAGCACCCCGCGACCGTTCCCGGTGGAGCCGGAGGTCACGACGACGAGGTCGGTGCCCGGCTCGAGCGGCTCGTCGGGGCGAAGCGCGGCGCGGGCGGCGTCGACGACGGCCGGGGGACCGGCGGGCAGCACGGCCAGCGGGCGCTCGCCGTCCAGCGCCGCGCGGACGTCGTCGTCGGAGAGCTCGGCCGCGGGCACGAGGGTGAGGTGCCGAGCCACGAGGGACGAGCCTATGCGGCCCCCTGCAGGGGCCCGCCACGAGCCTGCGAGTGGTGGGGGGCAGGGGGTCCTTCTCCTAGGCTGATCGCCATGACCGCCGCCGCCGCGCCCGCGCTCCCGGCGGAGATCACCGAGCTGGCCGTCTACGAGGTGCCGCTGCGCAGCCGCTTCCGGGGCATCGACGTGCGCGACGGCGTGCTGCTGCGCGGCCCGGCCGGCTGGGGCGAGTTCTCCCCGTTCTGGGACTACGACGCCACCGAGAGCCGCCGCTGGTGGGCCGCCGCGGTGGAGGCCGCGGTCGAGGGCTTCCCCGCGCCGGTGCGCGCGTCGGTGCCGGTGAACGTGACCGTGCCGGCGGTCGGCGCGCAGCGGGCGCACGCGATCGCGGCGGCGTCCGGCTGCCGCACCGCCAAGGTGAAGGTCGCCGAGCCGGGGCAGACCGCCGCCGACGACCGCGCCCGCGTCGAGGCCGTGCGCGACGCGCTCGGTCCCGGTGGCGCGATCCGGGTGGACGCGAACGCCGCCTGGGACGTCGACACCGCCGTGCGGCGGATCCGCGAGCTCGACGCCGCCGTCGGGCTGGAGTACGTCGAGCAGCCGTGCGCCACCCTCGCCGAGCTGGCCGCGCTGCGCCGGCGGATCGACGTGCGCGTCGCCGTGGACGAGGGCGTGCGCCGGGCGGCCGACCCGCTGGCGGTCGACCTGCGCGAGGCCGGCGACGTCGTCGTCCTGAAGGTGCAGCCGCTGGGCGGTGTGCGGGCGGCGCTGCGCGTCGCGGAGGCCCACGGCCTGCCCTGCGTCGTCTCCTCGGCGCTGGAGTCCTCGGTCGGCATCGCCGCCGGGGTGGCGCTCGCCGCCGCGCTGCCGGAGCTGCCCTTCGCCTGCGGCCTGGCGACCGTCGCGCTCTTCACCGGAGACGTCTGCTCGTCCCCGCTGCTGCCCGTGGACGGCGCGCTGCCGGTGGCCCGGCCCGAGCCGGACCGGCGCGCCGTCGTGGCGGGCGGCGAGGGCGCCGCCGCCCGCTGGCGGGCCCGGATCGACGAGGTGCTCGCCGCGTGAACCCCGCCACCGCCTTCGCCCGCGTGCTGGTCGACGAGTTGGTGCGCGGCGGCGTCACCGACGCCGTGCTGGCGCCCGGCTCGCGGTCGGCGCCGGTGGCCCTGGCCCTCGCGGCGGCCGAAAGGGACGGCCGGCTGCGGCTGCACGTGCGCCTCGACGAGCGGACGGCGGCGTTCCTCGCCCTCGGCCTGGCCAAGGGCTCCGGCCGCCCGGTGCCGGTGCTCACCACGTCCGGGACGGCGACCGCACACCTGCACGCCGCGGTGCTGGAGGCCGACGCGAGCGGGGTGCCGCTGCTGGCGCTGACCGCCGACCGCCCGCCGGAGCTGCGGGCCACCGGCGCCAACCAGACGATCGAGCAGGCCGGCCTGTACGGGGCGGCGGTGCGCTGGGCGGCCGACGTCGGCGTCCCCGAGGCCGGCCGGGAGGCCGAGCAGAACCGCTACTGGCGGTCCGTGGTGGCCAAGGCGCTCACCGTCGCCGCCGGCACGCTGTCGGCCGACGCCGGTCCGGTGCAGCTGAACCTCGTGCTGCGCGAGCCGCTGCTGCCCGACGAGGAACTCCCGGCCGAACTCGCGGCCCCGTGGGCCGGCCGGCCGGGGGGTGCGCCGTGGACGGTGGCCGAGCCGTCGGCCGGCTGGGCGGCGCGGGCCCGCCGGCTGCCCCCGCGGACGCTGGTGATCGCCGGTGACGGGCCTCTGCACGGCGCCCCGGGCCTCGCCGAGGGCTCCGCGTGGCCCGTCGTCGCCGAGCCGAGCAGCGGGCTCTGGGGGCGCCCGGGGAGCGTGCGCGGTGGCGTGCTGGCGCTCGGTGCGCCCGGCTGGCTGGCCGCGCACCGGCCCGAGCGGGTGCTGGTGGTGGGGCGGCCGACGCTCTCCCGCCCGGTCGGCGCCCTGCTGGCCGACCCCGCCGTCACCGTCGAGACGGTGAGCGCCTCGCCGCGGTGGGCCGACGCCGGCCGGTCGAGCAGCCACGTGGCCCGGCTGTTCGCCGGCGCCGATCCCGACGACCCGGTCGACGCCGACTGGGCGGCCGCCTGGCACGCCGCCGCGGCCCGGGTCGGCGCCGCCGTCGACGCGGTGCTCGACGGCGCCCCGGCGCTGACCGCCGCCCGGCTGGCCCGCGACGTCGTCGCCGCCCTGCCCGCGGGCGCGCTGCTGGTGCTCGGGTCGTCCACGCCGGTGCGCGACGTCGACCGGCTGGCCGTGCCCCGGGACGACGTGACGGTGCTGGCCAACCGCGGGGTCGCGGGCATCGACGGGACGATCTCGACCGCCGTGGGTGCGGCGCTCGTCCACGCCGGTCCCGCGTACGCGCTGATGGGCGACCTGACGTTCCTCCACGACCTGACCGGGCTGCTGCTCGGCGAGGGCGAGCGCCGCCCGGACCTGACGGTCGTCGTGCCGGACAACGACGGCGGCGGAATCTTCGCCCAGCTGGAGCCGGGGCAGGACCGGTTCGCCGCGGACTACCGGCGGGTCTTCGGCACCCCGCACGGGCGCGACCTGGTGGCGGTGGCGGAGTCGCTGGGCTGGCCGGCGACACGGGTGTCCACGCCGGCGGAGCTCACGGCGGTGCTCGGCCTGGGGGGTCCGCAGGTCGTTGTTGTCGGCACCGACCAGCGCACCGAGGCGGCGCTGGCCCAGGACCTGCGGCGGGCCGCTGCGGCGGCGCTGGGGGAGTAGCCCGCGCCGCTCTGGGGGTGCTCCTCCTGCTGGAGGAGTCCTGCACGCCGCCCAGAGCGTGTGCAGCACCCCCAGAGCGCGCGGCTCAGCCCTCGAGCGCGGCCTGGAACGCGGCGAACTTCGACTGGGTCTCGGCCAGCTCCGCGGCCGGGTCGGAGCCGGCGACGATGCCGCAGCCGGCGAACAGCCGCGCGCCGTCGTCGCCGACCAGCTCGGCGCAGCGCAGCGCGAGGCCGAACTCGCCGTCGCCGGTCGAGTCCAGCCAGCCGACCGGTCCGGCGTACCGGCCGCGGTCCATGCCCTCGAGCTCGCCGATGAGCGCGGCGGCGTCCGGCGTGGGGGTGCCGCAGACGGCCGCCGTCGGGTGCACCGCGCCGACCAGCTCCAGCAGCCCGGCCGAGCCGCGCTGGGTGCCGACGACGTCGGTGGCCAGGTGCCGCACGTTGGCCAGCGTGAGCAGCTCCGGCTCCGGCGGTGCCGTCAACTCGTGGCAGTACGGCTGCAGTGCCCGCACCAGGGAGTCGACGGCGAGGCCGTGCTCGGCGCGGTCCTTCCCCGAGTCCATCAGGGCCGCGGCCAGCCGCTCGTCCTCGGCGCCGGCCCCGCGCGGCGCGGTCCCGGCCAGCACGCGCGAGGAGAGCCGCCGGCCGGTGCGGCGCAGCAGCAGCTCCGGCGTGGCGCCCAGCAGGCCGTCGACGGCGAAGGTCCAGCACCCCGGGAACCGGGCGGCCAGCCGGCGCAGCATTCGCCGGGGGTCGAGCGGGACGTCGGAGGAGACGAGCAGGTCGCGGGCGAGCACGACCTTCTCCAGCTCGCCGGCGTCGATGCGGGTGACGGCGGCGGCCACCGCGGCGCACCAGCTCGCGGGGTCCAGCGCCCCGTCGGCGTAGCGCAGCCGGGGCGCCGGGCCGTCGTCGGCAGGGGTCGGGTCCGGCAGCTCCGGTGCGGCCCCGACGGCGGTGATCCAGCCGACGCCGTCCCGCCGCCCGACGACGACCTCGGGGACGACGAAGACCGACGTCCCCGCGACCGGGTCGAAGGCGATGCTCGCGAACAGCACCGGGCCCGAGCCGGGGACGCGCAGCTCGTCGGCGACGTCGAGGCCGGCGGTGAACCGGTCCCACCACTCGGCGGCCTCGGCCAGCGCGCGCGGGCCCGAGACCTCCAGCCGCGCCGCCTCGCCCCAGCCGACCAGGCCCTCACCGTGGCGCACCCAGGAGAGGCCGCCGCGGACCGGGAGCAGGTCGAGCAGTTCGCCGGCCGCGTCGGAGCGGACCGTGGTGACGGTGCGCGACGCCGCCGCCGGGGAGGTCAGGGCGGCGGCAGTCACGTGATCAGAGTAGGAGGCCTTGTAGCGTCGATGCCGTGGCAGACCGGCGAGAGAACCCGCACACCGCCGGCCTGCGGGCCGGGCTGGACAAGCGACCGGCCGAGGTCGCGGCGATGTTCGACCGGGTCGCGCAGCGCTACGACGTCACCAACACCGTCCTCTCCGCGGGGCTGGACGCCTCCTGGCGACGGGCCACCCGCGAGGCGCTGGGGGCCCGGCCGGGCCAGACGGTGCTGGACGTCGCGGCCGGGACGGCGGTCTCCACCGTCGAGCTCGCCGCCGGCGGAGTGACGGCGATCGCCTGCGACTTCTCCCAGGGCATGCTGCGCGCCGGGGCCGCGCGACCGGTGCCCAAGGTGGCCGGTGACGCGATGGCGCTGCCGCTGGCCGCCGAGAGCGTGGACGGCGTGGTCATCTCCTTCGGCCTGCGCAACGTGGCCGACCCCGACGCCGCGCTGCGGGAGTTCGCCCGGGTGACCAAGCCCGGCGGGACGCTGGTGGTCTGCGAGTTCTCCAGCCCCACCTGGTCGCCGTTCCGCACCGTCTACACCGAGTACCTGATGAAGGCGCTGCCCCGCATCGCCCGGGCGGTGAGCAGCAACCCCGAGGCCTACGTCTACCTGGCCGAGTCGATCCGCGCCTGGCCCGACCAGGCGGCGCTCGCCGGCCGGCTGCAGGACGCCGGCTGGGCCGACGTCGCCTGGCAGAACCTCACCGGGGGGATCGTCGCGCTGCACCGTGCCCGCAAGCCCTGAGGGCCTCCGGGGGTGCAGCGGCGGGACGGCCTCGGCGGGACGAGCGCCGGTGCCCGACGACCCCGCGCGCCCCCTTTCCAGCCGCTCCGGCCGTTAGCCGCCCGGCGGGCCGGGTAGCCGGACCACATGGCTGGAGACCGGAGACCTTTCGCAGATCGCCGGGAGGCGGGCCGGGCGCTCGCCGCGCGGCTGGTCGACGACGACCTGGTCACCCCCGGGCACGGCGACGTGGTCGTGCTCGGCCTGCCGCGGGGCGGGGTCGTCGTGGGGGCGGAGGTGGCCGCCGCCCTCGACGCAGCGCTCGACATCGTCGTCGTCCGCAAGGTCGGCCTGCCCTGGCAGCCGGAGCTCGCCATGGGCGCGATCGCGGCCGTGGGGGACGAGATCGAGACCGTCCGGCAGGAGAGCGTCATCGACCGCGCCGGGGTGGACGCGGCCACCTTCGAGGACGTCCGCACCCAGGAGGTGTCCGAGCTGCGCCGGCGCACCGAGGCCTATCGCGGCGACCGCCCGCCGCCGGTCCTGGCCGGCCGGCGCGTCGTCCTGGTCGACGACGGGTTGGCCACCGGCTCGACCATGCGCGCCGCGGTCGCCGCCGTCCGCCGCCAGGACCCCGCGCACCTGACCGTCGCCGTCCCCGTGGCCTCGCCCCACGCCTGCCGGCAGATCACACCGGACGTCGATGACCTGCTCTGCCTCTGGGCCCCCGCGGACTTCTCCGCCGTCGGCCAGGGCTACGCCGACTTCCGACCGACCGAGGACGACGAGGTGCGCGCGGCCCTCGCGCAGGCCCGCCCCGGTGAGCCGGAGGAGCGCGACGGTGCCGGCTGACGAGGGCGCGCCCGGCTTCCAGGAGGACGTCGTCGTCGACGTGCCCGGGGCGGCGTTGCGCGCCGACCTCGTCGGCCCCGCCGATCCGCGCGGTGTGGTGGTCTTCGCCCACGGCAGCGGGAGCAGCCGGCGGAGCCCGCGCAACCAGCAGGTCGCCGAGGGGCTGCACGCCGCCGGGTACGCCACCGTGCTGCTGGACCTGCTGACCCTCGCCGAGGAGGAGGTCGACGCGCGCACGCGCGAGCACCGGTTCGACATCCCGCTGCTGGCCGGGCGGCTCACCGGCGCCGTCGACTGGCTGCTCGGCCGGCCCGGCCTCGCGACCCTGCCGGTCGCCACCTTCGGTGCCAGCACCGGTGCGGCGGCCGCCCTGATCACCGCCGCCGAGCGACCGGAGAGGGTCCGGGCGGTGATCTCCCGCGGTGGCCGTCCCGATCTGGCCGGCAGCGCGCTCGACCAGGTGCGGGCGCCCGTGCTGCTGGTCGTCGGGGGCGCGGACGCCCAGGTCGTCGAGCTCAACCGGCAGGCCGCCGCCCGGCTCACCGTCGACCACGAGGTCGCGATCATCCCCGGCGCCACGCACCTGTTCCCCGAGCCCGGCGCGCTCGAGCAGGTGATCGACCGCTCCGCGGCCTGGCTGAGCACCTGGTTGCCTGCGCCTTCCTGATGCCCGGACCGGCCGCCCGGTGCGGGGCCGCGCTGAGGTCGCCGGGGCCCTGCGCCGAGGGGGGGTCTGTCGGCTAGATCACATCGCGGCCTAGACTCGGGACCGAGCGGTTTGTGAACTCTTTCACAAGCTGCACCGGGCTCGACGACGGACCGGAGGGGTGGCATGACGCGGACCGCAGCGGCGCACGCCGCCGACGTCGTGGTCGTCGGTGCCGGGCCGGCCGGCTCCAGCGCGGCCTGGCACCTCGTCCGCGCGGGCCTGGATGTCGCGCTGCTGGAGAAGGCCGACTTCCCGCGGGAGAAGGTCTGCGGTGACGGGCTGACGCCGCTGAGCCGGGGTCCGGCGTACACCCGGGGGCTGCTGCTGCTTGCCGGGGACGCCGCCGGCACGGTGAACCCCTGCAACCGGGACGGCGCGGGAGGCGGTCCTGCGGCGGTACCCCGGCCGGCTGCGCGCCGAGCTGGGCCGCCTCCACCGGCTCGGCCTGGGCTTCCTGGCGCTGCTGGCCCGGCCAGCAGTGGTCCGGCTCGCCATGGCCCGGGGGCTGCGCCGCCCCGCGCTCACCGACGCCGCGCTGCGGGTGATGGGCAACCTGACCGACGGCCGCGACGGCGACGCGATCGACCGCGCGCTGGCCGTGCTCCTGCGACTCACCCCGGCGACGTGAGGGAGCTGCCATGACGACCGGCCGGCACGACACTCCGTATCCCGACCATGACCAGGCCGTGACCGACATCACCCTAGGGTGCAGCTGATGCTCTCGACCTACGCCCCGCTCGTCGGCCTGTTCGTGCTGGCCGCGGCGTTCGCGCTGTTCTCGGTCGTCGTCGCGCCGTTCGTCGGGCCGCGCCGCCACAACCGGGCCAAGCTGGCCGCCTACGAGTGCGGCATCGAGCCGGTCGACCAGCCGCTCACCGGCGGCCGCTTCCCGGTGAAGTACTACCTGACCGCGATGCTCTTCATCGTCTTCGACATCGAGATCGTCTTCCTCTACCCGTGGGCCGTCGCCAACGACGCGCTGGGGGTGTGGGGGCTGGCCGCGATGGCCGTGTTCCTCGGCACCGTCTTCCTCGCCTTCGCCTACGAGTGGCGGCGCGGCGGACTCGAGTGGGACTGACAGGGGACTGACATGGGACTCGAGGAGAAGCTGCCGAGCGGCGTCCTGCTGACCAGCGTGGAGAAGCTGGTCAACTGGACCCGCAAGTCGTCGCTGTGGCCGGCGACCTTCGGCCTGGCCTGCTGCGCCATCGAGATGATGGCCTCCGGTGCGGGCCGGTACGACCTCGCCCGTTTCGGCATGGAGGTCTTCCGGGCCTCGCCGCGGCAGGCGGACCTGATGATCGTGGCCGGCCGGGTGAGCCAGAAGATGGCGCCGGTCCTGCGGCAGATCTACGACCAGATGCCCGAGCCCCGCTGGGTGCTGGCGATGGGCGTCTGCGCCAGCTCCGGCGGCATGTTCAACAACTACGCGATCGTCCAGGGCGTCGACCACGTCGTCCCCGTGGACATGTACCTGCCCGGCTGCCCGCCGCGGCCGGAGATGCTGATGGACGCCATCCTCAAGCTGCACCACAAGATCCAGCACGAGCCGCTGGGGGAGAAGCGGGCCCGCCAGCAGCAGCAGGCCCGCGAGGACGGCACGGCCAAGGACCTGCTGGTCGAGATGCCGTCGACCGTCCGCGTCGACAAGGAGGCCCGCCGCGCCTACGAGCAGGCGGCCGCCGAGGGGCGCACCGGGCAGTTCGGCATCGAGCGGCGCGGCGGCAACGCCGTCCTGCTCCCGGACGAGCGGGGTGGCCGGCGATGAGCAACGACGGCGGCTCGAACGTCGTCCCCGGTCGCGAGGAGGCCGGCTACGACGACAGCACCGCGCCGTCCGGCGGTTTCCGGAAGGGCGCCTTCGGGGTCAGCGGCAGCGGTGACACCTCGGGGTTCGGTGGCCTGGTGCGGGTGGAGCCCGGCGGCGCGGTCGCGCTGCACTCCACCGACCGGCCCTACGGCGGGTACTTCGACGAGGTCACCGACGCGTTGATCGAGGCCGTGGGGGAGGCCGCCTACGCCGCCGCGGTGCAGCGCGTGCTGGTCGACCGGGGCGAGATCACCTACTTCGTCGCCCGGGAGCACCTGCTGACCCTGGTGCAGGCGCTGCGGGACGACGAGGCCCTGCGCTTCGAGCTGTGCAGCAGCCTCTCCGGCGTCGACTACCTCGACAGCGGCGGCCCCGAGGTGACGCCCGGCCGGCCCCGGCTGCACGTCGTCTACCACCTGACCTCGATGACCTACCGGCGCCGCATCCGGCTGGAGGTGGCGGTCACCGCGGAGGACCCGCACGTCCCGTCGGTGACCGGCGTCTACCCGACGGCGGACTGGCACGAGCGGGAGACGTTCGACATGTTCGGCGTCGTCTTCGACGGCCACCCGGCGCTGACCCGGATCCTCATGCCCGACGACTGGGACGGCCACCCCCAGCGCAAGGACTACCCGCTCGGCGGGATCCCGGTGGAGTACCACGACGCGACGATCCCGCCGCCGGACACGCGGCGGGCCTACCGGTGACGGGGGTCTACCGATGAGCACCACCTACAACCCGGCCGACCCCTACGCCGGCTCGCGGGAGACCACCGAGGGGCGGGTCTACACCGTCACCGGCGGGGACTGGGACGTCACCCTCGGGGCCGACCCGCACGGCGAGGAGCGCCTCGTCGTCAACATGGGCCCGCAGCACCCGTCCACCCACGGCGTGCTCCGCCTGGTCCTCGACCTGGAGGGCGAGACGGTCACCAAGGCGCGCGTGGTGATCGGCTACCTGCACACCGGTATCGAGAAGAACACCGAGTACCGCAACTGGGTGCAGGGCACGACGTTCGTGACCCGCATGGACTACCTGGCCCCGCTGTTCAACGAGGCCGGCTACTGCATGGCCGTCGAGAAGCTGCTCGGCGTCGAGATCCCGCAGCGCGCGGCCACGATCCGGGTGCTGGTGATGGAGCTGAACCGGATCGCCTCCCACCTGGTGGCGCTGGCCACCTTCGGCATGGAGATGGGTGCCCTCACGGGCATGACCAACGGCTTCCGCGAGCGCGAGATGGTCCTGGACCTGCTCGAGGAGATCACCGGGCTGCGGATGAACCACGCCTACATCCGCCCCGGCGGTCTGGCCCAGGACCTGCCCGAGGGGGCGGTCGAGCACATCCGGGAGTTCCTGGAGGTCTTCCCGAAGCGGGTCGCGGACTTCCACCGGCTGCTCACCGGCCAGCCGATCTGGCAGGCGCGGCTCAAGGACGCCGGGTACCTCGACCTCACCGGCTGCGTCGCCCTCGGCGTCACCGGACCGGTCCTGCGCGCCACCGGGCTGGCCTGGGACCTGCGCAAGGTGGAGCCCTACCTGGGCTACGAGACCTACGACTTCGAGGTCCCCACCGCCGACACCTGCGACGCCTGGGGCCGCTACCTGGTGCGCATGGCCGAGGTGAACGAGTCGCTGAAGCTCATCGCCCAGGCGCTGGACCGGCTGGAGCCCGGCCCGGTGATGGTCGAGGACAAGAAGATCGCCTGGCCCGCCCAGCTCTCCCTGGGGCCCGACGGCATGGGCAACTCGCTGGACCACGTGCGGCACATCATGGGTCAGTCGATGGAGGCCCTGATCCACCACTTCAAGCTGGTCACCGAGGGCTTCCGGGTGCCGGCGGGGCAGGTATACGTGCCCCTCGAGTCCCCCCGCGGCGAGCTCGGCTACCACGTGGTCAGCGACGGCAGCACCCGCCCGTGGCGCGTCCACGTGCGCGACCCCAGTTTCGTGAACCTGCAGGCCACGGCGGCGATGAGCGAGGGCGGCATGATCGCCGACGTCATCGCCGCGATCGCCTCGATCGACCCGGTGATGGGGGGCGTCGACCGATGAGTGCACTGCCAGGCAGTCCCGAGGGCACGGCGGTCACCGGGCTGGACTCCAGCCCGGTCGACGTCGCGTCCCTCGCCGAGACCCCGCCGCTGCCCGAGCAGGCCCGGCTCGAGGCGCGCGAGATCATCGCCCGCTACCCGGTGGCCCGCTCGGCGCTGCTGCCGATGCTGCACCTGGTGCAGAGCTACCAGGGCTACGTCACCCCCGAGGGCGTCGCGCTGTGCGCCGAGGAGCTGGGGCTGACCAAGGCCGAGGTCGGGGCGGTCGCGACCTTCTACACGATGTACAAGCGCCGCCCCACCGGCCGGCACCTGGTCAGCGTCTGCACCAACACGCTCTGCGCCGTGCTGGGCGGGCAGCGGATCATGGACGCGCTGTCGGCCGACCTCGGCGTGCACCACGACGAGACCGCCGCCGACGGCTCGATCACCCTCGAGCACGCCGAGTGCCTCGCCGCCTGCGACTACGCGCCCGTGGTCACCGTGGACTACGAGTTCTACGACCAGCAGGACGTCGACAGCGCCCGCGAGCTGGTCGCGGCGCTGCGCCGGGGGGAGAAGCCGCTGCCGACCCGCGGCGCGCCGCTCACCGACTTCCGCGGCGTCTCCCGCCAGCTGGCGGGCTTCTCCCAGCACCCGGACGCGGCGGCCGCTGCCGCCGCCGTCGACGCGCCGGGGAACTACGAGCCCACCCTGCGCGGGCTGCGGCTGGCCGCCGAACGCGGGGAGGCCGCGCCGCCGATGCGCGGCCCGGAGCCCGAGCCGGCCGACGTCGGCGAGCCGCGGGAGACCGTGCGCCCGTCGGGGAGCACGGGGGAGACCCCGGGCAAGGAGGCGGCGGACGCGCGGGTGGCCGCCGCCGACACCCCGGCCGAGAAGGCCGGCGCCGCGGGCTCGCACCCCGACGCCCCCGAACCGGCCGGCCGGCGGCTGCCCGACGGCCGCGAGGGCACCGACACCCCGGCCGGGCAGGAGCCCGGCACGAGTGGTCAGAGCCCCGCCACCCCACCCCCGGACACCCAGGGGCCCGGCGGCCCGACCCGGACCATCGAGGGCCGCGGCCCGAAGCGGAGGCGATGAACCGTGCCCCTCACCCCTGTCCTCACCAGCCGCTGGGGCGCCGAGCAGTCCTGGCGGCTCGCCACCTACGAGCGGCTCGACGGCTACTCCGCACTCCGCACCGCGCTGTCCATGCAGCCCGACGAGCTGGTCACCCTGGTCAAGGACTCCGGTCTGCGCGGCCGCGGCGGCGCCGGCTTCCCCACCGGCATGAAGTGGAGCTTCATCCCCCAGCCCAAGCCGGGGGAGGAGCCCACCGGGCCCGCGGCGATGCCCAAGTACCTCGTGGTCAACGCCGACGAGGGCGAGCCGGGCACCTGCAAGGACCTGCCGCTGATGATGGCCGACCCGCACTCGCTGATCGAGGGCGTGATCATCTCCTCCTACGCGATCCGGTCGAAGCTGGCCGTCATCTACGTCCGCGGCGAGGCGGTGCACGCGCACCGGCGGCTGCTCAACGCCGTGGGTGAGGCCTACGCCGCCGGCTACCTCGGCACCGACATCCTCGGCTCCGGCTACGACCTGGAGCTGATCGTGCACGCCGGCGCCGGTGCGTACATCTGCGGCGAGGAGACGGCGTTGCTCGACTCGCTCGAGGGCTACCGCGGCCAGCCCCGGCTCAAGCCGCCGTTCCCCGCGGTCGCCGGCCTGTACGGGGCCCCGACGGTCATCAACAACGTCGAGACGCTCGCCAGCGTGCCGTTCGTCGTCCGCGGCGGCGCCGACTGGTTCAAGGCGTTCGGCCCGGAGAAGTCGCCCGGCCCGAAGATCTACTCGCTGTCGGGCCGCGTCGTCCGGCCGGGCCAGTACGAGGCCCCCATGGGCACGACGATGCGCGAGCTGCTCGAGATGGCCGGCGGCATCCGCCCCGGTCACGAGCTGAAGTTCTGGACGCCGGGCGGCTCGTCGACGCCGTACTTCACGCCCGAGCACCTCGACGTCCCGCTGGACTTCGACTCCGTGGCCGCGGCGGGCTCGATGCTCGGCACCACCGCGCTCATGGTGTTCGACGAGACCGACTCGATCGTCGAGGCCACGCTCCGGTTCACCGAGTTCTACGCGCACGAGAGCTGCGGCAAGTGCACCCCCTGCCGGGAGGGCACCTACTGGCTTGTGCAGATCCTGGAGCGGATCGCGCACGGCCGCGGCACCGCCGCCGACCTGGACCTGCTGATCGACACCTGCGACAACATCCTGGGCCGCTCGTTCTGCGCGCTCGGCGACGGGGCGACCAGCTGCATCACCAGCTCGCTGAAGTACTTCAAGGACGACTACGTGGCCCTGCTGCCCCCCGAGGAGCAGGCCCGGCTGGGGCGCAGCCTCCGCCTCGAGCCCGTGGGAGCTGCGTCATGACCCTGACGCCCACCAACCCGCCGCCCGCCCCGGCCGTGCCGCCGGGCGCCCCCGGCCCGCACACCCCGCCGGACGCCGTCCGCTGCACGATCGACGGGTTCGAGGTCGCCGTGCCGAAGGGGACGCTGATCATCCGCGCCGCGGAGCAGGTCGGTGTCTTCATCCCGCGGTTCTGCGACCACCCGCTGCTCGAGCCGGTCGGCGCCTGCCGGCAGTGCCTGGTCGAGGTCGAGGGGCAGCGCAAGCCGGTCGCCTCGTGCACCATGCCGGTCACCGAGGGCATGGAGGTCCACACCCAGCTCACCAGCCCGGTCGCGGACAAGGCGCAGCAGGGCACCATGGAGCTGCTGCTGATCAACCACCCGCTCGACTGCCCGACCTGCGACAAGGGCGGCGAGTGCCCGCTGCAGAACCAGGCGATGAGCAACGGCCGCGCCGAGAGCCGGTTCGTCGACGAGAAGCGGACCTACCCCAAGCCGCTGCCGATCAGCAGCCAGGTGCTGCTGGACCGGGAGCGCTGCGTCCTCTGCGCCCGCTGCACCCGCTTCTCCCAGCAGGTCGCCGGCGACCCGTTCATCGAGCTGTTCGAGCGCGGCGCGCTGGAGCAGGTGGCGATCTACGAGGACGAGCCGTTCGAGTCCTACTTCTCCGGCAACACCACCCAGATCTGCCCGGTGGGGGCGCTGACCAGCGCCCAGTACCGGTTCCGTGCCCGGCCCTTCGACCTGCGCAGCGAGGACAGCGTCTGCGAGCACTGCGCCTCGGGCTGCGCCATGCGCACCGACTACCGGCGCGGCAAGATCACCCGTCGCCAGGCCGGCGACGACCCGGTGGTCAACGAGGAGTGGACCTGCGACAAGGGCCGCTACGCGTTCCGCTACGCCAGCGCCAACGCCCGGCTGACCACCCCGCTGGTGCGCGGCGCCGACGGGGAGCTGCAGCCGGCGTCCTGGCCCGAGGCGTGGGCCGCGGCCGCCGCCGGCCTGCTCCGGGCCCGCGCCGAGGGCGGTGTCGGCGTGCTGCCCGGCGGCCGGCTCACCCTCGAGGACGCCTACGCGTGGGCCACGTTCGCCCGCGTGGCGCTGGGCACCAACGACGTCGACGCCCGTGCCCGCGCGCACTCCGCCGAGGAGTTGGAGTTCCTGGCGAGCACGATCGCCGGCACCGGCCCGGTGACCGGTGCGGTCACCTACGCCGACGTCGGCGAGGCGCCCGCCGTCCTCCTGGCCGGCCTCGAGCCGGAGGAGGAGTCCCCGATCCTCTTCCTGCGGCTGCGCCGCGCGGTGCGCACCCGCAAGCTGCCGGTCTTCGACCTCGCGCCGTTCGCCACCCGGGCCGCCGCGAAGCTGGAGGCCACGGTGCTCACCACGGTCCCCGGGGCGGAGGCGCGGTCGCTGCTCGCGCTCGCCGAGGGAGCCTGGGGCGGGCCCGCGGTGGAGGCGCTGCGGAAGCCGGGCGCCGTCGTCCTCGCCGGGGAGCGGCTGGCCGAGGTTCCCGGCGCGTTCTCCGCCCTGCTCGCCCTCTCCCGGGCCACCGGGGCCCGGCTCGCCTGGGTGCCCCGCCGCGCCGGCGAACGCGGCGCCGTCGAGGCCGGGGCGCTGCCGAACCTGCTCCCCGGTGGCCGGACCGTCGACGACGACGTCGCCCGCGCCGAGGTGGCCGCGGTCTGGGGCGTCGACCCCGGCGCCGTGCCCGCCGCCCCGGGGCGGGACACCACCGGCATCCTCACCGCGGCGCGCAGCGGCCGGCTGCCCGGCCTGCTGGTCGGCGGCGTCGACCCGGCCGACCTGCCCGACCCCGCCCTGGCGCTGGCGGCCCTCGACGCGGCGGCCTTCGTGGTCAGCCTGGAGATGTTCCCCAGCGCGGTCACCGAGCGCGCCGACGTCGTCCTGCCGGTCGCGGCCGCACCGGAGAAGGCGGGCAGCTACCTGGACTGGGAGGGCCGGCTGCGGTCCTTCGACGCGACGCTGCACGGCTCCGGGCAGCTGCCCGACGGCCGTGTCCTGCACGGCCTGGCCGACGCGATGGACGCCGACCTGCGGCTGCCCGCTCCCGAGGTGGCGCGGTCCGCGCTCTCCGCGCTGGGGGCCCGCCGGTCCGCCGCGACCGCCTCCGGGCCCGACGTCGCCCCGCCGGCCGCCCCGCTGCTCCGGGACGACGAGGCGGTCCTGGCGTCCTGGCGGCAGCTGCTCGACGTCGGCACCCTGCAGCGCGACGAGCCCGAGCTCGCCGGCACCGCCCGCCGCCCGGTCGCCCGCATCGGCACCGGCACGGCCGCCCGTCTCGGCCTGGCCGACGGCGACCGGCTCACCGTCAGCGGGCCCACCGGTTCGATCAGCCTGCCGGTGGTGGTCACCGCCATGCCCGACCAGGTGGTGTGGCTGCCGATGCGCTCGCCCGGCAGCGAGATCCGTTCCGCGCTGGGCGCCGGGCCCGGCGCGGTCGTGCGGCTGGCCCGCACGTCGGCCGTCGCCGGGGAGGTCGTGCGATGAACCTGTGGGCCGCGCCCGACCAGCCGACGCTGGCGGACTTCGGGCACGACGTCTGGTGGATCGTGCTCATCAAGATCGTCGGCGTCTTCGCCGTGCTGGTCGCGATGACGCTGTTCGCGATCGTGTTCGAGCGCAAGGTCGTCGCGCGGATGCAGCAGCGGATCGGGCCGAACACGGTCGGCCCGCGCGGCTACCTGCAGAGCCTCGCCGACGGGCTCAAGCTGGCGTTCAAGGAAGACATCATGCCGGCGATGGCCGACAAGCCGGTGTACTTCCTGGCTCCGGTGATCGCCACCGTCCCGGCGTTCGTCGCCTTCTCGGTGATCCCGATGGGCCCGGTCGTGAGCATCTTCGGCGAGCAGACGCCGCTCCAGCTCACCGACGCCCCGATCGGGGTGCTGATCATCCTGGCGATGTCCGCCATGGGCATCTACGGGATCGTGCTGGGCGGCTGGGCCTCCGGCTCCACCTACCCGCTGCTGGGCAGCATGCGCAGCGCGGCGCAGATGATCAGCTACGAGATCGCGATGGGGCTGTCCATCGTGGCGGTGTTCCTCTACGCCGGCACGATGTCCACCTCGGAGATCGTCGCCGCCCAGGCCGACGGCACCCAGCTCTCCTTCTTCGGCTGGGAGTTCACCGGTCCCAGCTGGTACGCCGTCCTGCTGCCGGTGTCCTTCGTGCTCTACGCGATCGCCGTCGTGGGGGAGACCAACCGGGCACCCTTCGACCTCCCCGAGGCCGAGAGCGAGCTCGTCGGCGGCTTCCACACCGAGTACTCGTCGCTGAAGTTCGCCCTGTTCTTCCTCGCCGAATACATCAACATGGTCACCGTCTCGGCGCTCGCCGCGACGCTGTTCCTGGGCGGCTGGCGCGCGCCGTGGCCGATCTCCATCTGGGACGGCGCGAACACCGGCTGGTGGCCGCTGCTGTGGTTCTTCCTCAAGGTCGTCGCCGCCCTGTTCGTCTTCATCTGGCTGCGCGGCACGCTTCCCCGGCTGCGCTACGACCAGTTCATGCGCTTCGGGTGGAAGGTGCTCGTCCCGGTCGCGCTGGTCTGGATCCTGATCGTGGCGACGATGCGCACCGTCTCCCGGGAGACCGACCTCTCCACCGGCGAGGTGGCGGTCTACGTCGGGGTCCCGGCGGCGCTGCTGGTGCTCGCCGCGCTCTGGCTCGGCGGCCGCTCCGCGCAGCAGGACACCCGGCTCGCCGCCGCCGAGGCCGCGGCCGGCTCCAACCACCCGACCCGGGCCGAACCGGAGGTGCTGCCGCCGGCCGGGGCGCGCCGCCGGCCCGCCGGTGGCCCCGGCCGCGCCGAGGGCGGGTTCCCCGTCCCGCCGATGGACCTGCAGGTGCCGCCGTCGCCCCGGCTGCGGCGCCAGTCCACCACCACCGCCGACGCGGCCCCGGTCGTCAGCACCGGGCGGCGCGGCACCGCCACCGTCGAGGAGGAGCGCGATGCCTGACCGCGACGAGCGGGAGACCCCCGCGCACGGCAAGCCCGGCGAGCAGGACATGGTCCGGCGGTCCCGCGGGGAGGTGGAGCACTCCGCGGCGGGCGGGCGCAACCGGCCCGCCGTCCGGGACAGCCTCCTGCCCGCCGCGGTCCAGGGTTTCGGGGTCACCTTCGCCCAGATCTTCCGGACCGTGACCACCGAGCAGTACCCGTACGAGCCGAAGGTGACCAAGCCGCGCTACCACGGCCGCCACGTGCTCAACCGGCATCCCGACGGGCTGGAGAAGTGCGTCGGCTGCGAGCTGTGCGCCTGGGCCTGCCCGGCCGACGCCATCTACGTCGAGGGTGGCGACAACACCGAGGACGAGCGCTACTCGCCCGGTGAGCGGTACGGCGCGGTCTACCAGATCAACTACCTGCGCTGCATCTTCTGCGGGCTGTGCATCGAGGCCTGCCCCACGCGGTCGCTGACGATGAGCAACGACTTCGAGCTCGCCGACGACAACCGGCGCGACCTGATCTACACCAAGGAACAGCTGATGGCCCCCTTGCTGCCCGGCATGGAGGCCACCCCGCACCCGATGCGGCTCGGCGACGACGAGAAGGACTACTACGTGCGCGAACCGGAGCCTCGGCCGTGACCCCGGACACCGCCGGCGTCGTCATCGGCACCGGCGAGGCCGTCGTCTTCTGGATCCTCGGCCCGGTCGCGCTGGCCGGGGCGCTGGGCATGGTGTTCAGCCGGAACGCGGTGCACTCCGCGCTCTGGCTGGTCCTGACGATGCTGTCGCTGGGGGTCTTCTACGTCGTCCAGGAGGCGCCGTTCCTCGGGGCGGCGCAGATCATCGTCTACACCGGCGCGATCATGATCCTGTTCCTCTTCGTGCTCATGCTCGTGGGCCGCGACTCCTCCGACTCGGTCGTGGAGACGCTCCGCGGCCAGCGGGTGGCGGCCACGCTGTTCGGCGTCGGATTCGCCGCGATCGCGGGGGCCGGCATCGCGCGGGCGACCCGGGACCTGCCGGTCGCCGGGCTCGAGGCGGTGCAGGGCGGGGCGGGCGGCGCTGCGTCGGGCAACGTCGAGGCGATCGCCGGCCTGCTGTACTCGCGGTACCTGGTGGCGTTCGAGGTCACCGGCGGGCTGCTGATCGTCGCGGCCGTCGGCGCGCTGGTCTTCACCCAGATGGAGCGGACCCCGGGCAGCCGCACGGGCCAGCGGGAGCTCTCCCGGGCGCGCTTCCTCACCGACCGGCCGCAGACGCTGCCGGGACCCGGGGTCTACGCCCGCGCCCACTCGGTGGCCGCGCCCGGGCTGCTGCCCGACGGCCGCTACGCCGAGGACACGCTCGCCACCGGCATCGAGGCGCAGGAGATCGATCAGATGCCCCGTCCCACCGGCCGGGAGCAGCTCGGGTCACCCGACGCCGCCCTCGGGTCGATGGATCCCACCGTCAGCGACGTGCCCGGAGGGCGGGACCGGTGAGCCTGAGCCACTACCTCGTGCTCGCCGCGATCCTGTTCACCATCGGCGCGGTCGGCGTGCTCGTGCGGCGCAACGCGATCGTCGTGTTCATGTGCGTGGAGCTGATGCTCAACGCCGTCAACCTGACGCTGATCACCTTCGCCCGGTCCACCGGCACCGTCGACGGCCAGATCATCGCGCTGTTCGTCATGGTCGTCGCGGCCGCCGAGGTGGTCGTCGGGCTCGCGATCATCATGTCGATCTACCGGACCCGGCGGTCCGCCTCGATCGACGACGCCAACCTCCTCAAGTACTGACGCGCGGGACGGGGACTTCTGTGTCTGAGACGCTGCCCGCGGACGGGCTGCTGGGCTGGTCCTGGCTGCTGATCGCGCTGCCTCTGCTGGGGGCCGCGGTGCTGCTGCTGGGTGGCCGCCGCACCGACCGCTGGGGCCACCTGCTGGGGACGGCGACCGTCGGCGCGGCGTTCGTGCTGGCGGTGCTGTGCACGGTGCAGCTGGCCGGGCTGGACGAGCGCGCCGTCGACGTGGAGCTGTTCACCTTCATCGCCACCGGCGGGCTGGACGTCACCGCGGGGCTGCTCTACGACCCCCTGTCGGCGGTCTTCGTCCTGCTGATCACCGGCGTCGGCTCGCTGATCCACGTCTACTCGATCGGCTACATGGCGCACGACGCCGGACGCCGCCGGTTCTTCGCCTACCTGAACCTCTTCGTCGCGGCCATGCTGCTGCTGGTCCTGGGCAACAGCTTCGTGGCCCTCTACGTGGGCTGGGAGGGCGTGGGGCTGGCGTCGTACCTGCTCATCGCCTTCTGGTACACCCGCCCGGCCGCGGCCACCGCGGCGAAGAAGGCCTTCATCATGAACCGGGTCGGCGACGTCGGCCTGGCCCTGGCGATCTTCGTGATGTTCGCCCAGCTCGGGACGACCTCCTACGCCGGCGTCTTCGGGACGGTGGGCACCCTGGCGGGCGGGACGATCACCGCGATCGGCCTGCTCCTCCTGCTGGGTGCCTGCGGCAAGTCCGGCCAGTTCCCGCTGCAGGCGTGGCTGCCCGACGCCATGGAGGGCCCCACCCCGGTCTCGGCGCTGATCCACGCGGCCACGATGGTCACCGCGGGCGTCTACCTCATCGCCCGGTCGGCCCCCATCTACGACCTGACGCCCACCGCGCGGGCGGTGGTGCTGGCGATCGGCGCGCTCACCCTGCTGATCGGGGCGGTCGCCGGCTGCGCCTACGACGACATCAAGAAGGTGCTGGCCTGGTCGACGGTCAGCCAGATCGGCTACATGTTCCTGGCCGTCGGGCTCGGGCCCGCCGGCTACGTCGCCGGCCTGGCGCACCTGCTCGCGCACGGGTTCTTCAAGGCCGGGCTGTTCCTCGGCGCCGGCTCGGTCATGCACGCGATGCGCGACTCGGTGGACATGCGGCGCTTCGGCGGCCTGTGGAACAAGCTGCCGGTCACCTTCGTCACCTTCGGGCTGGGCTACCTCGCGCTCATCGGGTTCCCGTTCCTCTCCGGCTACTTCACCAAGGACGCGATCATCGAGGCCGCGCTGGACCGGGACGACGTCTGGGGCTGGGTGCTCGGCGGGGTCGCCGTGCTGGGCGCGGGGCTCACCGCCTTCTACATGACCCGGCTGATGCTCATGACCTTCTTCGGCCGGCCCCGCTGGGAGGAGGGCGTCCACCCGCACGAGGCACCCCCGGTGATGACCGCGCCGATGGTGGTGCTCGCCGTCGGCTCGGTCGCCGCCGGTGGCCTGCTGGTGTCGGTGTTCCCCCTGTCGGGCTGGCTGGAGCCGGTCTTCGGCGAGCCGGCGGAGGCCGCCCACGTGGTGGCCCCGGTGGTCATCGGCCTGGTGGTGACGGCCGTGATGCTGCTCGGCGTGCTGGTCGCCTGGCTGTTCGTCGGCCGCCGCGAGGTGCCGGTGACCGCGCCGGTCCGGGTCTCCCCGGTCACCCGCGCGGCCCGCAACGGCCTCTACGCCGACGCGGTGAACGAGTCGCTGTTCATGCGGCCGGGGCAGTGGCTCACTCGCGCCCTGGTCTGGCTCGACAACCGCGGCGTCGACGGCGCCGTCAACGGCCTGGCCGCGGGCCTGGGCGGCTCGTCGTCCCGGCTGGGCCGGCTGCAGACCGGCTTCGTGCGCAGCTACGCCCTCGGCATGCTCGGCGGCGCCGTCGTGGTCGCGGGCGCGCTGCTGGCGGTGACGTCCGGATGAGCGGGCCGTCCCGCGGAAGCGAACACATGGTCTCGAGCGCCGACCGGTGCCCCGGAAAGGACGTGCTGCGGTGAGCGACTTCCCCTGGCTGCTGGCGATGATCGCCGTGCCGGCCGTCGGAGCCGCGGCGGTGGCCGCCCTGCCGCGCGGGCGCGACCTGCTCGCCAAGCAGGTGACCCTCGCCGTCAGCCTGGTCGTGCTGGTGCTGGCCGTGCTCACGACGCTCGCGTTCGACGCCGGCGGCCCGCGGTTCCAGCTGACGACGGCGGTCTCCTGGATCCCCGACTTCGGGTCGGAGTTCGCGCTGGGGGTCGACGGCATCGCCCTGGTGATGGTGCTGCTCGTCGGCGTCCTGGTGCCCCTGGTGGTCGCCGCCTCCTGGCACGAGGCCGACGGCGGCCGCCGCCCGGTGCGGGTCTTCTTCGCCTGGCTGCTGCTGCTCGAGGCGATGATGGTCGGCGTCTTCGTCGCCACCGACGTGCTGCTGTTCTACGTCTTCTTCGAGGCGATGCTCGTCCCGATGTACTTCCTGATCGGCAGCTTCGGCGGGCCGCGCCGGCAGTACGCGGCGGTCAAGTTCTTCGTCTACAGCCTGGTCGGCGGGCTGGTGATGCTCGCCTCGGTCATCGGCCTGTACGTGGTCAGCAGCGGCGCGCTCGGCGAGGGGACCTTCGCGTTCGACGCGCTCCGGCAGCTCGACATCGACCCCGACGTCCAGCGGTTGCTGTTCCTCGGCTTCTTCGTCGCCTTCGCCATCAAGGCGCCGCTGGTGCCCTTCCACACCTGGCTGCCCGACTCCGGTGCCGAGGCCCCGATCGGCGGGGCGGTGCTGCTGGTCGGCGTCCTGGACAAGGTCGGCACCTTCGGCTTCCTGCGCTACTGCCTGCCGCTGTTCCCCGACGCGTCGCGGGAGTTCGCCCCGTTCGTGCTGATACTGGCGGTGGTCGGCATCCTCTACGCGGCGCTGCTGGCGATGGGCCAGAGCGACATGAAGCGGCTGGTCTCCTACACCTCGATCTCGCACTTCGGCTTCATCGCGCTGGGCATCTTCGCCTTCACCACCGAGGCCGGCACCGGCGCGGTGCTCTACATGGTCAACCACGGCCTGGCGACCGGGCTGCTGTTCCTCGTCGTCGGCATGCTCATCGCCCGTGGGGGCTCCCGCCGGATCGCCGACTACGGCGGCGTCGCCGCGAAGGCCCCGCTGCTGGCCGGCGCCTTCCTGGTGGCCGGGCTCGCGTCGCTGGCCCTGCCGGGCACCAACAGCTTCGTCAGCGAGTTCCTCGTGCTGATCGGCTCGTTCCCCGAGCGGCCGGTGTTCACGGTGCTGGCGACGGTCGGCATCGTCCTGGCGGCGCTCTACGTGCTGCTCATGTACCAGCGCACCATGCACGGCCCGCCCCGTGGCGTGCTGCTGCAGGAGGACCCCGCCGAACCGGTGGCGGTCGGTGGGGGAGCCACCGCCACGCTGACCGCCCCGCGGACCGCCCCGCGCCGCTCCCTGCGGGTGCTCGACCTCGACCGGCGCGAGCTGGCCGTCGTCGTGCCGCTGGTGGCGCTGATCATCGGCCTGGGTGTGTACCCGCAGCCGCTGATCGACCTGATCGAACCGGCCGTCGTCGCCACCCTGGGTGACCTGGGCGCCTCCGGAGGGACCGACCGATGATCGAGGCACCCGACCTCTCCTGGGCCGCGCTGGCCCCGCTGCTGGTCGTGTTCGGCGCGGCGTGCGCCGGGATCCTGGTGGAGGCCTTCGTGCCGCGGGACCGGCGCCACGCGGCCCAGGTGGCGCTCGCGCTGGTCGGCACCGTCGGCGCCCTCCTCGCCGTCCTGATCGTCGCCTGGGCCCGCGAGCCCGAGGTCACCGCCGGTGGCGCGCTGGCGGTCGACGACCCGGCGCTCTTCCTGCAGGCGACCATCGCCGGCCTGGGTGCGCTGTCGGTCCTGCTGTTCGCCGAGCGCGCGCTCGACCCGGCGCGGTCGGCGTTCGTCGTCAGCGCCGCCGTCCCCGCGGGCAGCCCGCGCGACCGGGAGCTGGCCACGGTGCCCCGGGTGCAGACCGAGGTCTACCCGCTGGCCACCTTCGCGCTCGGCGGCATGATGCTGTTCGTCGCGGCGAACGACCTGCTGGTCATGTTCGTGGCGCTGGAGGTGCTCAGCCTGCCGCTGTACCTGATCAGCGGGATGGCCCGGCGGCGCCGGCTGCTCTCCCAGGAGGCGGCGGTCAAGTACTTCCTGCTGGGCGCCTTCGCCTCGGCCTTCTTCCTGTACGGCCTGGCGCTGGTCTACGGCGCGGTCGGCAGCGTCCGGCTCAGCGACATCCGGGACGTCGCGACCGTGGACGGCGGCGGTGTCCTGCTGGTCCTGGGCCTGGCGCTGCTGGTCGTCGGCCTGCTCTTCAAGGCCAGCGTGGCGCCGTTCCACGCCTGGACGCCCGACGTCTACCAGGGCGCCCCGACGCCGGTCACCGCCTTCATGGCGGCCTGCACCAAGGTTGCGGCCTTCGGCGCGATCCTGCGCCTGCTCTACGTCGCGTTCGGCCCCGTGGAGTGGACCTGGCGGCCGCTGATCTACGCCGCGGCCATCGTCTCCATGGTCGTGGGCGCGATCCTCGGGCTGACCCAGACCGACCTCAAGCGCATGCTCGCCTACTCCTCGGTGGCGCACGCAGGCTTCCTGCTCACCGGCGTCATCGGCCTCGGCGCCGACGGCGGCGGCTCCGGCCTGTCCGCCACGATGTTCTACCTGCTGGCCTACGGCATCACCACGCTCGGCGCCTTCGCCGTCCTGACCCTCGTGCGGGACGGCGACGGCGAGGCGAGCCACCTGTCGCAGTGGGCGGGGCTGGGCGCGCGCTCCCCGGTCACGGCCGCGATCATGACCCTTTTCCTGCTGGCGCTGGCCGGGATCCCGCTCACCGCCGGGTTCACCGGCAAGTTCGCGGTGTTCCGCGCCGCGATCGAGCAGGGCGCCTGGCCGCTGGCGCTGGTGGCGCTGCTGGCCAGCGCGGTGGCGGCCTTCTTCTACCTCCGGGTCATCGTGCTCATGTACTTCTCCGAGCCGGTCGTCGACGGCCCGACGGTGGGGGTGCCCGGGCTCCCGACGACGATCGTGCTCGCGGTGACCGCGGCCGTGACCCTCGCGCTCGGCGTCCTGCCCGGGGCGGTGCTCGACCTCGCCGAGCAGGCGGCTAGATTCGTCGGTTGATATGACCGGAGCCCGTGCTGCAGCCGACGGCACCCCCACCGAGGTCTGGCACCGGATCTCCACCCCGGCGTCGACCATCGGCCCCTGGCTCCCCGAGGGCGATCTCGGGGAGGCGCTGGCCGACGGGCTGGCCCGGGTGGAGGCCGAGCTGGCCGTCGCCGTGGGCAGCGAGCACCCGTTCGTGCGGGAGGCCGCCGGTCACCTCATGGCCGCCGGCGGCAAGCGGTTCCGGCCGATGCTGGCGCTCCTGGCCGCCCAGCTGGGCGATCCGTCCGCCGCGGAGGTCACGCAGGGCGCCGTGGTCTGCGAGCTCACCCACCTCGCCACGCTGTACCACGACGACGTCATGGACGAGGCCGCCGTGCGCCGGGGCGCCCCCAGCGCGAACAGCCGGTGGAGCAACAGCATCGCCATCCTGACCGGCGACCTGCTCTTCGCCCGGGCGTCGGACATCCTCGCCGACCTGGGTCCCGAGGCCGTGCGGGTCCAGGCGCGGACCTTCGAGCGCCTGGTCACCGGGCAGATCAAGGAGACCGTCGGCGCCCAGCCCGGCGACGACGCGATCGCCCACTACCTGCAGGTGCTCGCCGACAAGACCGGCTCGCTGGTGGCGACGTCGGCCCGTTTCGGGGCCTCCTTCTCCGGCGTGGACGACGACCTCGTGGCGGCGCTGACCGAGTTCGGCGAGGAGGTCGGCGTCGCCTTCCAGATCTCCGACGACCTGATCGACATCGTCAGCACCGACGACGTCTCCGGGAAGTCGCCGGGCACCGACCTCCGCGAGGGGATCGCCACCCTGCCGGTGCTGTTCGCGCTGGCCGGCGACGACCCCGCGGAGGCCCGGCTCCGCGAGCTGGTCGCCGGCCCGGTCACCGACGACGCCGAGCACGCCGAGGCGCTCGCGCTGCTCCGGTCCTCCCGGTCGCTGGCCCGCGCCACCGACGTGCTGCGGGAGTACGCCGATCGGGCGCGCGGCCGGCTGGACGACGTCCCGGCCGGTGAGGTGCGCGACGCGCTCTCGGCGCTGTGCGACTACGTGGTCACGCGCACCAGCTAGCGGAAGGACCCCCATGCCCTCCGAAGTCGGCGAGCGCGGGCTCGTCCGAAGGCTCGCCCGGAGCGTGCGAGGGGTGAGAGGGGCGAGGTCTTTCTGCTGCATGGGGGCCGCCCTCCTGCTTGCGGCGTGCTCGGGCGGGTCGGAGGAGGACGCCGGCTCGGTCTCGACGCCCCCGACCACCTCGGCTCCCACCGGTGCTCCGTCGCTGCGGGTCGAGGTGGTGGCCGACGGGCTCGACCACCCCTGGGACGTCGCCCAGAGCGAGGACGGCACCCTGCTGCTCGACGAACGCGCGGGCGGCTTCACGGCGGTGCTCCCGGACGGCACCGTGCGGGAGGTGCAGGCCGACCTCGGTGACCTGTTCGTGGCGGGGGAGACCGGCCTGATGGGCCTGGCGCTGGACCCGGCGTTCGCCGAGAACCGGCGGTTCTACACGTGCCAGGGGGATCGGGAGGGGTTCATCGGCGTCGTCGCCTGGACGGTGGCGGGCGACTGGTCGTCCGCCACCCGGGTCGACGACCCGCTGATCGGTGGCATCCCGCTCAACGAGCGCAGCGGCCGACACGGCGGCTGCCGGCTCGAGTTCGGGCCGGACGGCGCGCTGCTGGTCGGCACCGGGGACAACGCGGTCGGCACCCACCCCCAGGACCTCGGCTCGCTGGCCGGCAAGGTGCTCCGCGCCGACCCCGCCACCGGCCAGGCTCCGCCGGACAACCCCTTCGTCGCTCCGGACGACGGTGCGGCCGACCTGATCTGGACCTACGGGCACCGCAACGTCCAGGGCCTGGCCCGGTGGCCGGGCACGGATCAGGTCTACTCGGTCGAGCACGGGCCCGACCGGAACGACGAGGTCAACCTGCTGCGCCCCGGCGCCAACTACGGCTGGGACCCCGTGGGCGGCGGGGGCTACGACGAGAGCGTGCCGATGACCGACCCGGAGATCGAGGGGGCGGCCCCGGCGGTCTGGGACTCGGGCGCCCCGCCCATCGCCCCGAGCGACGGCACGTTCCTCGACGGGGACCAGTGGGGCGACTACGACGGGCTGCTCCTGCTCGGCGCGCTGCGCGGGCAGCACGTGCTGGCGCTGCGCCTGGACGAGGCCGGCGCCCTCGTCGAGCAGTTCCGGCTGCCCGAGCTGGACGGCACCTACGGGCGCATCCGCACCGTCGAGCAGGGCACCGACGGTGCGCTGTACGTGACGACCGACAACGGCGGCGGCCGGGACCAGTTGCTCCGCGTCACCCCGCAGGGCTGAGGACCCGGCCGGTCACCCGCAGGGGGACGGTGGTCCCGGCGGGCAGCAGGGGGCAGGGCTCCGGCTCGCCCAGCACCGTCCGGACGGGCAGGACGCCGGCCCACACCGGGTCCGGGGCCGCCGCGCCCTCGATGTCGCGCTCGTCGTCCCCCGGCGGGCCGGTGCGGATCTTCACGCTCGCCTCGGCGAGGTCGAGGGCCAGCACCGCGGTGGCGGCCAGCTCCCTGCGGTCGGGCCGGCGGGTCGCCGTCCAGGATCCGGGCGCCAGGTGCTCGGTGAGCACCTCCAGGCCGAGCAGCCGCTCGTCCGGGTCCTGCACCAGGCGGGCCCGCCCGTGCACGACCGCGCAGCGGTAGTTGACCGAGTGGTGGAAGGCCGAGCGCGCGTAGACGATCCCGTCCAGGTGGGTCACGGTGAAGCAGACCGGCGCGCCCGCGGCCGCGCCCCGCAGCGTCGCGGCCCCCGTCGAGCCGTGCAGGTAGAGGGTGTCCCCGCGCCGGCCGTAGCCCGTCGGCAGCACGACCGGGGCGTCGCCCAGCTGCACGCCGAGATGGCCGATCAGGCCGGCGTCGAGCACGGCGTAGAGGTCGGCCCGGTCGGTGCGGGCGCGCTTCGCGCCCCGGCGGACGGTGCTGCGGTCGGTGGGGGAGAGCGGCGGGGCGGTGTCCACGACGTCGATCCTGGACGGCGCAGGTGGTCCTCCGGAACGACCAATCCGCTAGATTCCCGGCAGTCCACTTCGTCGGCGGCAGGAGCACCGTGGTCGACCTCCCCCCGGTGCTGCTCGACCGCAGCTCGGGCACGCCGCTGTCGGTCCAGCTGGCCGAGGCGCTGCGCACCGCCGCCGCCGACGGGACGCTGCGCCCCGGGGACCGGCTGCCGTCGACGCGGGCGTTCGCCGCGGCGCTGCGGGTGAGCCGCACGGTGACCGTCGCCGCCTACGACCAGCTGCTGGCCGAGGGATGGCTCGGCGGACGCCGGGGCGCGGGCACGTACGTCCTCGGCGCGGTGACGGCGGCGCCCGCGGCGGCTCCCGCTCCGGCCGTCCGCTCGCCGGCCGCACCGGCGCTGGTCGACCTGCGGGCGGGGTCGCCGTGCCTGCAGGTCCTCGACCGGGCGGCTTGGCGGCGGGCCTGGCGGGCCGCGGGCGACGAGGCGCCCGACGCCCGCCCGGACGCCGCCGGTGACCCCGCGTTCCGATCGGCGGTGGGTGAGCACCTCCTGCGGCACCGGGGCCTGGCCGCCGGCCCGGAGGAGGTGCTGGCCACCGCCGGCACCTCGGCGGCGGTGGGGGAGGTGGCGCGCGCGCTGCCGCCGGGCAGCCGGGTGGCGGTCGAGGACCCTGGCTACCAGCGCGTCGTCGGTGCGCTACGCGATGCCGGCGTCGAGGTCGTCCCGGCCGCGGTCGACGACGACGGCCTGATCGTCGACGCGCTCCCGTCCGGGGTGGCCGCCGTCTACTGCACGCCGGCCCACCAGTACCCGCTCGGCCGCCGGATGTCGGCCGCGCGCCGGCTCGCGCTGGTCGCCCGGGCCCGCGCCGAGGGGTGGTGGGTGCTGGAGGACGACTACGACGGGGAGCTGCGCTACGACGTCGCCCCGCTGCCGCTGCTGGGCGCGCTGGGGCCTGACGTCGTGGTGCACCTGGGCACGACGAGCAAGATCCTCAGCCCCACCCTCGGCGTCGGCTGGATGGTGGCGCCCGAACCGCTGCGGGCGGAGCTGCTGCTCCGCCGCACCGCCACCGGCACCCGGCCCGCGCGCGCCGGTCAGCGGGTCTTCGCGGGGTTCACGGCCTCCGGGGACCTCGCCCGGCATCTGCGCCGCCTGCGCCGTGAACTGGTCGCGCGGGCGGGCGAGGTGCGGGCCGCGGTCGCGGCGGCCGGGTGCCGGGTGGAGGGGGATGCCGCCGGGGCGCACGTCCTCGTGCCGCTGCCCGGCACCGCCGCGGAGGAGGCGGTGCGCGCGGCGGCCGCGGCGCGGGGGATCGCCGTCGACGGGCTGGCCCGGCACGCGCTGGTGGACGATGGCCGGGCCGGGCTGGTGCTCGGCTTCGCCGCGCCGACGCGGGAGCAGCTCCACCGGGCCCTGCCGGTGCTCACCGACGTGCTGCGGGAGAACGGCCGGCGCTGATCCGCTCCGGACGCAGCACGGCCCGCCTCCCGGGCGGGAGGCGGGCCGTGCGCGCGGAACGGGGTCCTCCTAGGCCTTGACCTCCCAGGTGTCCCCACCGGCCAGCAGGGCGTCGAGGTCGCCGGGGCCCTGCAGCCGGGCCTCGTGCAGCTGCTCGGACATCATCGCCTCGTAGCTCGGCTTCGCCACCTTCCGGAACACGCCCATCGGGGTGTACCGGAGGTCCTGCGTGGACAGCCGGGACAGCGCGAACGCGTAGGACGGGTCCTCGCGGGTCGCGTCGTGCACCACGATCTCGCTCGCGTCGACCTGGTTGGTCTCGGCGATGCGCAGCCCCCCGAAGTCGTCGCGGACCACGCACGAGGCGCCGTCCGGGCCGAACACCAGCGGCTCGCCGTGGACGAGCGGGATCGTCCACATCGGGCCCGTCGCCGGGTCCTTCAGCAGCTCGAACGCGCCGTCGTTGAAGATGTTGCAGTTCTGGTAGATCTCCACCAGCGAGGTGCCCTGGTGCTCCGCGGCCTGCCGCAGCACCTCGGTGAGGCCCTTGCGGTCGGAGTCCATCGCCCGGCCGACGAAGGTGGCGTCCGCGCCGATGGCGAGCGACACCGGGTTGAACGGGTGGTCCAGCGAGCCCATCGGCGTGGACTTGGTGACCTTCCCGACCTCGGAGGTGGGCGAGTACTGGCCCTTGGTGAGCCCGTAGATCCGGTTGTTGAACAGCAGGATCGTCATGTTGACGTTCCGCCGCAGCGCGTGGATCAGGTGGTTGCCGCCGATGGAGAGCGCGTCGCCGTCGCCGGTGACGACCCACACCGAGAGGTCGGGGCGTGAGGCGGCGAGGCCGGTCGCGATCGCCGGGGCGCGGCCGTGGATCGAGTGCATCCCGTAGGTGTTCATGTAGTACGGGAAGCGCGACGAGCAGCCGATGCCCGACACGATGACCATGTCCTCGCGGGCGATGCCCAGGCTCGGCAGGAAGCTCTGGACCGCGTTCAGGATGACGTAGTCACCGCAGCCGGGGCACCAGCGGACCTCCTGGTCGGTCTTGAAGTCCTTGCCCTTGAGCTCGGTCTGCTTGGGGCCGTGCTGCTCGAGCGAGCGGGCGATGGCGGCGTCGATGGGGGTCGGTGCGTCCGGCATGCCGAGTTCGACGGTGGTCACTGCGGTGCTCCGTTCAGGGGTGCGGTGGTGCTGTCGATGGCGTCCTGGATCACCGCGGCCAGCTCGGCCGCGCGGAAGGGCAGCCCGCGCACCTGGGTGTGGCTCTGCACGTCCACCAGGTACTTCGCGCGCAGCAGCAGGGCCAGCTGCCCGAGGTTCATCTCCGGGCAGATGACCCGGTCGTACCGGGCCAGCACCTCGCCGAGGTCGGCGGGGAACGGGTTGATGTGCCGCAGGTGGAGCTGGGCGACCTTCCGGCCGGAGCTCCGGATCCGCCGGCAGGCGGCGCCGATCGGGCCGTAGGTGGAGCCCCACCCGATGACGGCGACGCGCGCGTCGCCGTCGGGGTCGTCGACGTCGGTGGCCGGGATCGACGCGGCGATGCCGTCGATCTTCGCCTGCCGGGTGCGGGTCATGAAGTCGTGGTTGGCCGGGTCGTAGGAGATGTTGCCGGTCCTGTCGGCCTTCTCCAGCCCGCCGATCCGGTGCTGCATGCCCGCGGTGCCCGGGATCGCCCAGGCGCGCGCCAGGGTCTCGGGGTCGCGGAGGTAGGGGAGGAACTCGCCGTCCTCGCCGTTGGGCTCGGTGGCGAAGGCCACCGACCCGGTGAGGTCGGGCAGCGAGTCGGCGTCCGGGATCGCCCACGGCTCGGCGCCGTTGGCGAGGTAGCCGTCCGACAGCAGCATGACCGGCGTCCGGTAGGCGAGCGCGATCCGCGCGGCCTCCACGGCGGCGTCGAAGCAGTCACCGGGGGAGCGCGGGGCGATGACCGGGATCGGGGCCTCGCCGTTGCGGCCGAACATCGCCTGCAGCAGGTCCGACTGCTCGGTCTTCGTCGGCAGGCCGGTGGAGGGGCCACCGCGCTGGACGTCGACGATGACCAGCGGCAGCTCGGTCATGACCGCCAAACCGATGGTCTCGGCCTTGAGCGCCACACCGGGGCCCGACGTCGTCGTGATGCCCAGCGCGCCGCCGAAGGAGGCGCCGAGGGCCGCACCGATGCCGGCGATCTCGTCCTCGGCCTGGAAGGTGCGCACGCCGAAGGCCTTGTGCCGGGACAGCTCGTGGAGGATGTCCGACGCCGGGGTGATCGGGTACGCGCCGAGGAACACCGGGAGCCCCGAGCGCTGGCCGGCGGCGACGAGGCCGAGGGCGAGCGCCTGGTTGCCGGAGATGTTCCGGTAGCGGCCCGGCTTCATCGGGGCGGGCTTGATCTCGTAGGAGACGGCGAAGGCCTCGGTGGTGTCGCCGTAGTTGTAGCCGGCGCGGAACGCGGCGATGTTCGCCGCGGCGATCTCCGGCTTGCGGCGGAACTGGCGCTCGAGGAAGCGGACCGTGCCCTCGGTGGGCCGGTGGTACATCCAGCTCAGCAGGCCGAGGGTGAACATGTTCTTGCTGCGCTCGGCCTCCTTCTTGCCGAGGCCCGAGTCGGCGAGCGCGTCGAGGGTCATCGAGGTCAGCGGGACGCTGACGGTCTGCCACCCCTCGAGCGAGCCGTCCTCCAGCGGGTTGGTCGCGTAGCCGACCTTCGCCAGGTTGCGCGGGGTGAACTCGTCGGAGTCGACGATCAGCAGGCCGCCGCCGGGCAGTTCGCCGAGGTTGGCCTTGAGCGCAGCCGGGTTCATCGCCACGAGCACGTCCGGGGCGTCACCCGGCGTCATGACGTCGTGGTCGGCGAACTGCAGCTGGAAGGAGCTGACGCCCGGCAGGGTCCCCGTCGGCGCGCGGATCTCGGCGGGGAAGTTCGGCAGCGTCTTGAGGTCGTTGCCGAACGACGCCGTCTCGCTGGTGAACCGGTTGCCGGTCAGCTGCATGCCGTCGCCGGAGTCACCGGCCAGCCGGATGACGACGCGGTCGAGCTCCACGACGCTCTTGACGAGCCCACCGGGAGCGGAGCCGGACACCGGGGTGGCCGGGGCGCCGTTCGAGCTCGACGGCGCGACGGTCGGATTGGTGCCAGTCATCAGCGGTCTACCTCCACCGGGCGAGGTTACGTGCGCGTGTACACGGCCGGGATGTGCAACCGGACACGCCGCAGCGGCGAGATGTCACCGCGTCCGGAAGGAGGAACCGCTGCGGTGGCGCGGTCATTCCGCCGGGGAGGGCGCGTCCGTCGTCCGGGAACGGGCGCTCCCGGGACGGCGTTGGACCGGACGTGCAGCGCTGGAACAACGGACTGAAGACCGCCGTCCTCCTGGGCGCCATGGGCGGGCTGATCCTCGTCGCCGGCTACGCGATCGGCGGCAACGGCGGGCTGTTCATCGCGCTGGTGGTCGCCCTCGGGGTGAACGGCTTCGCTTACTTCAACTCGGACAAGCTGGCACTGCGGGCGATGCGGGCCTTCCCGGTGACCGAGACGCAGGCGCCGCAGCTGTACGCGATCGTGCGCGAGCTCGCGACGGAGGCGCGGCAGCCCATGCCCCGTCTCTACGTGAGCCCGACGAACCAGCCCAACGCGTTCGCCACCGGCCGCAACCCGCGCCACGCGGCCGTCTGCGTCACCCAGGGCATCCTCGAGCTGCTCGACCGGCGCCAGCTGCGGGGGGTGCTCGCGCACGAGCTCTCGCACGTCTACAACCGCGACATCCTGATCAGCTCGGTGGCCGGCGCCATGGCCACGGTGATCACCTACCTGGCCCACATGGCGATGTTCGCCTCGTTGTTCGGCGGCCGGTCCGACGACCGCGGCGGCGGCAACGCCCTCGGCGGCCTGCTGCTGATGCTCCTCGGGCCGATCGCCGCCGGCGTGGTGCAGATGGCGATCAGCCGCAGCCGGGAGTACCAGGCCGACGCCTCGGGCGCCCAGCTGTCGCAGGACCCGCTCGCGTTGGCCGACGCGCTGCGGGTGATCGAGCGGGGGACGGCGGCCCGGCCGCTGCCGCAGGAGGACCGGCTGGTCACCCAGAGCCACCTGATGATCGCGAACCCGTTCCGCGGGGCGGGCATGGCGTCGCTGTTCGCCAGCCACCCGCCCATGCCGCAGCGGATCGCCCGGCTGGAGCAGATGGCCCGCGAGCTCGGCCGGTAGAAGGGCCCCCTCGCTCCCCACGCCACGCTCTGCGCGCCGCCGGTCCCTGCGAGGGGGCCGTTCCATCAGGTCACCGGTAGTTGTCGAACTGCAGGGCGACGTCGAGGTCAGCCCCGCGGAGGAGCTGCTGCACCGCCTGCAGGTCGTCGCGCTTCTTGCCGCTGACCCGCAGCTGGTCGCCCTGGATCTGCGCCTGGACGCCCTTGGGGCCCTCGTCGCGGATCAGCTTGGCGATCTTCTTCGCGACGTCGGACTCGATGCCCTGCTTGATCGTCGCACCGATCTTGTAGCTCTTCCCCGAGGACTGCGGCTCGCCGGCGTCCAGCACCTTGAGCGAGATGCCCCGCTTGACCAGCTTCTCCTTGAACACCTCGAGCGCGGCCGAGACCCGCTCCTCGGTGTCCGCCTGGAGGGTCACGCCTTCCTCCCCGGCCCACGCGATGGTGGCGTTGGTGCCGCGGAAGTCGAAGCGCTGCGAGAGCTCCTTGCCCGTCTGGTTGAGGGCGTTGTCGACCTCCTGCCGGTCGACCTTGCTCACGACGTCGAACGATGCGTCGGCCATGTCTCTCCTCTCATGCCGGACGGGCCCCGGCGCGCCGGGGACCCGTCACCCGTGGGTCCGTCCTCTTGTTACTCTCTCCCGGTACCAAACACGGCGGGTTGCCCGAGTGGCCAATGGGAGCGGACTGTAAATCCGTCGGCTTAGCCTTCGAAGGTTCGAATCCTTCACCCGCCACGCCCGGTACGACGGCCCCCGACCACCAGGTCGGGGGCCGTTCGCGTACCGGGGTCAGGGCGCCGTGGGAGCCCGGGCGCTGGAGACGGCGGTGCGCTCCAGCTGCTGACCACCCAGGAAGAGCCAGCCGAACGCGATGTCGACGTGGCGGGTGCACCGCACCGTCACCTCGGCCCCGTCGGTCTCGGCGGTCCAGCTGTCCAGTGCGAGCCCCCCGTCGGCGAGCTGGTCGGCGACCGCTGTCTGCGCGGCGGCGCGGCCGAGCGGGAGCTCGGTCCCCACCCCGTGCGCGTAGACCACCGCCTCGTCGGCCTGGTTGGCCGCGGCCAGGGCGGCGCCGTCGCAGACCGACTGCACGGACTGCTGTTCGAGGAAGGCATCGGAGGCGGCGATCGCCCCGAAGGCCATCAGCGCCGCGACGAGCCAGCACACCAGCACGAACGGCAGCGTCGAGCCGCGCTCGCGGTCGTCCGGGCCGGGGTGCACGCGCGGCAGCGTAAGCGCGTGCACCCCGGCGTCCGCGGGGCGTCGACACGATTGTGGACCACCGCGGAGGACGGTTCACCCGTCCTCGTGCACGCCCGTGCGTCTGCGCGGGTGCGCAGTGTGCGCGGACCGGCAGGATCCGCGGCTGGAACTGCCGGTCCGCGCACGCGGTCGGCGGACGAGGGGCCAAATCACGCGTCGTGTGATCAGCGTGGCGGCTGGTGACGACACGACGGGTCACGCGGCGTGTCGTGATCGAGATGCTTGTGGCGGCCGGTGACGGGAAGGAGTGTCACCCGCGCGGTCCGTATTCGACGACGCCCTGCCCCGCGCGCGGATGGCTGCCGCAACAGCCAACAGTCGTGCCACGAGGGAGGCGCCATGAACAGCAGCACGCAGCGTGAGATCGGTACCCGGGGTGTGAAGTGGGGCCGCGGTGTGAAGTGGGGCCGCGGTGTCAAGTGGGGCCGCAACGAGGCCTGAGCCTCTGCGGCGCCCGGTCGCCGGACTTCGTGCGGGGCAGTCGGTCCGATGGGCCGGCTGCCCCGCACTCATGTCCGGGGTGCCGCGTGCCGATGACCGTGGTGGACGGGTCGCTCTCCCGGGTGCGGGGAGGGTGGCGGTGATCGACACCGCTGCTAGCCTTCGCCCGCCCGACGACCCGGGGAGTGCCGTGCACGTGGCTGAGCAGGACGTTCGTGAGCGTACACGCCCGCGTACCGTCCGCAGTCCCTGGGCGGTCGCGACCCTCGCCCTGGTGGTCGCCGTCCCGGCGGGCGCCGCCGTGGTGGCGCGGGAACCGCTCGCGGTCGATGGTCGGGTCCTCGTCGCGGTCCTGCTGGCCGCGATGCTCGCCGAGTGGGTCAACGTCCACGTCGAGTTCCGGCGGCACAGCTTCGTCAACTCGGCGAGCGAGGTGGCCTTCGTCATCGCGCTCCTCGTGGTGGGCGGGGTCTGGACCGCCGTCACCCGCGCCCTGGCCGTCGGCACCGTCCTGGCGATCCAGCGCTATCCGCGGCCCAAGATCGTGTTCAACGTCGCCGTGGCGGTCATCGACAGCGCGGTCGCCATCGGGGTGCTGGAACTGCTCCCGGCGGGTGACATCAGGGATCCGCTGACGTGGGCGTCCTGCTTGCTGGCCGTCTTCGCGGCCAACGTCGTGGGGGCCGGCATGGTGGCCGGGGCCATCACCCTGACCCAGGGGTATCCCGGACGTTCGGTCTGGACGAGCCTCTTCGTGCCCGTCGTCGTCGTCCAGCCGCTGGCCGTCGTCATCGGCCTGGCCATCCTGCTGCTGCTGGACACCACCCTGTGGGCCGCGGTCATCCTCACCCCACTCGTGGTCGCGCTCGTGCTGCTCTACCGCCGGTTCGCCGAGGTCACCCGGGAGAGCCAGTCCCTGGAGCGGGTCTACGCCTTCGCCCGCCGGGTGGAGCAGGTGCAGCCCGACGAGTCGGGAACCCGGCGGATCGTGCAGGCGGTGCAGGAGCTCCTCAACGCCGAGCGGGTCGCCCTGTGGCTGCCGCCCTACCTCGACGAGGGGCCGCGGCTGGTCGTCGCCACCGAGGGCGGTGCCGACTGGTACGACGGGCCGGGCGACCCCGACGACGTGCTGCGCCGTCGCGCGGTCGCCTCGGCCGGGGCGATCCACGTCGCGGCCGGCCGCGCCGACGAGGTCGAGGCGGCGGCTCTCGCCCGGCGGGGGGTCGCCGAGCTGCTCGCGGCGCCGGTGACCACGGCCGCCGGCGAGCCGGGCTACCTGGAGGTGTGCGACCGGCGCAGCGACGCCGTCTCCTTCGGCAGCAGCGAGCGCGGCGCCCTGGAGTCGATGCTCACCCACATCAACGCCGCGATCCGGCAGCAGCAGCTGCTCACCCGCATCCGCTTCGACGCCGACCACGACCGGCTCACCGGCCTGCCGAACCGCCAGCGGCTCGCCGCGGAGATCGAGGCCCTGGTGGCCGAGGACCCCGAGGGCGGCCAGGCCGGCCTCATCCTCGCCTCGCTCGGCACCTACGCCGACGTCACCGACACCCTCGGGCACGCCGCCAGCGATGAGCTGCTGCTGGTCACCGCCGGGCTGCTCCGCGAGCACGCCCCGCCGCGCGCGCTCCTGGCCCGCATGGAGCGGGAGCAGTTCGCCGTCCTGCTGCCCGGTCTCTCCCTGGCCGCCACCGAGCAGGCGGCCCGGCGGCTGCGCGAGGCCGCGGCCACGCGGGTCCGGGTGGCCGGCCTCGACCTGGAGGTCTCGCTGACCATCGGCGTCGCCGCCGCACCGGTGCACGGCACCGACGCCGGCGCACTCATGCAGCGCGCCGACGTCGCCCTGCTGGCGGCCGGGGAGGCCGGTGGCGTGGCCAGCTACCACCCGGTGCTGGACCAGCAGAGCCTGCGCCGCCTGCAGCTGGGCACCGAGCTCGAGCAGGCGATGGCCGACGGGCACATCGACGTCGTCTTCCAGCCGGTCATCGACGCGCAGACCTCCGACATCGTGTCGGTGGAGACGCTCGTGCGCTGGACCCACCCGCGCTACGGCAGCATCCCGCCCGAGGACGTGATCGGGCTGGCCGAGCAGATCGGCCGGATCGGGGCGGTCACCGACCACGTCCTGGAGCTCGCGCTCGCGCGGTGCCGGCGCTGGCTGGACCAGGGCATCTCGCTGTCGGTCGCGGTCAACGTCTCCGCGTGCTCGCTGAGCGAGCCCGACCTCGTCGAGCGGATCCGCGGTGCGCTGGAGCGGCACGACGTCCCCGGCGAGCTGCTGATCCTGGAACTGACCGAGAGCAGCGTCGTGAACGACTCGGTGCGGGAGAGCTCGGTCCTGGACAACCTGCACGACCTGGGGCTCCGGCTGTCCATGGACGACTTCGGCACCGGCTACTCGTCGCTCTCCCAGCTCCGGCAGCTGCCCATCGACGAGCTGAAGATCGACAAGTCCTTCGTGCTCACCATGGCCACCAGTCAGGGGGAGTCGTTCATCGCGCGCTCGATCATCGAGCTGGCCCACAACCTGGGGCTGTGCGTGGTGGCGGAAGGCGTCGAGGACGAGATGACGCGCAACCAGCTGATCGCCATGGGCTGCGACAAGCTGCAGGGCTTCCTGATCAGCCGGCCGCTGCCCGAGGACCGGCTGGAGAAGTGGTTGCTCGCCCGGACCGGCGTGCGCTCCGCCGCACCGGGGACCACCCACCGCCGCCTGTACGTCCGGACCTGACGAAGGACCCCGCGTCCCCCCACCGCTCGCGAGCTCGCGCCGGGCCCCTGGCGCGGGGCCGTTCCAGCACGTCCGGGTGCTCGCGGCAGGCCCCTGCAGGGGGGCCGGAGGCATCGGGTACAGTCTTCGATGGCTCCTCGGAGCACGCCCCTTTAGCTCAGTCGGCAGAGCGTCTCCATGGTAAGGAGAAGGTCTACGGTTCGATTCCGTAAAGGGGCTCTGGCAGTAACCTGACCTACCGGTCCTGTCGCGAGACCGGCCCGGGCGGTCACCCCGGCGGTGTAGCTCAGCCTGGTAGAGCAAGCGGCTCATAATCGCTGTGTCACCGGTTCAAGTCCGGTCACCGCTACTCCCGACGGACCCCGCACTCCGGGGTCCGTCGCCGTGTCGGCCACCTGGCCGGTGCGGCAGCAGGGCCCGGTCCCGGGTCCTGTCCCACAAGGCTAGGAGCGCTCCCGTGGCAGCCACCGACGTCCGTCCGAAGATCACCCTGGCCTGCCAGGAGTGCAAGAACCGCAACTACATCACGCGCAAGAACCGGCGGAACGACCCCGACCGGCTCGAGCTGATGAAGTACTGCCCGCGCGAGCGCAAGCACACGCTGCACCGCGAGACCCGCTGACGGTCCGCGGCAGCTGAGCGAGAGGGCGGGAGCATGGCGCTGGACCGGGAACTGGTCGGGCGCAGCTACCCGCCCTCTGCCGTCTACGAGGTCGGGCGGGCCAAGATCGCCGAGTTCGCCACCGCCGTCGGTGCCGAGGACGCGGTGCACCGCGACGTCGACGCGGCCCGGGCGGCCGGCCACCCCGACGTCATCGCGCCGCCCACCTTCGCCATCGTGGTGAGCCTGGAGGCGGCGTTCGTGGTGCTCGGCGACCCCGAGGTGGGGCTGGACTACAGCCGGGTCGTCCACGGCGAGCAGAAGTTCGTCCACCACCGCCCCATCCGGGCCGGCGACCGGCTGGTCGCGACCACCACCATCGACGCCGCCCGCACCGTCGCCGGCAACGACCTGCTGACGGCGAGGGTGGAGCTGGCCACGGAGGACGGCGAGGCGGTCTGCACGGCCACCTCGATGCTCGTCGCGCGAGGTGCGGCATGACCGTGGCGGTCGGGACCGAGCTCCCGGAGCTGGTCGTCCGGATCACCCGGGCGGACCTGGTCCGCTACGCCGGCGCCTCCGGCGACTTCAATCCCATCCACTGGAACGAGCGGGTGGCCCGCGAGGTCGGCCTGCCCGGCGTCATCGCCCACGGCATGTTCACCATGGCGCTCGCCGCGCGGGCGGTCACCGGCTGGACGGGGGACCCGGCGGCGCTCGTCGAGTACCAGGTCCGGTTCGGGCGGCCGGTGGTCGTCCCCGACGACGACGCCGGCGCGGAGCTGACCGTGCGGGGCACGGTCGCCGCCCTCCTGGACGACGGCCGGGCGCGGGTCGACCTGGCGGTCACCAGCGACGGCGAGAAGGTGCTGTCCCTGGCCCGCGCGGTCGTCCGGCTCCCCTGACACCGGCGCCGGCCCTCCCCGCCCGGGCCGCGGCCCTGGACGAGGCGGACCCGCCCCGCTGACGGCGCCGGTCCGGGCCCCTCCTCAGTCCGCCTGACCGAGCAGCCGCTGCATGCGGCTGACGCCCTCGACCAGGTCGTCGTCACCCAGGGCGTAGGACATCCGGACGTAGCCGGGCGTCCCGAACGCCTCTCCGGGCACGACCGCCACCTCGGCCTGCTCCAGGATCAGCTCGGCCAGTTCCGCACTGGTGCCGGCGGTGCGGCCACCGATCGGACGGCCGAGCAGCCCCTTCACGGACGGGTAGACGTAGAAGGCGCCCTGCGGCTCGGGGCAGGCGACGCCGGGGATCTCGCGCAGCATCGAGACGATGGTCTGCCGGCGGCGGTCGAACGCCTCCCGCATGGTGGCCACCGCGGAGAGGTCCCCGTTCAGGGCTGCGACGGCCGCGGCCTGGGAGACGTTGGCGACGTTGGAGGTCGCGTGGGACTGGAGGTTGGTCGCGGCCTTGACCACGTCGGCCGGGCCGACGATCCAGCCCACCCGCCAGCCGGTCATCGCGTACGTCTTGGCGACCCCGTTCACCACGACGCACCGGTCGGCGAGCTCGGGGACCAGGACCGGCATCGAGGGTGCCGTCGCCCCGGCGTAGGTGAGGTGCTCGTAGATCTCGTCGGTGAGCACCCACAGGCCGGCCTCGAGCGCCCAGCGGCCGATCTCCTCCACCTGCTCCGCCGGGTACACCGCGCCGGTGGGGTTGGAGGGCGAGCAGAAGAGCAGGGCCTTCGTGCGCGGGGTGCGGACGGCCTCGAGCTGGGCGGCCGACACCAGGTAGCCGCTCTGCTCGTCGGCCACGACCGGCACCGGGACGCCGCCGGCCAGGCGGATGGCCTCGGGATAGGTGGTCCAGTAGGGCGCGGGCACGATGACCTCGTCGCCGGGGTCGAGCATCGTCGCGAACGCCTCGTAGACCGCCTGCTTGCCGCCGTTGGTGACCAGCACCTGGGCGGGGGTGATCCGCAGCCCGGAGTCGCGCGCGGTCTTGGCGACGATCGCCTCCTTGAGGGCCGGCAGCCCGCCGGCGGGGGTGTACCGGTGCATCGCCGGCGTCCGTGCGGCGGTGATGGCGGCCTCGACGACGTAGTCCGGCGTCGGGAAGTCCGGCTCACCGGCGCCGAACCCGATCACCGGCTTCCCGGCGGCCTTGAGGGCCTTGGCCTTCGCGTCCACGGCGAGCGTCGCGGACTCGGCGATGGCGCCGATGCGGCGGGAGATGCGGCGCGCGGCGGGCGGCAGCTCGGTCGAGCGGGCGGCGGGCTCCGTGGCGGAGGCGTCGGTCATGGGGTCATGGTGTCAAAGACCACGGCCCCCGGGCCGCCCGCCCGGTCCCGAACGGGCGGGGGGCCCGGCGGCGGGGCCCCGCGAGGGGTGGGGCCGGTGGGACGTTCGCTCCTCCCCGGTCCGGTCCCGTACACTGGCTTCACCGGGGCCTGTTGACCCCGCCACCGGCGTGCCCCGGATCCCCGTCCGGGGGTCGAGGTCGCCGTGGCGGCGAGACGCTCCGGGGCCCGGCAGGGCATAGGGGTGTAGCTCAATTGGCAGAGCAGCGGTCTCCAAAACCGCAGGCTGCAGGTTCAAGTCCTGTCACCCCTGCCAGCAGGACACGGCACCACCGACCGACGGCCCTCGCGGGAGAGGCCACCACGACGAGGCGAGCGAGGCGCAGTGAGCGACGAGAAGCCGGGCCGCGAGGACGACGCGCGCGCCGCCTCCGACGCCGAGCTCACCGACGAGCAGCTCGACCAGGAGGCCCCCGGCGTCGATGACGCAGGGGCGCTGGAGGTCGCCGAGGATCAGGTGGCCGGCGAGGCCGAGGCCGACGAGGACAAGGTCGTCGCGGCCCGCCCGGGTGACCGGGGCGCCCGCCGACGGGGCCGGATCACCGCCGACGGCGACGAGGACGACGAGCCGGCGGCGCCGTCGCGCCGCGCCGCGCGGTCGGCCACCGAGCCCGCCCGCGAGGGCGCTCCGACCCGGTCGCGGGCCGCGGCGGAGCGGGCTCGCTCCGACGAGATGCAGCCCCGCCGTTCGCTCGCGCGCTTCCTGCGCGAAGTCGTCGCCGAGCTGCGCAAGGTCATCTGGCCGGGTCGGCGGGAGCTGATCACCTACACGACCGTGGTGATCGTGTTCGTCGCGTTCATCGTCGCGCTGGTGGCCGGCCTCGACCTGCTCTTCGCCCAGGGCGTGCTCGCCGTCTTCGGTTGATCCGCCCCGCGCCCGAACGCCCCTGACATGGAAGAGACCCTGTGATCGAGCTTGCGAGATCACCAATGAGCGCAGCACCGTCGGTCACGACGCCGGCGAGCGCCACCGAGGAGAAGCAGTGACCGACCCCCGCGAGCCCTTCGAGACCGACAACGCGGTCGAGGGCACCGACCTGGACGACGCCCGCTTCGACGAGCGCGGCACCGCCGACGTCGAGACCGGCGCCGACGAGGCCGGTGCCGCCGAGGGCTCCAGCGACACCGCCGACCTCGCTGCGGGTGCCGCCATCTCCGACGGCGAGGTCGCCGACGCGACGCCGGAGATCGAGAGCGGTGACCCCGACACCCTCGCGACCGACCCGCAGGCCGCGCCCGCCCCGGACTCCGACGTCGCGGCGGAGGAGGACGAGGACCCGGTCGAGGCGCTCCGCAAGGCGCTGCGCATCGCCCCGGGCGACTGGTACGTCGTCCACTCCTACGCGGGCTACGAGAACAAGGTGAAGACCAACCTCGAGGCGCGCATCCAGTCCCTGGACGTGGAGGACTACATCTACCAGATCGAGGTGCCCACCGAGGAGGTCACCGAGATCAAGAACGGCAAGCGCTCGCAGGTCAACCGCAAGGTCCTGCCGGGCTACCTGCTGGTCCGCATGGAGCTCAACGACGAGTCGTGGGGGGCGGTCCGCAACACCCCCGGGGTCACCGGCTTCGTCGGTGCGACCTCCAAGCCCTCGCCGCTGACCATCGACGAGGTCGTGAAGATCCTCGCCCCGGCCGTCACGCCGCAGGCGCCGCGCGTCACCGAGGCCGCCGCCGCGAGCCCGGGCGGCGCCGCCGCCCCGACCGCCGTCGTCGACTTCGAGGTCGGCGAGTCGGTCACGGTCATGGACGGTCCGTTCGCCACGCTGCCCGCCACCATCAACGAGATCAACGCCGAACAGCAGAAGCTGCAGGTGCTGGTCTCCATCTTCGGCCGCGAGACGCCCGTCGAGCTCTCGTTCAGTCAGGTCCAAAAGATCTGACGGACGTGCCCCGAAGACTTCACCACCCAACCTGAACCGGAGAACAGAGCATGCCCCCCAGGAAGCGGTTGACCGCGGTCATCAAGCTCCAGATCAACGCCGGTGCGGCCACCCCCGCGCCGCCCGTCGGTCCGGCGCTGGGTCAGCACGGCGTCAACATCATGGAGTTCTGCAAGGCGTACAACGCCGCGACCGAGTCGCAGCGTGGGAACGTCGTCCCCGTGGAGATCTCGGTCTTCGAGGACCGGTCCTTCACCTTCGTCACCAAGACCCCGCCGGCCGCGCGCATGCTGCTCAAGGCCGCCGGTGTCGAGAAGGGCTCGGGGGAGCCGCACAAGACCAAGGTCGCCACGGTCACCCGTGACCAGGTCCGCGAGATCGCCCAGACCAAGATGGCCGACCTCAACGCCAACGACCTCGACCAGGCCGAGAAGATCATCGCCGGCACCGCCCGGTCGATGGGCATCACCGTCACCAACTGACCAGCAACGGCCTCGTTCCGAGGCTCGCCCCGAGCGTGCGAGGGGTGAGGAGAACGAGGTCCTTCATCAGTGGGAGGGCCACGCCAGGCCCGTTCACCACATGACCGGGGCACGAGCCCCCGGAGAGGACACACCATGGCGAAGCACGGCAAGAAGTACCGCGCGGTGGCCGAGAAGGTCGACCGCGACAACCTGTACAGCCCGCTCCAGGCCGCCACGCTGGCCAAGGACACGTCGACGACCGCCTACGACGCCACCGTCGAGGTCGCCATGCGCCTGGGCGTCGACCCGCGCAAGGCCGACCAGATGGTCCGCGGCACGGTCAACCTGCCCCACGGCACCGGCAAGACCGCCCGCGTCATCGTCTTCGCGACCGGTGACAAGGCCGCCGAGGCCGAGGCCGCCGGCGCCGACGTCGTGGGCTCCGACGACCTGATCGAGCGCATCCAGGGCGGCTTCCTGGACTTCGACGCGGCGATCGCGACGCCGGACCAGATGGCCAAGGTCGGCCGGATCGCCCGCATCCTCGGCCCTCGCGGCCTGATGCCGAACCCGAAGACCGGCACGGTGACCCCCGACGTCACCAAGGCCGTCAACGACATCAAGGGTGGGAAGATCAACTTCCGCGTCGACAAGCAGGCGAACCTGCACCTGGTGATCGGCAAGACGTCCTTCGACGAGGCCAAGCTGGTCGAGAACTACGCCGCTGCCCTCGACGAGGTCCTCCGCGCCAAGCCGTCCTCGGCCAAGGGTCGGTACCTCAAGAAGGTCACCATCTCCACCACGATGGGCCCCGGCATCCCGGTCGACCCGAACCGCACTCGCAACCTGACGGTGGACGAGTAGAAGGACCCCGTCCTCCCCGCCCTTCGCGAGCTCAGGGCGGGACCGGGACGGGGCCGTTCCAGGCCCGCACGACGGCCCCGCTGCGCACCCGCGCGGCGGGGCCGTCGGCGTATGGCGTACTCTTGTAGACGTTCCCCCCAAGACCGCTGGTCGTCGCACGTCCGCGTGCGATCGAAGGTCCCGGAGCTCCGGGCGACCCGCGCAGGAGGACGGTTCGATCGGCAGGCCTCCGCGCCTGCCCCTCGCCCCGTGCGCCCTGCGCCGGGGCGTTCCTCGTCTCCGGGCCTCTCGTCGCACGTCGTCGTGCAGCGTCCAGCAGTCGCCCGACAGACGAGAGGAGGCCCATGCCCACGCAGGCGAAGGCCGCGGTGATCGACGAGATCACCGAGCGGTTCCAGTCGTCCAGCGCGGCGGTGCTCACCGAGTACCGCGGGCTGACCGTGGCCCAGCTGACCCAGCTGCGCCGTTCCCTCGGTGAGGGCAGCAGCTACGCCGTCGTCAAGAACACCCTGACGAAGCGGGCGGCGGACCAGGTCGGTCACACCGACCTCGCCCCGCTGCTCAACGGTCCCACCGCCATCGCCTTCATCGAGGGCGACGTCGTCGAGGCCGCCAAGGCCATCCGCGACTTCGCGCGCACCAACCCGCTGCTCGTCGTCAAGGGTGGTGTCGTCGAGGGCCGCACCGTCAGCCCCGCCGAGGTCACCGCCCTGGCCGACGTCGAGCCGCGCGAGGTGCTGCTGGCCAAGCTGGCCGGCGCGATGAAGGGCAACCTGACCAAGGCCGCCGGCCTCTTCCAGGCCCCGCTGTCGCAGGTCGCCCGCCTGGCCGAGGCGCTCAAGGAGAAGAAGCCCGCCGAGGGCGCCGACTCCACCGCCGACGCCGCCGCGGACACCGCTGCTGCCGACACCACCACCCCCGACGCTGACGCCGCGGACGCCGCGGCCAGCACCGACTGACCCCAGAAGGAGACACCATGGCCAAGCTTTCCACCACGGAGCTGCTCGACGCGTTCAAGGAGATGACCCTCCTCGAGCTGTCCGACTTCGTGAAGCAGTTCGAGGAGACCTTCGAGGTCACCGCTGCTGCCCCCGTCGCCGTCGCGGCCGCCCCGGCCGCCGGTGGTGGCGGCGGCGACGCCGGTGCCGCTGCCGAGGAGCAGGACGAGTTCGACGTCATCCTCGAGAGCGCCGGCGACAAGAAGATCCAGGTCATCAAGGAGGTGCGCGGCCTGACCTCGCTCGGCCTCAAGGAGGCCAAGGACCTGGTCGACAACGCGCCCAAGCCGGTCCTGGAGAAGGTCGCCAAGGACGCCGCCGAGAAGGCCAAGGCCGCTCTCGAGGGCGCCGGCGCCTCCGTCACCGTCAAGTGACGCCCTCCCCGGCCTGAGCCGGGGAGCGCACCACCCCGCACAGGGGCCGTCCACCACCTGGAGGACGGCCCCTGTCGCATGTCCGGGTGGTTCCGCCGCCCAGGAGGGAGCGGGGGTCACGCAGACTCCGTGGCACGTGTGACCTCCGCCGGGCCAGTCGTGCGTGCAGACGGTGCCGACGGTGCAGGCCGCGCATGGTCACCATCGACGGCGAGTGGACGATCAGCGGGCTGGCGCTCACCGCCAGCTGAGTCCGGCCGCGTGCGCATCTCGTCGTCCGGCCGGCGAGGCCGCCGCCTCCGGCCGGCGAGGCCGCCGCCTCCGTGCGGGCCCGGGTGGGGCCGCCCCGGCAACCGGGCCGCTCGGCGTGGCGGTCCCACCGGAGCGGGATGGCTGACATCATGGATCCGCCGCACACCCCACCGGCCCGCCGGAGGGCCGCCCGTCCCGCGGATGTGGCGCCGCTCGCACCGGTGCCCCCGACGTGGACATCGCGCGCCACCAGGGGTAGGGTCTCCTGTTGCGCTGCCCTCTGACTGCCTGCCCGCCACAACGGGTCACGACGGGCGCCCGGGAATCCACCGGGCGATGCCCGCGCTGACCTGTCCGGCGAGCGATCGCGGCCGTCGCGGACAGCCTCGCCACCACCGACGACGACCCAGGACGACCCCGCAGCCCACCGCCCGCACGTCGTGAGGTCCTTGGAAGGACGCATCTTGGCAGGCTCTCGCCCCACCAGCATCACCCCCGGCACCACCGAGTCGGGTAACACCCGAACCACCCCGGTCACGCAGAACGGCCCCCGCACCGGCGAGGCCGACCAGCAGAAGATCCCCGGCGCGCCGCTGCGCGTCTCGTTCGCCAAGATCTCCGAGCCCCTCGAGGTGCCGGATCTGCTCGCCCTGCAGACCGCGTCCTTCGACTGGCTCGTGGGCAGCCCCGAGTGGCGGGCCACCCTCTCCCCCGAGGAGCAGGAGGCGGCCGTCGGTGGCCTCGCCGAGATCCTCGAGGAGATCTCCCCGATCGAGGACTTCAGCGGCTCGATGTCGCTGTCCTTCTCCAACCCGCGCTTCGAGGACGTCAAGGCGTCCCTCGAGGAGTGCAAGGACAAGGACATGACCTACGCGGCGCCGCTGTTCGTCACCGCCGAGTTCATGAACAACACCACCGGCGAGATCAAGAGCCAGACGGTGTTCATGGGCGACTTCCCGATCATGACGAACAAGGGCACCTTCGTCATCAACGGGACCGAGCGCGTCGTCGTGTCCCAGCTCGTCCGCAGCCCCGGCGTCTACTTCGACAAGACGCTGGACAAGACGTCGGACAAGGACGTCTTCAGCGCCAAGGTCATCCCCAGCCGCGGTGCGTGGCTGGAGTTCGACGTCGACAAGCGCGACACCGTCGGCGTCCGCATCGACCGCAAGCGCCGCCAGCCCGTCACCGTCCTGCTCAAGGCCCTCGGCTGGGGCGAGGACCGCATCCGCGAGCACTTCCAGTGGTCGCCCACGGTCCTGGCCACGCTGGAGAAGGACCACATCGCGGGGCAGGACGAGGCCCTGCTCGACATCTACCGCAAGCTGCGGCCGGGCGAGCCGCCGACGCGTGAGTCGGCGCAGGCGCTGCTGGAGAACCTGTTCTTCAACCCCAAGCGCTACGACCTGGCCAAGGTGGGCCGGTACAAGGTCAACAAGAAGCTGGGCGTCGAGGTGCCGCAGGGCACCCAGACGCTGACCGAGGACGACATCGTCGCCACCATCGAGTACGTCGTGCGCCTGCACGCCGGCGAGCCCGACCACGGCGTCGACGACATCGACCACTTCGGCAACCGCCGCCTGCGCACCGTCGGCGAGCTGATCCAGAACCAGATCCGGGTCGGCCTGTCCCGCATGGAGCGCGTGGTCCGCGAGCGGATGACGACCCAGGACGTCGAGGCGATCACGCCGCAGACCCTGATCAACATCCGGCCGGTCGTCGCCTCCATCAAGGAGTTCTTCGGCACCAGCCAGCTGTCCCAGTTCATGGACCAGACCAACCCGCTCGCGGGCCTGACCCACAAGCGCCGCCTGTCGGCGCTGGGTCCCGGTGGTCTGTCGCGTGAGCGGGCCGGCATGGAGGTCCGCGACGTGCACCCGAGCCACTACGGCCGGATGTGCCCGATCGAGACGCCGGAAGGCCCGAACATCGGCCTGATCGGCTCGCTGTCCTCCTACGGCCGGGTCAACGCCTTCGGCTTCATCGAGACGCCGTACCGCAAGGTCGAGAACGGCACCGTCACCGACCAGATCGACTACCTCACCGCCGACGAGGAGGACCGCTTCGTCGTCGCGCAGGCCAACAGCCCGCTCGACGCGCAGGGCCGCCTCGCCGAGGAGCGCGTCCTGGTCCGCACCAAGGGTGGCGAGGTCGACTACCTCGCCCCCGAGAACGTGGACTACATGGACGTCTCGCCGCGGCAGATGACCTCGGTCGCGACGGCGATGATCCCGTTCCTCGAGCACGACGACGCCAACCGCGCGCTCATGGGCGCGAACATGCAGCGGCAGGCGGTGCCGCTGCTGCGCAGCGAGGCGCCGCTGGTCGGCACGGGCATGGAGCTGCGGGCCGCCGTCGACGCCGGCGACGTGGTCGTGGCGGAGAAGGCCGGTGTGGTCGAGGACTCCACCGCCGACTACGTCACCGTGATGGCCGACGACGGCACCCGGCAGACCTACCGGCTGCTGAAGTTCCGCCGCTCCAACCAGGGCACCTCGGTCAACCAGACCCCGCTGGTCGACGAGGGGCAGCGGGTCGAGGTGGGCCAGGTCATCGCCGACGGGCCGTGCACCGACGAGGGCGAGATGGCGCTGGGGAAGAACCTCCTGGTCGCCTTCATGTCGTGGGAGGGCCACAACTACGAGGACGCGATCATCCTGTCGCAGCGCCTCGTGCAGGACGACGTCCTGTCCTCGATCCACATCGAGGAGTTCGAGGTCGACGCCCGCGACACCAAGCTCGGCGCCGAGGAGATCACCCGGGACATCCCGAACGTCTCCGAGGACGTGCTGGCCGACCTCGACGAGCGGGGCATCATCCGCATCGGGGCCGAGGTCGTCCCCGGCGACATCCTCGTCGGCAAGGTCACGCCCAAGGGCGAGACCGAGCTGACCCCCGAGGAGCGCCTGCTGCGGGCCATCTTCGGCGAGAAGGCCCGCGAGGTGCGCGACACGTCGCTGAAGGTCAAGCACGGTGAGTCCGGCAAGGTCATCGGCGTCCGCGTGTTCTCGCGCGAGGACGGCGACGAGCTGCCTGCCGGCGTCAACGAGCTGATCCGGGTCTACGTCGCCCAGATGCGCAAGATCTCCGACGGTGACAAGCTCGCCGGCCGCCACGGCAACAAGGGCGTCATCTCGAAGATCCTGCCGCAGGAGGACATGCCGTTCCTCGAGGACGGCACCCCGGTCGACATCGTCCTCAACCCGCTCGGCGTCCCCGGCCGCATGAACGTCGGCCAGGTCCTGGAGATGCACCTCGGGTGGATCGCCAAGCAGGGCTGGCAGGTCGACGGCGACCCGGACTGGGCGAAGAACCTGCCCGAGGCGGCGAGGTCGGCGGCGCCGGGCACCCGGACTGCGACGCCGGTGTTCGACGGTGCCAAGGAGGAGGAGATCGTCGGGCTGCTCTCGTCCACGATCCCGAACCGCGACGGCAAGCGGATGGTGCAGCCCACCGGCAAGGCGCGGTTGTTCGACGGCCGCTCCGGGGAGCCCTTCCCCGAGCCGATCGCCGTGGGCTACGTCTACATCCTGAAGCTGCTGCACCTGGTCGACGACAAGATCCACGCCCGCTCGACCGGCCCCTACTCGATGATCACGCAGCAGCCGCTGGGTGGTAAGGCGCAGTTCGGTGGCCAGCGCTTCGGCGAGATGGAGTGCTGGGCGATGCAGGCCTACGGCGCGGCCTACGCGCTGCAGGAGCTGCTCACCATCAAGTCCGACGACATCCTCGGCCGCGTGAAGGTCTACGAGGCCATCGTCAAGGGCGAGAACATCCCCGAGCCGGGCATCCCGGAGTCGTTCAAGGTGCTGCTCAAGGAGCTGCAGTCGCTGTGCCTCAACGTCGAGGTGCTCTCCGGCGACGGGCAGGCGATCGAGCTGCGCGACACCGACGACGAGGTCTTCCGGGCCGCGGAGGAGCTGGGCATCGACCTGTCCCGCCGCGAGCCGTCGTCCGTCGAAGACGTCTGATCGGTAGTCGGCCGGCCCTGAGCAACCGGGGCCGGCCGACCACCACTTCCAAGTCATAGAAGCGAAGCACTAGCCCCTGAAAGGGGTCACACCTTGCTCGACGTCAACTTCTTCGACGAGCTCCGCATCGGTCTGGCCACCGGCGACGACATCCGCCAGTGGTCGCACGGTGAGGTGAAGAAGCCCGAGACCATCAACTACCGCACCCTGCGTCCGGAGAAGGACGGTCTCTTCTGCGAGAAGATCTTCGGTCCCACCCGGGACTGGGAGTGCTACTGCGGTAAGTACAAGCGGGTCCGCTTCAAGGGGATCATCTGCGAGCGCTGCGGCGTCGAGGTGACCCGGGCCAAGGTCCGCCGCGAGCGGATGGGCCACATCGAGCTCGCCGCTCCGGTCACGCACATCTGGTTCTTCAAGGGTGTGCCGTCGCGGCTGGGCTACCTGCTCGACCTGGCGCCCAAGGACCTCGAGAAAATCATCTACTTCGCGGCCTACATGATCACCTCGGTCGACGACGAGGCGCGCCACCGCGACCTCCCGACCATCGAGGCCGAGATCAGCGCCGAGAAGTCCAACCTCGAGAGCCAGCGCGACGCGAACGTCGAGGCGCGCCAGCAGAAGCTCGAGGCCGACCTCGCCGAGCTGGAGGCGGAGGGCGCGAAGTCCGACGTCCGCCGCAAGGTGCGCGAGGGCGGCGAGCGCGAGATGCGCCAGCTGCGCGACCGCTCCCAGCGGGAGATCGACCGCCTCGACGAGGTGATGGACACCTTCCGCAAGCTCGAGGTCAAGCAGCTCATCGCCGACGAGGGCCTCTACCGCGAGCTGCGGGACCGCTTCGGTGAGTACTTCGAGGGCGGCATGGGCGCCGCGGCGCTGCAGAAGCTCCTCGCGGGCTTCGACCTCGACGCCGAGGCCGTCTCGCTGCGCGAGACGATCCGCAGCGGCAAGGGCCAGCGCAAGCTGCGCGCCCTCAAGCGGCTGAAGGTCGTCGCGGCGTTCCAGCAGACCCGCAACTCGCCCATGGGCATGGTGCTGGACTGCGTCCCGGTCATCCCGCCGGACCTGCGCCCGATGGTGCAGCTCGACGGTGGCCGCTTCGCCACCAGCGACATGAACGACCTGTACCGCCGGGTGATCAACCGGAACAACCGGCTCAAGCGACTGCTCGACCTGGGCGCGCCGGAGATCATCGTCAACAACGAGAAGCGGATGCTCCAGGAGTCCGTGGACGCGCTGTTCGACAACGGCCGTCGCGGCCGTCCGGTCACCGGTCCGGGCAACCGTCCGCTGAAGTCCCTGAGCGACCTGCTCAAGGGCAAGCAGGGCCGGTTCCGCCAGAACCTGCTCGGCAAGCGCGTCGACTACTCCGGCCGTTCGGTCATCGTCGTCGGCCCGCAGCTGAAGCTGCACCAGTGCGGCCTGCCCAAGCAGATGGCGCTGGAGCTGTTCAAGCCCTTCGTGATGAAGCGGCTGGTCGACCTCAACCACGCGCAGAACATCAAGTCCGCCAAGCGGATGGTCGAGCGCGCGCGCCCGGTCGTGTGGGACGTGCTGGAAGAGGTCATCACCGAGCACCCGGTGCTGCTCAACCGCGCACCGACGCTGCACCGCCTGGGCATCCAGGCCTTCGAGCCGCAGCTGGTCGAGGGCAAGGCCATCCAGATCCACCCGCTCGTCTGCACCGCGTTCAACGCGGACTTCGACGGTGACCAGATGGCGGTGCACCTGCCGCTGTCGGCCGAGGCCCAGGCCGAGGCCCGCATCCTGATGCTGTCGTCGAACAACATCCTGTCGCCGGCCGACGGTCGCCCGATCACCGCGCCGACCCAGGACATGGTGCTGGGCCTGTACCACCTGACGACCCTGGTGCCCTCGCGGCACGAGGCCGACGGTGGTCAGCCGGCGTCGTTCTCCTCGGCCGCCGAGGCGGTCATGGCCTACGACGTGGGCGCGCTGGGGCTGCAGGAGCGGGCCTACATCCGCCTCGACGAGGTGTTCGGCGTCGACAACGGCAAGGTCAACGAGGCCTGGGTGCAGCCCGAGGACTGGACCCCCGGTCAGCCGGCGCTGGTCGAGACCAGCCTGGGCCGGGTGCTGTTCAACGAGGCCCTGCCCGAGGACTACCGCTTCGTCAACTACCAGGTGCCGAAGAAGGAGCTCGGGGCGATCGTCAACGACCTCGCCGAGCGCTACCCCAAGGTGCAGGTCGCGGCGACGCTGGACGCCCTCAAGGCCGCCGGGTTCCGCTGGGCCACGCGGTCGGGCGTCACCATCGCCATCGACGACGTCGTCACACCGCCGGTCAAGCAGGAGATCCTCGACCGGCACGAGGCCGAGGCCGCGAAGATCGAGAAGCAGTACGAGCGCGGCGTCATCACCGACGCCGAGCGTCGTGGCGAGCTGATCGAGATCTGGACCCGCGCGCGGGCCGAGGTCAGCCAGGCGATGGTGGACAACTTCCCCACCACCAACCCGGTCTGGGTCATGGTCAACTCGGGCGCCCGAGGCAACATGATGCAGATCAGCCAGATCGCCGGTATGCGCGGCCTGGTCGCCAACCCGAAGGGCGAGATCATCCCGCGGCCGATCAAGGCCAACTTCCGGGAGGGTCTGTCCGTGCTGGAGTACTTCATCTCCACGCACGGTGCCCGCAAGGGTCTGGCCGACACCGCGCTGCGGACCGCCGACTCCGGGTACCTCACCCGGCGTCTGGTGGACGTCTCGCAGGACGTCATCATCCGCGAGGAGGACTGCGGTACCGACCGCGGCGTGATCATGCCGATCGGCACCGTCCTCGACGGTGTGGTGACGCGTGACCCGCACGTGGAGACCGGCGTCTACGCCCGCGCCCTGGCCGCCGACGTGGTGGCCGAGGACGGGACCGTCATCGCGCAGGCCAACTCCGACCTGGGTGACGTGCTGATCCAGGCGCTCATCGACGCCGGCGTCAGCGAGGTCAAGGTCCGTTGCGTGCTGACCTGCGAGTCGCTGCTCGGCACCTGCGCCACCTGCTACGGCCGGTCGCTCGCGACCGGCAAGTTGGTGGACGTCGGCGAGGCGGTCGGCATCATCGCCGCCCAGTCGATCGGTGAGCCCGGCACCCAGCTGACGATGCGCACCTTCCACACCGGTGGTGTCGCGGGTGAGGACATCACCCACGGCCTGCCGCGTGTGGTGGAGCTCTTCGAGGCCCGCGTCCCCAAGGGCAAGGCCCCGATCGCCGAGCTGGCCGGCACCGTCCGGATCGAGGACGGCGAGCAGTTCCGGAAGCTCACCATCACCCCGGACGACGGCTCCGACGAGGTCGTCTACGACAAGCTGTCGCGTCGCTCGCGGCTGCGGGTCGAGGACGGTGCCCACGTCGAGGTCGGCGAGCAGCTGACCGAGGGTGCGGTCGACCCGCACGAGGTGCTGCGGATCATGGGCCCGCGTGAGGTGCAGCTGCACCTGGTTCGCGAGGTCCAGGAGGTCTACCGCAGCCAGGGCGTGTCGATCCACGACAAGCACATCGAGGTGATCATCCGCCAGATGCTGAAGCGGGTGACCATCATCGACTCGGGCGCGACGGAGTTCCTGCCCGGTGCGCTGGTCGAGCGGACGATCTTCGAGACGGAGAACCGCCGCGTCGTCGCCGAGGGCGGCGAGCCGGCCTCGGCCCGTCCGGTGCTCATGGGCATCACCAAGGCCTCGCTCGCGACCGAGTCGTGGCTGTCGGCCGCCTCCTTCCAGGAGACGACCAAGGTGCTCACCGACGCCGCGATCCAGGGCAAGAGCGACAGCCTGCTCGGGCTCAAGGAGAACGTGATCATCGGAAAGCTGATCCCGGCGGGTACGGGGATCAGCCGCTACCGGAACATCGCGGTCGAGCCGACCGAGGAGGCGCGCGCCGCCGTGTACACGATGGCCGGCTACGAGGACGGGCAGTACTACAGCCCGGACGTCTTCGGGCAGGGCACCGGCGAGGCCGTCCGCCTCGAGGAGTACGACTGGCGGGGCTGACGGCCCCCCAGTAGCCGCTGAACGCCAGAGGCCCAGAACCTGCATGGTTCTGGGCCTCTGGCCTTTCCTGCAGCGGCAGCGGGCAGATCCCGGGACCCCGCAACGCGCGAGGCGCGCGCCCCCGCAGGGGACGCGCGCCTCGCAAGCGGATGGAACGGCCTGGCTCCAGGGGCCCGCGCCGAGCGGAGCGAGGTGCGGGGAGGAGCCAGGTCCTTCTAGTGGTCGACGGCCTTCTCCGCCCCGATGCCGGTGAGGGCCCGCACCTCGAGCTCGGCCCACTTGTCCTCGTTCGGCTTCTCCTTCGTGAGCACCGTGCCCAGGTAGCCGAGGAGGAACGAGGCCGGGATCGACACCAGGCCCGGGTTGCGCAGCGGGAAGAAGTCGAAGTTCCCGCCCGGGAACATCGAGGTCTCGGTCCCCGACACCACCGGGGAGAAGACGATGAGCCCGACGCAGATGATCAGACCGCCGTAGATGGACCACAGCGCGCCCTGGGTGGTGAACCGCTTCCAGAACAGCGTGTAGAGGATCGTCGGCAGGTTCGCCGAGGCGGCCACCGCGAACGCCAGCGCCACGAGGAAGGCGATGTTCAGCCCGGCGCGCAGCGCCAGGATGCCCAGGCCGATCGCGACGGCACCGATGACGACCGCGGTGATCCGGGCGACCTTGACCTCACCGTTCGGCGGGACGTCGCCCTTCTTGATCACCGATGCGTACACGTCGTGGGCGAACGACGCCGACGCGGTGATCGTGAGGCCGGCGACGACCGCGAGGATCGTCGCGAACGCGACGCCGGCGATGATGCCCAGCAGCACCGTGCCGCCGAGCTCGAAGGCCAGCAGCGGGGCGGCGGCGTTCACCCCACCCGGGGCCGCGACGATGCGCTCGGCACCGACCATGGCGCCGGCGCCGTAGCCGATGACCAGGCTGAACAGGTAGAAGATGCCGATCAGCCAGATCGCCCAGACCACCGAGGTCCGCGCGGCCTTCGCCGTCGGCACGGTGTAGAAGCGCATCAGCACGTGCGGCAGGCCGGCGGTGCCGAGCACCAGGGCCAGGGCCAGGCTGATGAAGTCCAGCCGGGTCGCGTCGCTGACGCCGTACTGCGCACCGGGGTTGAGCACCGACTCGTTGCCGGCGCTCTGCACCGCGCCGCCGAGCAGCGCCGACAGGTTGAAGCCGTACTCGCCGAGCACCCACAGCGTCATCACCAGCGCGCCGGCGATCAGCAGGCTGGCCTTGATGATCTGCACCCACGTCGTGCCGCGCATCCCGCCGACGAGGACGTAGAAGATCATCAGCGCACCCACGACGACGACGACCAGCGCCTCGGCCACCGGGCCGCTCACCCCGAGCAGCAGCGCCACCAGGCCACCGGCGCCGGCCATCTGGGCGAGCAGGTAGAACAGCGAGACCGCGAGCGTCGAGATGGCGGCGGCGGTGCGCACCGGCCCCTGCCGCATCCGGAACGCCAGCACGTCGGCCATGGTGAACCGGGCGGTGTTGCGCATCAGCTCGGCGACGAGCAGCAGCGCGACCAGCCACGCCACCAGGAAGCCGATGGAGTAGAGGAAGCCGTCGTAGCCGTAGATGGCGATGGCGCCGGCGATGCCGAGGAACGAGGCCGCCGACAGGTAGTCACCGGCGATGGCGAGGCCGTTCTGCTGACCGGTGATGGTGCGGCCTGCGGCGTAGTAGTCCGCCGCGCTCTTGTTGTTGCGGCTGGCCCGGAAGGTGATGGCCAGCGTGACGACGACGAACGCGCCGAAGATGGAGATGTTGATCGCCGGGTTGCCGATGGTGGCATCGGCGGCGAGCAGCTCAGGCACGGGTCGCCCCCTGGGTGTCGGTGTCGCCGCCGGCGGTCGCGTCGGGCGCGTAGTCGTGCGCCTCGAGACGCTCGCGCATCTCGTCGGCGATGGGGTCGGTGCGCTTGTTCGCGTGCGCCACGTAGAGGTGGGTGATCACGAAGGTGGTCAGGAACTGGGCGAGGCCGAACAGCAGGCCCACGTTCACGTTGCCGAACACCTGGGTCGACATGAAGTCCGAGGCGTACGTCGACAGCAGGACGAAGAGCAGGTACCAGACGATGAACGCGACCGTCATCGGGAAGGCGAAGCTGCGGAACCGCTTCTTCAGCTCGACGAACTCCGGGGAGTTCTGTGCGGCGCGGTACTCCTGCGGTGTCAGCAACCGTCGTTCGTCTGTCGGGGTCAACGTGTGGCCTCCAGGTCGGGATCAGGACCACCGTGGCCGAGCAACAGCGGCCAGGTGTGAGCGCTGTCACGTTAGGGAGCCGGCTCCCGGGAGGGCAGGGGACCGCGCAGACTCTGCGGTGAGCGGCGAGCACGCGTCGACGTACGGCACGTCCAGCGGGACGAACGGTCGCGCGGGGAGGCGCCGGTCACATCGGTCTCGTGACGGACGACGTCGCAGCACCGCGGCGACGCCTCGGCGATCACCGGGGGAGCGGACCGCGGTCCAGCAGCACCGCCTCGGGTGTGTGCAGCCTGGCCATGCTGCGGGCGGCGTGCCGGGGCAGGCGCCTGGGCGTGGCCAGCGAGACCACCGTCATCGTGAGGAACGCCAGCGGGACCGTCCAGGCAGCCGGCTGGACGAGCAGGGCGCCGGGCCAGCCGTCGGGAGCCAGTCCGAGCAGGGTGGCCAGCACCGCGAACCCGGCGCAGCCGCCACCGACGAGCATCCCGGCGATCGCGCCGGCGTCGGTGAGCCGGCGCCACCAGATGCCCAGCACCAGCAACGGGCAGAAGGTGGAGGCGGCGAAGGCGAAGGCGAGGCCGACGGCTCGGGCGACACCGACCCCTTCGGTCAGCAACGCGAGACCGAGGGGGACGACGACGGCCGTGACGGCCGCCGCCTGGAACGCGCGCACCCCGCGGAACCGGCGTCCCATCACGTCCTGGCTGATCACGCCGGCCACCGCGACGGTCAGCCCGGACGACGTGGACAGGAACGCGGCGAAGGCCCCGGCGGTGGTCAGGGCGGACAGCAGCTCACCCATCGTGCCGCTCAGCATCCGCGCCGGCAGCTCCAGGACCACGGTGTCGGTGCGGCCGCTGCTGATCAGGTCCGGTGTGTACAGCCGGCCCAGGCCGCCGTAGATCGGCGGCAGCACGTAGAACAGACCGAGCAGGGCCAGCACGAGGAGCGTCGTGCGGCGGGCCGCGATGCCGTCGGGGTTGGTGTAGAAGCGCACCACCACGTGGGGGAGCCCCATGGTGCCCAGGAACGTGGCGACGATGATCGAGTACGTCGTGTAGAGCTGGTGCCCGCTCCCGGCGAGCGGTGACGCCCACTCGTCCCCGGACCCACCCAGGTCCCCGGCGACGGCCGAAGCGGGGGAGGGGCCGCCGTCGCCGAGCCAGACGCCGGCCATGAAGAGCACCGGGAACAGCAGCGCGGTGAGTTTCAGCCAGTACTGGAACGCCTGGACGAAGGTGATGCTCCGCATCCCGCCGAACAGCACGTTGACCAGCACCACCGCCGCGACCAGCGCGCCGCCCAGCCACGGCTCGGTCCCGGTCGTGGTGGCCAGCGCCAGACCGGCGCCCTGGAACTGCGGCATCAGGTACAGCCAGCCGATCGCCACCACCAGCAGCGAGGAGAACCGGCGCACCGCCAGCGACTCCAGCCGGCTCTCGGCGAAGTCGGGCAACGTGTAGGCACCGGAGCGGCGCAGTGGCGCGGCGACGAACACCAGCAGGACCAGGTAGCCCGCCGTCCAGCCGACCGGGTACCACAGCATGTCGGTGCCGAACGCCAGCACCAGACCGGCGACACCGAGGAAGGAGGCGGCGGAGAGGTACTCCCCACCGATCGCCGACGCGTTCAGCCCCGGCCGCACCGTGCGGGAGGCGACGAAGAAGTCGCTGGTGGTGCGCGAGAACCGCCACCCGTAGGCACCGATCGCCAACGTGGCGACGACCACGACCGTGACGCCGGCGATGCTGTAGCCGGCCGCGGTCACGGCCGGCCGGTCCGGGGCGTCACGAGCGGTTCAGCACGTCGGTGAAATCCCGCTCGGTGCGTTCGGCGGCACGCACGTAGAGCCAGCCGACCAGGAACAGGAACGGGTAGACGGCGAACCCCAGCAGGAACCAGGGGAGCGGTACGGCGAGCACCTCGACCGCGGCGAGATCCGGCACCAGCCAGAAGACCAGGGGGATCCCACCGACGAACACGGCCAGGGCGGCCATCGTCAGCAGGGCCAGGCGCAGCTGGGAGCGCAGCAGCGACGTCACGTACACCTCGCCGAGGAGGGTCTGGTCGTCGATCTCCCGGGCAGCCGGGACCCGTTGCGCCCGCGCAGCCCCGGTGCGCGGGCTGGTGACGCGCACCCGGCGTGGGGTCGGGTCCGGCACCGCTCACCACCTCCCCGAGTGGCCCGGCCGCGCCCGGCGCACCAGGAGGTCGCGGAGCTCCCGGGTGTGCCGCCGGCTCACCCCGAGCTCCACGCCGCCGACGACCACGGTGCACCGGCCGGCGTCCATACGCACCTCGTCCACGTGCTGCAGCGCGACCAGCAGCGACCGGTGGATCCGCACGAACCCGGCGTCCTTCCAGGCCTCCTCCAAGGTGGTCAGCGGAACCCGGACCAGGTGGCCGCCCGACGCGGTGTGCAGCCTGGCGTAGTCACCCTGCGCCTCGACGTAACGGATGCTGGAGCGGGGCACGAACCTCGTCACCCCGCCGAGCTCGACGGCGATGTCGTCGTCGGCGGGCGGGGGGCCGCCCGCCCGCGCAGCGGCCACCCGGCGGACCGCCTCCGTCAGCCGGTCGTCCCGAACGGGCTTGAGGACGTAGTCGACGACGTCCAACTCGAACGCGTCGACGGCGTGGTCGTCGTGGGCGGTCACGAAGACCACCGGAGGCGGCGTCTTGAACTGGGACAGCACCCGCGCCAGGTCCAGGCCCGTGAGCCCGGGCATCCGGATGTCCAGGAAGACCCCGTCGAGGGTTCCTTCCTGGAGGATCCGCAGCGCCTCGGTGGCCGAGTCGCTGGTCACGACGGTGCCGATTCGGGGGTCCCGCTCGAGCAGCCAGCGGAGCTCGTCGAGGGCGGGGCGCTCGTCGTCGACCACCAGCACGGTCAACAGGTCGGCCGTCACGGGCGCACCCCCGGGGCGAACTTGGGCACCCGCACGCTGACCTTCGTGCCGGCTCCCGGGCCGGTCTCGACGACCAGGCCGTAGTCGTCGCCGAAGGCGGTGCGCAGCCGGGCGTCCACGTTGCCCAGCCCCACCGAGTCGACGGACGTGTCGCCGGCGAGCGCCCGTCGCACCTTCTCCGGGTCCTCCCCGATGCCGTCGTCCTCCACGGAGATCAGGCACTCGCCGCCGTTGTCCGCGGCGATGATGGTGACCGTCCCGGTACCCGGCTTGCGTTCGAGCCCGTGCCGGACGGCGTTCTCCACGAGCGGCTGGAGGCAGAGGAACGGCACGGCCGCCGGCAGCACCTCCTGGGCCACCCGCAGCGTCACCTGGAGCCGGTCGCCGAACCGGGCCTTCTCGAGCACGAGGTAGCGCTCGACCGACCGCAGCTCCTCGGCCAGCGTCGTGTACTCGCCGTGCCGGCTGAAGGAGTACCGGGTGAAGTCGGCGAACTCCAGCAGCAGCTCCCGGGCCCGCTCCGGATCGGTGCGCACGAACGACGCGATCGCGGTCAGCGAGTTGTAGATGAAGTGCGGGCTGATCTGCGCCCGCAGCGCCCGTACCTCGGCCTCCATCAGCCGGGTGCGGGAGGCGTCGAGTTCGGCGAGCTCCAGGTTCCCCGACACCCAGCGTGCGACCTCGCCGGCGGCCCGCACGAGCCGGGTGGACGCGGACGGCGTGAACGCCTGCAGGGTGCCGACCACCCGGTCGTCCACCACGAGCGGGCTGATCACGACCTGTCGCAGCCCGCACCCGGCATCGGCGCAGGAGAAGTCGGTGCGGTCCCGGACCACGGTGTTGCCCGACTCGAGCACGAAGGCGGCAAGAGCCGAGGCGTGCCGCTCGTGGTGTCCGAACCGACCGTCCCACGCGAGCATGGACACGGTGTCGGTGAGCGCGACCGCCGGCACCCCGAGCAGGTCGCGCAGATGGCGGACCGCACGTTCCGCCGAGCTCGCGGTCAGGCCCTCACGCAGCGCGGGCGCGGTGAGGGAGGCCGAGTGGAGGGTCCGGAACGTCGCCTGTTCCGCCTCCGTCCCGAGCTGGCCGGGCCGCAGCCACCGCCACGAGATGCGCATCTGTCGTCGGGGGCGCCGGTGCCGGTGCGGCGCGGCCCGTTCTCCCTTCCACCCGTCCGTGCGTGCGCTGCACGTCGCAGGTGCAGCCGGAAGCGCACCGTAGAGCGCGCGCACGTGTCCCGCCATCCCGGGCGCGTGCGACGGGCGGGGAGCCGGAGTCGCCGTCTCCTGCTGCGAACGGCTACCCGGCCAGCCGCTTCACGGTCTCGACCGTCCGCAGCCGCCCCTCCCTGCTGCCGTCGAGCGGCTGGAGCATCAGGGTGGTCACGCCGGCCTCGGCGAAGGCGGTGATCCGCTCGGCGACGTAGCCCTCCGGGCCGATCAGCGACGACGCCCGCACCAGCTCGTCGGGGACGGCGGCCGCGGCCTCGTCCTTCCTGCCGTCGAGGTAGAGGTCCTGGATGGTCCTCGCCTCGGCCTCGTAGCCGTACCGGACGGCGAGGTCGTTGTAGAAGTTCTTGCCGCGGGCGCCCATGCCGCCGATGTAGAGGGCGAGCGCCGGCTTCACGGATTCCAGCAGCCCCTCGACGTCGTCACCGACGGCGACGGGGACGCCGGTGACGACCTGCAGGTCGCCGAGCGCCGGGTCGCGCTTGGCCTTGCCGGCGGCCAGGGAGTCGCCCCACACCGACGCCGCCTTCTCGGGCACGAAGAAGATCGGCTCCCAGGCCTCCGCGATCTCGGCGGCGAGCTCGACGTTCTTCGGGCCGAGGGCGGCCAGCATCACCGGGATCCGGTCGCGGACCGGGGTGTTGATCAGCTTGAGCGGCTTGCCCAGGCCGGTGCCCTGGTCGGCCGGCAGCGGGATCGTGTACTTCTTTCCCTGGTGGTCGAGCCGGTCCCGGCGCCACACCTGGCGGCAGACCTCCACGACCTCGCGGGTGCGCTGCAGGGGCGCGTCGTAGGGCACGCCGTGCCAGCCCTCGATCACCTGGGGGCCGGAGGCGCCGAGCCCGAGGGTGAAGCGGCCGCCGGACACGAAGTCCAGGCCGGCGGCGGTCATCGCGGTCAGCGCCGGGGTGCGGCTGTAGATGGGGAAGATCGCGCTCAGCAGCTCGACCCGCTCGGTCACCGCCGCCAGGTAGCCGAGCTGGCTGACCGCGTCGAAGGTGTAGACCTCGGCCACCGCGGCCAGGTCGAGCCCCGCGGCCTCGAGATCGCGGATCTCCGCCGCCGTCTCCTGGAAACCCCCGCTGTAGCTGGCCTGGATGCCGATCCGCACGTGCACTCCTCTGTGTCGCGGCGCCACCGTTGACGTCGTCCGCACGGTATCGGTCGCGCGCCGGGGTGCGCGGTGGAGCTGTCCCCGAGGCCGGGGCGGCGGTAGTGTCCGGGCACTCCGGCTGCCACCCAGCCCCCTCCCGTCGACCTGTCGACGCATGTGAGGCACCCGGCTTTGACCGGCTCCGCGGGCACGGGTATCGTGGTCAGCCGTGCCCAGGGTGCCCTGGGCCTGCTCCCGTTCGCGGTGCGCCTGGGCGGCCCGAGATGCAGATCTCAGGGTCGCCGGGGACCGTCCTCCCGGCCCGGCCGGGGAGGGTGGCGGCGCCGAGTCGCGAGGGGCAACCGAGTTCGGTCAGACGCCGCACCGGTCCGAGGAAGGGCGACACGCCCGACCACGTGGACCGGACGTGGAACAGGGCCGGGGTCGGGGAAGTTCCGACGAGGGACCGGCACCCCAGCACCACCGCAGAGCAGAAAACAGACGAGCACCACCCCAGCGCAGGTAGGAGATCCAGGCCACCCATGCCCACGATCAACCAGCTGGTCCGCAAGGGCCGCGAGGACAAGGTCGAGAAGACCAAGACCCCGGCGCTGAAGGGTTCGCCCCAGCGTCGCGGAGTCTGCACGCGCGTGTACACGACGACGCCGAAGAAGCCGAACTCGGCGCTGCGCAAGGTCGCTCGCGTCCGCCTCACCAGTGGCATCGAGGTGACCGCCTACATCCCGGGCGTCGGTCACAACCTGCAGGAGCACTCGATGGTGCTCGTGCGCGGCGGCCGCGTGAAGGACCTGCCGGGCGTGCGCTACAAGATCATCCGTGGCTCGCTGGACACCCAGGGTGTCCGCAACCGCAAGCAGGCTCGCAGCCGTTACGGCGCGAAGAAGGAGAAGAGCTAATGCCGCGCAAGGGTCCCGCGCCGCGTCGCCCGCTCGTCGCCGACCCGGTGTACCAGTCGCCGCTGGTGACCCAGCTGGTGAACAAGGTGCTGGTCGACGGCAAGCGCTCGGTCGCCGAGTCGATCGTCTACGGCGCCCTCGAGGGCTGCCGCGCCAAGACCGACACCGACCCGGTCGTCACGCTCAAGCGGGCGCTGGACAACGTGAAGCCGGCCCTCGAGGTCCGCAGCCGCCGCGTCGGTGGTGCGACCTACCAGGTCCCGGTCGAGGTCCGCGCCTCCCGCAGCACCACCCTCGGCCTGCGCTGGCTCATCCAGTACAGCCGCGGCCGCCGCGAGAAGACGATGACCGAGCGTCTGATGAACGAGCTGCTGGACGCGAGCAACGGTCTGGGTGCGGCTGTGAAGCGGCGCGAGGACACGCACAAGATGGCCGAGTCGAACAAGGCCTTCGCGCACTACCGCTGGTAACGCACCAGCGCCCGCCGTCGGCGGGACTCCCGGGCGACCCCCGGCACCCGCACACGGACAACCAGCAAGAGGAGTAAGGAATGGCCAGCAACGAGGCCCAGCTCGCCAAGACCCGCAACATCGGGATCATGGCGCACATCGACGCCGGCAAGACCACCACGACCGAGCGCATCCTCTTCTACACCGGTATCAACTACAAGATCGGTGAGGTCCACGACGGCGCGGCCACGATGGACTGGATGGAGCAGGAGCAGGAGCGCGGCATCACCATCACGTCCGCCGCGACGAAGTGCTCCTGGAACGGCTACGACATCAACATCATCGACACCCCCGGGCACGTCGACTTCACCGTCGAGGTGGAACGGTCGCTGCGGGTGCTCGACGGTGCCGTCGCCGTCTACGACGGTGTCGCCGGCGTCGAGCCGCAGACCGAGCAGGTCTGGCGGCAGGCAGAGAAGTACGGCGTCCCGCGCATGTGCTTCGTCAACAAGCTCGACCGGACCGGCGCCGACTTCTTCCGGTGCGTGGACATGATGGTGGAGCGCCTCGGGGCGAACCCGCTGGTGCTGCAGCTGCCGATCGGGGCCGAGGCCGACTTCATCGGCGTCGTCGACCTGGTGCAGATGCGGGCGCTCACCTGGCGCGGCGAGACCAAGATGGGCGAGGACTACGCGGTCGAGGAGATCCCCGCGGAGCTCGCCGACCAAGCCGCCGAGTACCGCGAGAAGCTGCTCGAGAACATCGCGGACTTCGACGACTCGCTCATGGAGTCCTACCTCGGGGGCGAGGAGATCTCGGTCGACCGCCTCAAGGCCGCCATCCGCAAGGCGACCATCGCCGCGCAGGTGAACCCGGTGCTCACCGGTACCGCCTTCAAGAACAAGGGCGTGCAGCCCCTGCTCGACGCGGTCACGGACTACCTGCCCAGCCCGCTGGACGTCGAGGCGATCGTCGGTACCGCCATGGACGGCGAGACCGAGGTGCTCCGGCACGCCGACGAGGACGAGCCGTTCTCGGCGCTGGCCTTCAAGATCCAGACCGACCAGCACCTGGGCAAGCTGACCTACATCCGCGTGTACTCGGGTCGCCTCGACTCCGGCTCCCCGGTGCTCAACAGCACCAAGGACCGCAAGGAGCGGGTCGGCAAGATCTACCAGATGCACGCGAACAAGCGCGAGGAGCGCGAGGGCGTGGGCGCCGGCCAGATCGTGGCGGTCAACGGCCTGAAGCAGACGACGACGGGTGACACCCTCTGCGACCCGCAGAAGCCGGTGATCCTCGAGTCGATGACCTTCCCGGCGCCGGTCATCTCGGTCGCCATCGAGCCGAAGACCAAGAGCGACCAGGAGAAGCTGGGCACGGCGATCCAGAAGCTCGCCGAGGAGGACCCGACCTTCCAGGTCAAGCTCGACGAGGAGACCGGTCAGACCGTCATCTCCGGCATGGGCGAGCTCCACCTGGAGATCCTCGTCGACCGCATGCGGCGCGAGTTCAACGTCGAGGCCAACGTCGGCAAGCCGCAGGTCGCCTACCGCGAGACGATCCGCAAGGCGGTCGAGCGGTACGACTACACCCACAAGAAGCAGACGGGTGGCTCCGGGCAGTTCGCGAAGGTGCAGATCGCCATCGAGCCGCTGCCCATGGGTGCCGACTCCGCGACCTACGAGTTCGAGAACAAGGTCACCGGCGGTCGCGTCCCCAAGGAGTACATCCCGTCGGTGGACCAGGGCATGCAGGACGCCATGCAGTACGGCGTCCTCGCCGGCTACCCGATGGTGGGCGTCAAGGCGAGCCTCCTCGACGGCCAGTACCACGAGGTCGACTCCTCGGAGATGGCCTTCAAGATCGCCGGCTCGATCGCCTTCAAGGAGGCGGCGCGCAAGGCCGACCCGGCCCTGCTCGAGCCGCTGATGGCGGTCGAGGTCACGACGCCCGAGGAGAACATGGGCGACGTGATCGGCGACCTCAACTCCCGCCGCGGGCTCATCCAGGCGATGGAGGAGCGCTCCGGCGCCCGCGTCGTCCGGGCACTGGTCCCGCTGTCGGAGATGTTCGGCTACGTGGGCGACCTGCGCAGCCGCACCCAGGGACGGGCGAGCTACTCGATGGTGTTCGACTCGTACGCCGAGGTCCCGGCCAACGTCGCCAAGGAGATCATCGCCAAGGCGACCGGCGAGTAACCGGGATGCGGGCGACCGCCCGCGAGCTCCGGAGCACAGCCCCCACCCCAGAGCACGCACCACCTGCGTAACCACGAGGAGAGGAACCCAGTGGCCAAGGCCAAGTTCGAGCGGACCAAGCCGCACGTCAACATCGGCACCATCGGGCACATCGACCACGGGAAGACGACGCTGACCGCGGCGATCACCAAGGTCCTGCACGACAAGTACCCGGACCTCAACGAGGCCTCCGCCTTCGACATGATCGACAAGGCGCCCGAGGAGAAGGCTCGCGGCATCACGATCTCGATCGCGCACGTCGAGTACCAGACGGAGAACCGGCACTACGCGCACGTCGACTGCCCCGGGCACGCCGACTACATCAAGAACATGATCACCGGTGCCGCGCAGATGGACGGCGCGATCCTGGTCGTGGCCGCCACCGACGGCCCGATGCCGCAGACCAAGGAGCACGTCCTCCTGGCCCGCCAGGTCGGCGTCCCCTACATCGTCGTGGCGCTCAACAAGGCCGACATGGTCGACGACGAGGAGATCCTCGAGCTCGTCGAGCTCGAGGTCCGCGAGCTGCTCAGCGAGTACGAGTTCCCGGGCGACGACGTCCCCGTGGTCCGCGTCTCCGCGCTGAAGGCCCTCGAGGGCGACGCCGAGTGGGGCAACAAGCTCATGGAGCTCATGGACGCCGTCGACTCGGCGATCCCCGAGCCGGAGCGTGAGATCGACAAGCCGTTCCTCATGCCCGTCGAGGACGTCTTCACGATCACCGGTCGTGGCACCGTCGTCACCGGTCGCGTCGAGCGTGGCATCGTCAAGGTCTCCGAGGAGATCGAGATCGTCGGTATCCGCGAGGGTTCGACGAAGACGACCGTCACCGGCGTCGAGATGTTCCGCAAGCTGCTCGACCAGGGTCAGGCCGGCGACAACGTGGGTCTGCTCCTCCGTGGCATCAAGCGCGAGGACGTCGAGCGCGGCCAGGTCGTCGTGAAGCCCGGCTCGATCACCCCGCACACCAACTTCGAGGGCTCGGTCTACATCCTCTCGAAGGACGAGGGTGGCCGTCACACGCCGTTCTTCAACAACTACCGTCCCCAGTTCTACTTCCGGACGACGGACGTGACCGGCGTCGTGACCCTGCCCGCCGGGACCGAGATGGTCATGCCCGGCGACAACACCGAGATGACGGTGGAGCTGATCCAGCCCATCGCCATGGAGGAGGGTCTGCGGTTCGCCATCCGCGAGGGTGGCCGCACCGTGGGCGCCGGCCGCGTCACCAAGATCCTCAAGTAACACCCTGACGGGGGGGGGGGGGGGGGGGGGGGGGGGGGGCGCGCCGGGGGGGGGGGGGGGGGGGGGGGGGGGCGGGGTGTGGGTGGGGGTGGTGTGGGGGGGGGGGGGGGGGGGGCGGGGGGGGGGGGGGGGGGGGGGGGGGGGGGGGGGGGGGGGGGGCGCGCCCCCCCCCCCCCCCCCCCCCCCCCCCCGGCCGGTGATCAGGCGATCGCCGCCTCGACCTCGGACATGAACCGCTCGGCGGCGTCCTCCACCGAGATCTGGTCGAACAGGATCTGCTCGGTGTAGCGCTGCAGGATCGCCTGCACCTCACCCGCGCCCTGCGGGGGCAGCGCCGGCGGCTCCTGCAGGTCGGGGGTGATCTCCTCGACGAACGCGATGGCGGCCTGGCCCGGCGCGTCCAGGGACGGAGCGATCTGCTCGCGCAGCTCGGTGTTCACCGGCAGCCCGCGGTCGGCCTTGATGATCTCGACCGCCTCCTCGGAGTTGATCAGCCAGTCGAGGAACATCGCGGCCTCCTGCGGGCTCTCGCAGTCGCTGCTGATCGCCCAGAACATGGCCGGCTTGAGGTACATCCCCGTCTCGCCGTCCCCCGCCTCGGTGGGGAACCGCATCAGCTGGAGCTCGCGGCCGGCTCCGGCGGTCAGCGCCGGCAGCTCGTTGGTCCACCAGAACCCGGAGGCCCCGCGGCCGGTGGCGACCAGCGCCTGGTCGACCCCGCCGTTGAAGACCTCGACCGTGGTGGAGGGCGGTGGCTCGGCGCCGGACTCCGACGCCTGCTTCTCGATGTTCCACCACTCGGCCAGCGTCTCGGCGGTGAAGCCGATCTCGCCGTTCTCGTCGAACAGCGCCTCGCCCTGCTCACGCGCGTAGATCTCGAAGTTGGTGTCGCCGCCGTTGAGGCCCATGGCCTGCATGCCGTACACCTGACCGCCCGTCGCCTCCGTGACCTGGGCGGCGGTCTCGACCATCTCCTCCCACGTCCAGGACTCGCCGTCGGGGATCTCCACCCCGGCGGTGGCGTAGGCCTGCGGGTCCACGACCACGGAGAAGGCGTTCACACCGGTGGGGATCGCGTAGGTGGCGTCGTCCACCATGCCGGTCTCGGCGACGTTCTCGTCGAGGTTGCCGGTGTCGATCGTGCCGTCCTCGATGTACGGCGTCAGGTCCAGCAGTGCGTTGCGGTCGGCGTACTCACGCACGTACCGGGTGTCCTGCTGCATGACGCAGGGCGCCTGGCCGCCGGCGGTGTTGGTGGCCAGCCTGTCCCAGTAGTCGGCGAACCCGGTGAAGTCGCCCTCGATGGTGACGCCTTCGTTCTGCGACTCGTAGAGGTCGATCAGCTCCTGCGTGGCGGCGTGCCGGGTGTCGCTCCCCCACCACGACATCCGCATCGTGACCGGCCCGTCCTCGCGGGTGGTGCCGCCGTCAGCGGCCGCGCCGCCGCCGTCGCCACCGCACGCAGCGGTGGTCAGCAGCAGCCCGAGGACGCCGCCGGTCACGCCGAGGCGGGTGGGCCAGGACGCCCGCATCCCGAATCTCTGGATCGTGTGCACGTTCCTTACCTCCTTGTAAGTGCTGTCACGTGTGCTGGGGGGTGTCACTTGAGCCCCGTGGTGGCGATGCCTCGGACGAGATAGCGCTGGCCCGCGAGGAAGAAGCCGAAGACCGGCGCCAGGGCGACGATCGACATGGCGAAGACAGGGCCCCACGGCGTCTGGCTCGTCGCGTCGACGAACGTCCGCAGGGCGACCGGGACCGTGTACATCTCGGGGTCGGTCAGGAAGATCAGCTGGCTGAAGAAGTCGTTCCAGGTCCAGATGAAGGTGAAGATCGCCGTGGTCGCCAGGGCCGGCACCGACAGCGGGATCACGATCCGCCAGAAGATCGCCCAGTGGCCGCAGCCGTCGATCCGCGCGGCCTCGTCCAGCTCGGTCGGGATGCCCCGGATGAACTGCACCATCAGGAAGATGAAGAATCCGTCGGTGGCCAGCAGCTTCGGCACGATCAACGGCCAGAACGTGTTGATCCAGTCCAGCTCGGAGAAGAGGATGTACTGCGGGACGATCACCACGTGGATCGGCAGCATCATCGTGCCGAGCATGATCGCGAACCAGACCTTCTTGAACCGGAAGTCGAGCCGGGCGAACGCGTAGGCCGCCAGGGAGCAGGCCAGCAGGTTCCCGATGATCGAACCGGCGACGATGATCAGCGAGTTCCAGATGTAGTGGCCGAAGTCCCGGGGCAGCGCCGTCCAGCCCTCGGGGTAGTTCTGCGCGGTGACGCGCTCGGGGATCAGCCCCGTCTGGCTGAAGATGTCCTCGGTGAACTTGAACGAGCTCGAGAGCATCCACAGCAGCGGGTAGAGCATGAGCAGCGCGCCCAGGATGAGGACGGTGTGCGCCAGCCAGCGCGGCCGCTGCTTCTTCCGACGGTCGGGCAGCTTCTCCGTGGCAGCCACAGGGGGGGCCACGGTCAGGTCAGTCGCCATAGAACACCCAGTACTTCGATGCGAGGAAGTTGATCGCGGTCAGCCCACCGACGATGAGCAGGAGGAACCAGGCGAGCGCGGACGCGTAGCCCATGTCGAAGTTCCCGAAGCCGCGCTGGTAGAGGTAGAGCGTGTAGAACAGCGTCGAGTCGGCCGGGCCACCGGTGCCGCCGCTGACGATGAACGCCTGCGTGAAGGTCTGGAACGCGTTGATCGTCTGCAGCACGAGGTTGAAGAAGATGATCGGCGAGAGCAGCGGCAGGGTGACCTGGAAGAACTGCCGGACCTTCCCCGCGCCGTCCAGGGACGCCGCCTCGTAGTACATCGTCGGGATCTGCCGCAGGCCGGCCAGGAAGATGACCATCGGGGCACCGAACGTCCAGACGTTCAGGACGATCAGCGTGCCGAGGGCGTAGTCGGGGTCGGAGACCCAGCCGGGCGGGTTGTCGAACCCGACGAACCGGAGCACCTGGTTGAGCAGGCCGTCGGAGCCGAAGATCTGCCGCCACAGGATGGCGATCGCGACGCTCCCGCCGATCAGCGACGGCAGGTAGTAGATGGACCGGTACAGCGCGAGGCCGCGCAGGCCGCGGTCGAGGATCATCGCCAGGAACAGCGCGAACGCCAGCTGCAGCGGCACCGAGACGACGACGTAGGTGAACGTGACCTTGAGCGACTGGTAGAAGCGCGGGTCGTCGAACATCCGCTCGAAGTTGGCCAGCCCGACCCACTCCGGCGAGCCGATGAGGCTGTAGTCGGTGAAGGACAGGTAGGCCGACGCCAGGATGGGGCCGGCGGTGATGAACAGCAGGCCGGCGAACCACGGTGCGAGGAACAGGTAGGGCACCAGCCGGCCGGACTGCCTGCTGCGCCGCCGCTTTCCGGGCGACGACGCGTTGCGCCCCCCGGGGGGAGCCTCGTCGTGCGGGCGTGCACGCGACGAGACGTCGAGCGTGGACGACACGGGCTCTCACCTCTCTGCAGAGCTCGGCGGACGGGTTCGCCCGGTGGACGGAGTGCAGTGCATCACACTTGGTAAGCGCTTTCTAGAGCCTTCCGCGACGACCTGCTTCCGCCACGAGCCGGCGGCTGCACCCCCCGCGAGGAGCTGTGCGGTGAGTCACAGTGTGGCAAGCGCTTTCTAACGAACCGCCGAAACCATGTCAATGGGTCGATCCGGCGCAGATCACCGCGCGCGCTTCCCGCACCGCGCTGACCTGCGTATTTGTCTCCACAAGGAGCCGGGGGGCCGCAGCCATGGGGGCGCGTCGTCGGCAACCCCTTTCCAGCGCAGGTGACCGTCGCTACGCTCGGCAGCGCTGCGGCCCACCGGGCGACCGCACTGGGTGGAACGGGGGAACGGTGTCGGAGACGTCCGGGCCGGCCGGCCGCGTGGTCCTCGTCGGAGCCCACGGCCACGGGCGCTGGCACCTGCAGAACCTCCGTCGCCTGAGCGCCTCCAGCGGGATCCGGCTGGTCGGGATCTGCGACCCCCGGCCGCTCGACGACGAGCTGGCCGAGCTGGCCGGTGACGTGCCGGTGTCCCCGGCCCTGGATGACCTGCTCACCCGCGTGGCCCCCGACGTCACGATCATCTGCACCCCGATCCACACCCACACGGACCTGTCGCTGACCGCGGCCAGGGCCGGCAGCCACGTGCTGCTGGAGAAGCCGCCGGCGCCCACCATGGCGGACTTCGAGCGCCTGGTCGCCGGCATCGAGGCGACCGGCATGGCCTGCCAGGTCGGTTTCCAGAGCCTGGGCTCGGCGGCCATCGGGCGGGTGCGCTCGCTCGTGGCCGAGGGGGCGATCGGCTCGCTCCGGGGCGTGGGCGGCGCCTGCGCCTGGGTCCGGGACGCCTCCTACTACGACCGGGCCCCCTGGGCCGGCCGGCGCACCGTCGACGGGGTCCCGGTGGTGGACGGCGCCCTGACCAACCCGTTCGCCCACGCCGTCGCCACCGCGCTGGCGCTCACCGGGGCGACCGGCCCCGGCTCGCTGGCCGCCATCGAGGTGGAGCTCTACCGGGCGAACCCGATCGAGGCCGACGACACCTCCTGCCTGCGGGTGCGGACCGCCGACGGCGTGACCATCGTCATCGCGGCCACGCTGGCCGCCGAGCGCCCCCGCGACCCCCAGCTGGTGGTCCACGGCTCGGCCGGCCGGATCACGCTGTCCTACAAGACCGGCACGGTGCGGCTGCAGGCCGGCGAGGTGGACGAGACGACGACGCACCCGAGCACCGACCTGCTGGAGAACCTGCTGGCGCACATCGCCGACCGCAGCGTTCCGCTCCTCGTGCCGCCGGCGCAGACCCACTCCTTCATGCGCATCGTCGAGGCGGTCCGCTGCGCGCCGGACCCGATCGAGATCCCGGCCCACCACCGGCGGAGCGAGGGCGCGGGCCCGGCCCGCCACCAGGTCGTGCCCGGGATCGACCAACTGGTCGACGACGCCGCCGAGCAGCTGCGGCTGTTCTCCGAGCTCGACGCGCCGTGGGCCCGGCCCGGCACGCGCACCGGTCTGCCGACCGGCGCGGCGGGAGCCTGACGATGGCGCTCAAGGGAGTCCACCAGGGCCACGTCCCGGAGCACCCGGTGCCGGCGGGCAGGACGCTCGCCACGCTGCGGGTCGGCGACGTCGTCGTCGCCACCTACTGCGACGGCGCCGACCTGCCGGCGGTCCTGGCCCCCCGGCCGTTCCTGCACCCGGTGACCACGTTGTCCGGCCGCCCGGTGACCGACGCCCAGCCCGAGGACCACCGGTGGCACCTGGGCGTCTCGGTGACCCTGCAGGACGTCGGGGGGGCCAACATCTGGGGCGGTCGGACGTACCTGGCCGGGGAGGGGTACACGTGGCGGGCCGACCACGGCCGGCAGGTGCACACCGGCTGGCGCTCCCGGGACGCCACGGGGTTCACCGAGACCCTCGAGTGGCGCGGGCCCCGCGGCGAGGTCCTGCTCACCGAGGAGCGCACCCTCCGGGCAGGCGCGGCCGACCTGCCGGGCGGGTGGACCCTCGACCTCTCCACCCGCCTGCGCAACGCGACGGGTGCGCAGCTGCAGCTGGGCAGCCCGGCCACCCACGGACGGTCCGGGGCCGGGTACGGCGGGCTGTTCTGGCGGCTGCCCACCGCGCCGGACGCGCGGGTCACCACCGCGGACGCCGAAGGGGAGGATGCCGTGCACGGCGCGGTGGCGCCCTGGGTGGCGTACTCCGCCGGCGGTCCGGATCCTGTGACGGTGGCGCTGGCCGGGCTCGATGACCAGGCACGGGCAGACCCGTGGTTCGTCCGGGTCGCCGACTACCCGGGCCTGGGCTCGCAACTGGCCGCCGAGCGGCCGGTGCTGCTCGCCCCCGGCGAGGAGACCACCCGGAGCTTCCGCGCCCTGATCGCCGACGGGACGCCCGGGCCCGACGGCATCACCCGCGCGCTGACCGCCGCCGCCGAGGACGGGCCGTGACCACCCCGCCGCAGGAACCCGCCCGCCGCAAGCCGGGTCCGGGCGCCGCCGGGCCCGACGGTGCCCGGCGGGCCGGTCCGGTCCTGCTCGCCGAGGTCGCCGCCCAGGCCGGCGTCTCGCTGGCCACCGCCTCGCGGGTGCTCAGCGGCAGCCGCTCGGTGGGCGAGCCGCACCGCGGACGGGTGCTGGCCGCCGCCCGCGAGCTGCAGTACACGCCGAATGCACAGGCGCAGGCCGTGGCCCGCGGGGCGAGCAACGTCGTCGGGCTGATCATCCACGACGTCCTCGACCCGTACTTCTCCAGCATCGCCCGGGGTGTCATGCGGCACGTCGAGGAGCGGGAGCTGGTCGTCCTGCTGGCCAGCACGCACAGCGACCTCCAGCGCGAGCTGGAGTTCGTGGCCACCATGCGTTCGCACCGCTCGCGCGCGCTGATCATCTGCGGCAGCCGCACCACGGACCGGGCCCACAACGAACGGCTGGCCAAGGAGCTCGACGGCTACACGGCCGCCGGTGGCCGCGCCGCGGTCATCAGCCAGAACCGGCTGGGAACGCACGCGGTCGTGCCGCAGAACCGCGCCGGCGCGCGGAAGCTGGCCCGGGAGCTGTGCCGCCTCGGGCACCGGGAGTTCGCCGTGCTCGCCGGGCCGACGGGCCTGCTGGCGTCCCGCGACCGGGTCGCCGGGTTCCGCGACGGGCTGGCCGACGAGGGGGTTCCCCCCGGGAACATGCAGGTGCTGCACGGGGCCTTCACGCACGAGGGCGGCGAGGAGATGGTCACCCGGCTGGTAGAGGACGGGCTCCGGGCCAGCTGCATCTTCGCCGTCAACGACGTGATGGCGCTCGGTGCGCTCTCGGGTCTGCGGAAAGCGGGGGTCGACGTGCCCGGTGACGTCTCGCTGGCCGGCTTCGACGACATCCCCACCCTGCGCGACGTCGTCCCGGCGCTCACCTCGGTGCGGCTCCCGCTGGAGGAGATGGGGGTCCAGGCCGCCCAGCTCGCTCTCGACGCCGAACCGGACGCCGAGCCGCGCAGCGTGAAGGTCCACGCCGAGGTGGTGCTGCGCGACAGCACCCGCCGGCTGCGCTGAGGCGACGTGTCCCCGGACCCGGCCGCACCGTCGGCCGCCGATCGCGGCGTCAAGCGCGAGCGGGTCCTGCGCCTGCTCCGCGACGCCGGGCGCGAGCGCCTCGTGCTGACCAGCGTCGGTGCGCTGGCCTGGTACCTCGACGGCGCCCGGCCGGCCGTCCGCCTCTCCGCGGAACGCGGCGTCCTCGCGGTCGTCGTGGACGCCGACGGGGACGCCGTGATCGTGCCCGGGAACGAGGTGGACCGGCTCCGCGCCGAGGAGCTGCCCGCGGCGGTCGACGTCCGGGTGACCGACTGGTGGGCCCCGCTGCTGGGGCCCGAGCTCGCGCCGGGCGCACCGGGAGTCCTGCACGAGGACGAGCCGGCGGCCGCCGAGGGGCTCCGGGCGGCCCGGGCGGCGCTGCTGCCGGCCGAGCGGGAGCGGTACCGGGCGCTGGGCCGGGACGCCGCGGAGGCGCTCACCACGGCCGCGTTGCGGCTGCACCCGCGGATGCCCGAGCGGGAGGCGGCCGCGCTGCTCGCCGGCGAGCTCGTCGCCCGGGGCGCCGATCCGGTGGTCGTGCTGGTCGCCGGGGAGGATCGGCTGCCCTTCCGCCACGCGCTGCCCACCGCCGGGCCGCTGGGCCACCGGGTGATGCTCGTCGTCTGCGCCCGGCGCCACGGGCTGATCGCCAACGCCACCCGGTGGGTCCGCCTGGGCGGGCCGGGCCGGGAGGACGCCGGCGCGGCCGCCCGCATCCGGGAGGTCGAGACGGCCTTCCTCGCCGCGACGGTCCCCGGCCGCACGGTGGGCGACGCCCTGGCCGCCGGCATCGCCGCGTACGCCGCCGCCGGGTTCCGCGCCGACGAGTGGACCCGGCACCACCAGGGCGGGCCGACGGGCTACTGGGGGCGCGACCCGGTCGCCACGCCCGGCAGCCGCGTCCCGGTGGTCCTCCACCAGGCGTTCGCCTGGAACCCGTCGGCCCCCGGGGTCAAGGCCGAGGACACGGTGCTGCTGGGCCCCGACGGCCTCGAGGTGCTGACCACCGACGGGGTGTGGCCGCAGACGCCCGATGCGCTCGGGCTGCCGCGCCCCGACGTCCTCGTGCGCTGACCGCCCGGGAGCCCGCGAGGGCGCCGTCCCCCCGGCATGGCCGGGGGGACGGCGCCCTCACCTCGGGACGGCGCTCAGCGGAGCTCGCCGCTGCCGGCCCCGGCCCGCACCAGCCCGGGCACGGCGGACGTCGGGTCGAGGCGCTCGACGAAGGCCGGCGTCCAGCTCACCGTGGTCGGGATGTCCGGGTCGTGGGCGGCGTTGTAGGCCTCGACCAGGCTCACCCGGCCGTTCCCGCCCCCGCGGACGAGGGTGCCGGACTCCGCGAGCCCGGCGTCGGTGAGCCGGTCACCGCGCCAGTCCTCGACGATGTCGGCGCGGTCGATCGCCGGGTGCAGGAGGAAGGCGTTGTTCTCCGCGATGATCTCGGCCTCGACCCCGACCCCCCACGTGTAGCTGTAGTACTCGGGGTTGGTGACGACGTACAGGTTGTTGTAGACGTGCACGTCGCCGTACCGCACCCGCGGTGCCCGCTGGCCGATGTCCTGCCAGAGGTTGTGGTGGAAGGTGACCCGGAGCGTGCCGCGGTCGCTGGTCCGGCTGTTCGAGGAGCCGATCAGGTTGGTCTTGTCGTGGTCGAGGAACTCGTTCCACGAGACGGTGACCAGGTCGGCGCCGTTGGTGATGTCCAGCAGCCCGTCGTGCACCTCGAAGCGTGCGCCGTGGACGGTGGGCAGCGACTCCGGGGGGTTGCGCCCGTCGTCGAAGGTGTTGTGGTCGACCCAGACGTGGGTGGACTCGGCGATCCACAGGTTGTCGTAGTCGGCGTTCCAGGCCCCGGCGTCGCCGTCGGTCGGGTCCCAGGCGGTGAAGCAGTCGTAGGCGTCGGACAGCCGCAGGTTGCGGATGATCACGTTGTCGGAGCCCCGGACCGTGAGCGCCGCCCCGACGATCCCGGCGTCCCGGCCGACGCCCACGATGGTGACGTTCGAGCCGACGTACTGGCGGATCTGGGCGTTCTGCACGGCTGCCGACGCCGCCCGGGCGTCCTCGAGCGGGCCGGCGGGCTCGGTCTCGGTCCCCCACACCTCCGGCGCGTAGGCGTCGATGTAGTCCTGCATGTCGAAGCCCTCGACCTCGTAGGCGGCGCAGTCGACAGCGCCGTCGGGTGTGCGCAGGTTCGCGTCGAGCACCCCGTGCACGTAGACGATGCGCGGGGTCGTGTCGCCGCGTGCGGCGTCGCCCCCGAGCGCCGCGCGGAACTCCTCCCAGGTGTCGACGTGGAAGACGTGGTCGGCGCTCGCGGCCCGGCCCCCCGTCGTGCCGCCCTCGGCCGCGGCCCAGCCGTCCTGCGGGCCGAGCGCCTCCCGGCCCAGATCGCCGCCGCGCGCGAAGGCCGCGCCGGTCGGGAGGAGTGTGACGAGCAGTGCTCCGGCGGCTCCGGCGACCACCGCGCGATGGAACGGACGCATGCGGGACTCCCTCGGGAAATCGCTTTCTGTGGCGTGCGCCACACTAGGTAAAGCGCTTTCCCGGTGTCAACGGTCGTCCGCGCGGCGTGCGTCAGCCCTGCGCGGCACCGGATCGGGACGCCGCCCACTCCGCCACCGCGGCGGCGGTGGTGGCGCGCAGCAGCTCTGCCGCCCGGCGGAGCGCGTCGTCCACGCCCTCCGCCCGGGCCGCCAGGGCGTGCGCCGCCCGGATTCCGGCGACCCGCAGCAGGTCGGGCGGGGCGCTCACCTGACCCGCGACCGCCACCACGTCCGCCCCGTGCTGCCGGGCCAGGCGGGCGACCCCCAGCGGCGCCTTGCCGGCCAGGCTCTGCTCGTCCAGGTGCCCTTCGCCGATGAGCACCAGGTCTGCCCCGCGGACGACGGCCGGGAGGTCGAGCAGCTCCAGCAGCAGGTCGATGCCCGACGCCGCCCGGGCCCCGAGGAACGCCATCCCGCCGACGCCCAGCCCCCCGGCGGCGCCGGCGCCGGGCCGGGCGGCGAGATCGCCGCCGCGCATCGCCGCCAGCCGGTCCCCGTAGACGGCCAGGGCGGCATCGAGCTCGGCCACGGTCGCCGGGTCGGCCCCCTTCTGCGGTGCGAACACCGCGGCAGCGCCTGCCGGACCGGTGAGCGGGTTGTCCACGTCGCAGGCGAGCACGGCGTCCACCTCGCGCAGGCGGTGGTCGAGCCCGGCGGTGTCCACGGTTCCCAGCTCCGCCAGCGCCGCCCCTCCCGGGGGGAGCTCCCGCCCGGACGCGTCGAGCATCCGGGCGCCGAGGGCGACGGCCATGCCGGCCCCGCCGTCGGTGGTCGCGCTGCCGCCGAGCCCCAGCACGAACCTGCGGTAGCCCAGGTCCAGGCCCGCGGTGATCAGCTGCCCCACGCCGTACGTCGTCGCCGTGCGGGCGGTGGCCGGTCCGGGCTGCGGCACGTGCCGCAGCCCGCACGCCTGCGCCGTCTCGACGTAGACCGTGTCGCCGATGATCGCCAGGTCCGCGTCGACCTCTCCGCCCACCGGGCCGGTGACCCTGCGGCGGACCAGCCGCGCCCCGGCCCGGCGCAGGACGTCGACGGTCCCGTCGCCACCGTCGGCCACCGGGACGGCGACGACCCGGCAGTCCGGTAGCGCGTCCCGGCAGCCGGCAGCCATGGCGTCCGCCGCCGCGGCGGCGGTCAGGCTGCCCTTGAACTTGTCGGGGGCGACGACGATCGAGACCTGGGTCACGCACCGAAGGCTAAGGCAACCGCTTTCCCTGCGGTGGGATCCACGAACCGCTTCCCCCATGGATATCTCAGCGCTAAGGTTTCATCCCATGAGTACGCGCCGGGTCCGCATCGGCATCGACACCGGCGGGACGTTCACCGACGTCGTCGCCGTGGACGAGGAGACCGGTCGGACGACCACCACCAAGACCCCTTCCACCCCCGCCGACCCGGCCGAGGGCTTCCTCACCGGTGTCCGCAAGGTCCTCGACCTCATGGGGCTGACCGGCGAGGCGGTCACCGCCGTCAGCCACGGGACGACGGTCGCGACCAACCAGCTGCTCGAGGGCAAGCTCGACCGGCTGGGCTTCATCACCACCGAGGGCTACGAGTCGGTGCTGGAGATCGCCCGTCAGTCGGTGCCCGACGGCTACGGCAACAGCTACTTCTGGGTCAAGCCGCCCCGCATCGTCCCGGCCGATCTGGTGCGCACCGTCCGCGGGCGGCTGGACCACACCGGCGCCGAGGTGCGCCCCTTCGACGAGGACGACGCCCGCGCCGCGGCCCGGTTCTTCCGCGAGGCCGGCATCTCGACGATCGGGGTCTGCTTCCTGCACGCCTACGCGGACGACGCGCACGAGCGCCGCATGCTCGAGGTGCTCCGCGAGGAGCACCCGGACGCCGTGGTGAGCATCAGCTCCCAGGTGCTGCGCGAGTACCGCGAGTACGAGCGGTCGGTGACCACGCTGGTCGACGCCGCCGTCAAGCCCAAGGTGGGCGCCTACGTCACCAACATCCGCACCCGGCTCGACGAGATCGCGCCCGGCGTGCCGTTCTACGTGATGAAGAGCAACGGCGGCGTGCTGTCGGCCGCGGAGGTCGTGCACCAGCCGATCACCACGATGCTCTCCGGCCCCGCCGCCGGCGCGCTCGGTGCCGCGCTGATCGCGGGCACCGCCGGGTTCGACCGGGTGCTCACCTGCGACGGCGGCGGCACCTCCACCGACGTCACCGTGGTCATCGACGGCGAGCCCGCGCTCACCACCGAGGGCTCGGTCGGCGACTACCCCAGCAAGATCCCGATGATCGACGTCGTCACCGTCGGCGCCGGCGGCGGCTCGATCGCCTGGCTCTCGCCCGAGGGCACGCTCAAGGTGGGCCCGAAGTCGGCCGGCGCCGACCCCGGCCCGATCTGCTACCCGAACGGCGGCGACCAGCCGACCGTGACCGACGCGCACGTCGTCCTGGGCCGGATCCCCCCGCACCTGCTGGGCGGGGAGATCCCGCTGTCGGTCGACGCGGCGCGGGCCGGGCTGGAGCAGCTCGGCGCGAAACTGGACCTCTCCCTGGAGCGCACCGCGACCGGGATCCTGGAGATCTCCGCGTGGAACCAGGCCAACGCGCTGCGCCAGGTGACGGTCGCCAAGGGCCTCGACGTCCGCGACTTCACGCTGACCACCTTCGGCGGCTCCGGCTCCCTGCTGGCGTGCCGGCTCATGGACATCCTCAACCTGCCGCGCACGCTGGTGCCGCCGAACCCGGGCAACGTCAGCGCGTTCGGCCTGCTCACCGTCGACGTCCGCAACGACTACGTGCAGACCGTGATCAGCAAGCACGTCGACCTCGACCTGGCCCGGGTGCGCGCGGTCTACGCCGACCTCGAGGCCCAGGCGCAGGAGGCGCTGGACGGCGAGGGCTTCGCCCGCGACGCCCAGCGCATGCAGCGGACGGCGGACCTGCGCTACGTCGGCCAGGCGTTCGAGGTGCGCGTGCCGGTCGCCGAGGGCGAGCTGGACGCGGCGGCCACCGAGCAGGTCGCCGAGGCGTTCCACGCCGCACACCGCCAGCTCTACGGCTACGACTTCGCCGACGACCCGCGCCAGGCCGTGGAGTGGGTCAACCTCCGCGTGAGCGGCATCGGCCCGATCCGCCGGCCCGACCTGGTCGAGCTGGCGCCCGGGAACGGCGGGACGGACCGGGCCGTCACGGGTTCGCGTCCCGTCTTCTTCGACGACTGGGTGGAGACGCCCACGTACAACCGCCCCGACCTCGCCCCCGGTGACGTGGTCAGCGGCCCGGCGATCGTCGAGGAGTTCGGCTCCACCGTCCCGGTGCACCCGGGCTTCACCGCCACCGTGGACAGCTACGGCAACCTGATCCTCACGAAGGAGTCGGACCAGTGACGACGTTCCCCACCGGTCCCCTGAACGCCACGAAGGTCGACGCCGACCCCGTCCTCGTCGAGATCGTCGCCGGCACGCTGGCCGCGATCGAGAAGGAGGTCGAGACCTCCATCGGCCGGACCTCCCGCTCGCCGATGATCCGGGATGCGCACGACTTCCGGGCCGGCATCCACGACCGGAACCTGCGCAAGCTCACCGGCCGCTCGTACTCGGCGCTCGTGCACCCCGTGGTGCGCGACTACCCGATCGAGACGATGAACCCCGGGGACGTCTACTTCCACAACGACGTCTACGCCTCCGAGGGCGGGATCGGCCACCTGCCCGACCTCTGCGTGACGGTGCCCGTGTTCGCGCACGTGGACGGCGCCGAGCGCGTCGTCGCCTTCATCCAGGCGTTCGGCCACCACGACGACATCGGCGGCGCGGTGCCCGGGTCCATGCCGAGCGCGGCGACCAGCGTGTACGAGGAGGGCCTGATGGTCCCCCCGATCAAGCTGTGGGACCGCGGCGTGCCCAACGAGAGCGCGCTGAAGATCATGACCCGCAACTCGCGGATGCCCGACTCGCTCGCCGCCGACCTCGACGCCGAGTGCTCGGCCTGCCTGGCCGGTGCCCGGCGCCTGGGCGAGCTGTTCGACCGGTACGGGGTGCCGGCGGTGGAGGCCTCGTTCGACGCGATTCTCGACAGCTCCACGGAGGTCTACCGGCGGGAGATCCTCAGCCAGATCCCCGACGGCACCTACGTGTGGGAGGACTACGCCGAGCACGACGGCGTCGAGGAGCCGCAGCTGCACCGCCAGCGGATCACGCTGACCATGGACTCCACCAAGGAGACCCCGCTGGTCATCGACTTCACCGGCACCGGCCCGCAGGCCAAGGGTCCGATCAACCACTGCGGTGACTACGCCGACGGCAACTTCCTCAAGAAGTGGCTGGCGCCGATCCTGCGCAATCTGGCCGAGAGCCCCGAGCGCATGGCCCAGCTGGACGTCAACGAGGGCGTCGTCCCGCTGATCGAGATGCGGTTCCCGGAGAAGGGCACGCTCCTCACCCCGATCTTCCCCGCACCCACCAACGCGCGGACGTTCGTGATCCTGCGGCTGCTCGGCGTCCTGGCCGGGGTGCTGGCCAAGGCCACCGGCGGCCGGATGCCGGCCGACCAGGAGACGATCCGCTACACCGGCGTCTACGGCACGGACTTCGACGGGCAGCCGTACTTGATGCGGGAGGTGCTGGGCGGCGGCTCGGGCGGGCGGTACTACGCCGACGGCGAGGACACGATCCACGTCGTCCCGGACTCCCGGAACCTGCCCACCGAGTTCACCGAGGGCCGCTTCCCGCTGCGGGTGGAGCGGCTGGGCCTGGCGATGGACTCGGGTGGCCCGGGCCGCTACCGCGGCGGCTGCGGCTACGAGAAGCACATCCGCGTGCTACGCGATGCGCACTTCATGTCGATCGCCGACCGCTCGATCCTCGCCTGCTGGGGGGTCAAGGGCGGCAAGGCCGGGCGGCCGTTCCAGATCACCGTCGACCCGGGCGGCCCCGACGAGCACGAGGTCGATGCGCTGGCCGACGCCGAGCCGCTCAAGGCCGGCACGGTGGTGCGCATCCGGACCACCGGCGGCGGCGGCTGGGGGGACCCGCTGGATCGCCCGGTCGACGAGGTGCTGCGGGACATCGCCTGGCGCAAAGTGTCGGTCGAGGGCGCGCGGGCGGACTACGGCGTGGTCGTCCTCGAGGACGGCACGGCGGACCCGGCCGCCACCGAGGAGCTGCGCGCGTCGATGCGGGCCGCCCGCACGGGCGAGGAGCCGTTCTTCGACCGCGGCCCGGGCTACGCCACCCTCTCCGGCGGCGCGGCGTTCAACGAGTTCGACCTCCTCTAGAGGCCCAGGCGAAGGAAGCTATGCATGTGGTTCGGCGACCGATTCCGCATGCATAGCTTCCTTTGCCTGCGCGGTCCTCGCCGGTGGGGCAGGCTCCGGGCATGACCGAACCGCGCGAGGACGACGACCAGCCGAACAACCTGCGGCCCGGCCAGTACGACGAGGGCGGCCACGGCGGCATGGCCACCCGCGAGCTCGACGCCGAGAAGGCGGACGAGAACCGGGCCGACTGAGCCCTACCCCGCACCCAGCGCGCCGGCGGTGCGGCTGTCGGCGGGCAGGAAGGCCTCGATGCTGAGCTCGGCGGCGGTGAGGTCGACGGCGGTGCCGAACGTCGTGACGGTGCTCAGGAAGCTGAGCACCTCCGGACCCACCCGGAGGCGCAGCGGGACGGCGATGCCGTCGGGGACGCTGCGGTCGCTGCCTCCGGGCAGCGCGAGAAGCTCCCGGTGCAGCGCGGCCAGCCCCGGGTCACCGCTCAGGTGCGCCTCGCGGCCCAGCCGGTGCAGGACGTGCCGCCGCCACTGCGGCAGGTTCAGGATCCGCGGAGCCAGGCCGTCGGGGTGCAGGCTCAGTCGCAGCACGTTGACCGGCGGCTCCAGCAGGTGCGGGGCAGCGCCCCCGGTGAGCGCGGCGACGGCCCGGTTGGCCGCCACGAGGCACCAGGACCGGTCGACGACGACCGCGGGGAACGGCTCGTACGCGGCCAGCACGAGGTCGATCGCGGCGCGGACCGTGCCCATGTCGGGATCCGCGAGATCCCGACGGCGGTAGGCGGGGGCGAAGCCAGCCGCCGCCAGGAGCTCGTTACGAGCACCGAGCGGGATCTCGAGCTGCTCGGCCAGGTGCAGCACCATGTCGCGGCTGGGCCGGGCGCGGCCGGTCTCGACGAAGCTCAGGTGCCGGGAGGAGACCCCCGCCGCGCCGGCGAGGTCGAGCTGGCTGAGCCGGCGGCGCTGCCGCCACGTGCGCAGCAGCTCACCGACGTGGCGGCCCTGCACGACTCCACCTGTCACGCCGCCGACGCTAGCGACGACGGTGTCCCGTGTCGCTTACCTCCGAGGTAATCGACCCGCGGCCTGCGCGCCGCCACCGTTGCCGGCATGACCACCATGCACCCCGCCCCCTCGCCCCTGGGGGCCGGCGACCTGCTCCGCCCGGCCCTCCGCATCGACGCCGTCGTCACCGCCGCGAACGGCGCGGCGTATCTGCTCGCCGCACCGCTGCTGGACGGCCCCCTGGGCCTGCCCGCCGGCCTCCTCCGCGGCGCCGGCGTGTTCCTGCTCGGCTACGCCGCCGCCGTCTGGCTCGTCGCAGCACGCCGCCGCCCCAGCACCGCGGCCGTGGAGGCCGTCGTCGGCGGCAACCTGCTGTGGGCCGCCCTCAGCGTCGTCGCCGTCGTCGCCGGGTGGTGGTCCCCGACCACCCTCGGCGCCGTCTGGCTCGTCCTGCAGGCCGCGGTCGTCGCCGGGTTCGCGGCGCTGCAACTGCTCGGCCTGCGCCGACGCTGACCCCGTGGGGCCGGGCCCCGAGGGCCAGGAGGCGCCGATCGGCACCGGCCAGGAGAGGGACCCGCGCAGCACCCCCGCCAGCCTGCTGACGGGGGCACTGCGCGGAGCCGGTCAGGTCAGCGGCTCGGTGCTCCCGGACTCCGGCTTGGCCTGGTCGCCGGTCTGCCCCTCGTCGCCCTCCGTGGAGGTGTCCTGCTCGACGCCCTCCGGCGTGACCGGGGTCTCCTCGAGCACGTTCTCCCGGGCGTCGTCCCGGTCGGTCCCTGGTACTTCGGTCATCTCGACCTCCTCTCGGCGTACCCGGCCCCTACCCGGGCCCGGCGCCTCCGACGCGGGATACGCCAGCGGCGAACGCCGGCGTGCCCGGCCGCACCGGCGCGGGTCAGGGGCGGCGCCACCAGCGGCGACGGGGCGGTGGCGCGGGCTCCACAGGGGCGGGCGCGGGCGGCGGCCGGTCGCGCTCCCAGGACGCCACGAGCGCGTCGACGTCGGCCAGGCCCGGCACCGGCGACCAGCGGCTCTCCTGCGGCCGGCGCCAGAATGCCTCCACCCGGGCGTTGTAGTCCTCCGCGAGCGCCCGCACGTCCGCCGCCGTCGTCAGCCGCGCGGCCCGGGCGGGCAGCTGGTCGCGCTCCCGCCGCAACGCCAGCCCGGGCGGCAGCATGGCCGCCGTCTCGACGCCTTCGCGCCGGGCCTTGGCCACCGCCCAGTCGTAGGCCGTCTGCTCCCGGTCGAGGCCGGCGATCGGCTTGCCGGCACCGCCCAGGCGGTCGAAGTCCCCGCGCTCGCGCGCCTGGGCGATCTGGGTCTCCACCCAGGTCTCGAACGAGACCCCCGGGGGCTTCCGCTCGGTCATCACCGTCCATGGTCCACGCATCTGCCAGGCTCGCCACCATGCGGACGACGAGCAGCCGAGAGGTGTACCGCAACCCGTGGATCCGGGTGCGGGAGGACAGCGTGGAGCGGGCCGACGGCTCCACCGGCGTCTACGGCGTGGTGGAGAAGCCCGATTTCGCGCTGGTGCTGCCCGCCGAGCGGGACGGCTTCTGGCTCGTGGAGCAGTTCCGCCACCCCGTCGGCCGCCGCGCCTGGGAGTTCCCGCAGGGCACCTGGTCCCACGGCGCGCAGGGCACGGCCGACGAGCTGGCCCGGGCCGAGCTCGCCGAGGAGACCGGCCTGCGGGCCGGGTCCCTGACCCACCTGGGCCGCCTCGACCTGGCGCCGGGCCTGTCCACCCAGCGGTTCGACGTCTGGCTGGCCACCGACCTCACGGTCGGCGCCACCGCTCGGGAGGTGACCGAGGCGGACATGATCTGCGCGTTCGTGCCCGAGGACGAGCTGCGCGCCATGATCCTGGACGGCCGGTTCACCGACGGCCCCTCGCTGGCGGCCTACGCCCTCCTGGGGCTGGGACGGGGCGGCCCGCTGACCTGACGACGAGCAGGGGATGGGCCGGCGCAGCCCACCGACCCCGCAGCGTGGCGACCGGCCCTCGGACGGGTGTGACCTGCCGCTGCCGGCGTGCGCGGCGCCCGGCCGGCCAGCAGGCTGTCCGGGTGCCCCTGTCCGCCCCGGGTCTGCCCGCGCTGCCGCCCGAGCTCGCCGGGCCGGTCGCCGTGGAGCTGGCCAAGCCGGTGCGCGACATCCCGCCCCCCACGGCGCTGACCGGCGGCTGCCGGTACGAGCCCAAGTGGGACGGCTACCGGCTGGTGATCGTGCGCGACCACGGCTCGACCCGGCTGTGGTCCAAGCAGGGGCGCGAGCTCACCGACCGGTTCCCCGACGTGGCGGCCGCCGCCCTCGCCCAGGTGCCCGCCGGCACGGTGGTCGACGGCGAGGTCGTCATCTGGCACGGCGACCGGCTGGACTTCGGGCTGCTGCAGCGGCGCCTGGTGACCTCGGCCGGCCGCATCGCCGCGGAGGTGGCGACCGCACCGGCCTCCTACGTCGCGTTCGACCTGCTCGCCGCCGGCGGGGAGGACCTCCGCGGCCGGACGTTCACCAAGCGCCGGGCCGCACTCGAGCAGCTGGCCGGCGGCTGGGCCCCGCCGCTGCAGCTCTCGCCGGTGACCGCCGACCCCGTCGAGGCGCGGCAGTGGTCCGACGACTTCCGCCCGGCCGGCGTCGAGGGGCTGGTGGTGAAGGGAGCGGCGACCCGTTACGCGCCGGGACGCCGCGAGTGGCTGAAGGTCAAGAGCTGGGAGACCACCGAGGTGCTCGCCGGCGGCGTCATCGGCTCCCTCGAGCGCCCCGGTCAGCTGGTGGCCGGCCGCTACCGCGACGGCGAGCTGGTCGTCGTCGGCCGCAGCAGCCCGCTCACACCGGCGCAGTCGGTCGAGCTGGCCGGCGTCCTGCGCCCGGCCGGCACCGACCACCCGTGGCCCGAGCGCATCGGCACCGGGCGGTTCGGCGGCGGCCGTCTCGCCGTGCCGCTGACCCGCGTGCAACCGACCACCGTCGTCGAGGTGAGCGCCGACGCGGCCCTCCAGGCCGGGGTGTTCCGCCACCCGCTGCGCTTCGTCCGGGTGCGACCCGACCTACGCCCCGAGGACCTCCCCCTGCTGCCCTGACGCCGGCACCTCCCCCGGTGGGATGAGGTGATCAAAGGAGCGCGTCGTCGCTGCCGATGGGTTCGCGTGACCGGTTCCGACGCCCCGACCGCCCGTGCCGCATGGCTGCACACGGCGGTGCTCGTGCTGGGCATCGGCCTCGTCGTCGCGCTCGTCCCGGTCGGCCCGTGGCGTCCGGCCGCCGAGATCGCGCTCTACGCCCTCGGGACCGCCGGGGTGCTGACCGCGCTGCGGCGGCACCGGACCCCGCTCGTCGTCGCCTGGTCCGGCCTGGCGGCCGGACTCGTCTTCTTCGCGCTGAGCTGCGTGGCGGACGTCGCCGCGCAGGCCGGCCTCGCACCGGGGGTCAGCGCACCGCTGGAATCCGCGCTCGACGTCGCCGCGTACGCGGCACTCGTCGTCGGGGCGGTGGGGGTGGTCCGCGGCGGCAGGCGGCGACGGGACTGGGCCTCCTGGACCGACACCCTCACCCTCCTGCTGGCGGCCGGTCTCATCCTCCTCGCGGTGCAGGGCGACCCGCACAGGCAGGGGGAGAACCTGGTCGAGGTCAGCGTCGGGACCCCCGTGCTCACCGCCGTCCTGCTCGTCGTCTGCGTGCCGCTGGCCCTCACCCGGGGCCGGACGGTCACCACGACGGCGCTGTTCGCCGCCGCCGCGCTGGCCGTGGCGGCATACGGCGGCGCCATCCTCACCGGCTCCGCGCTGCGGGGGTCGGGGGTGCTGGACCCGCTGTCGCTGCTCCCCGTCGCCGCGCTCTGCCTGGCCGGCCGGCACCCCTCGGTCACCGCGCTGGGGCCCGGCCCCGCCACCGACGGGGACACCACCTTCGGCCGGGTCGTCACCGTGGGCGCCGCCCTGCTGGTCAGCCCCGCCGTCCTGATCCTGTGGACCGCGGACCACGGTGAGGTCGGCTACGTCCTGGGCGGCGGGAGCGCGCTGTTGACCGGGCTCGCCCTCTGGCGGCTGCTCGCGCTCAGCCGGGAGCGGGAACGCACCCGGCTCGCGCTGACCGCGAGCGAGGCCCGGCTGCAGCTCCTGCTGGAGAGCGCGGCCGACGTCATCGCCATCGTCGACGCCGCGGGGTCGGTCACCTACATGAGCCCGGCCGTCCAGTCGCTGCTCGGTCGTCCCCCGGCGTACTACGTCGGGCGCGACGCCGTCTCGCTGGCCGACCCCCGCGACCAGCCGCGCCTCCGGGCCGCCGTCGCCGCGGCCGGCCGCTCGTCAGGCGGGGACTCCGGCGTCGTGGACACCGACATCCGGGTGCAGCACAGCTCGGGTGGGACCCGGTGGGTCGAGATGCGGATCAGCGGTCGCGTGGACGCCGTCGGCATCGAGGGCTGGGTCGTGAACTTCCGGGAGGTCACCGACCGGAAGCTCTTCGAGGACGAGCTGCGCCGTCAGGCCCGCACCGATCCGCTGACCGGGCTGCTCAACCGCACCGCCTTCAACGAACGGCTGGCCCAGGCCACCACCGCCGCCGCCCCGGGCGCCGCCCCGGCGGTGCTCTTCGTCGACGTCGACGACTTCAAGAGCGTGAACGACACCCTGGGGCACGCGGCCGGGGACGACCTCCTGCTGGCCGTCGCCGCCCGGCTGTCCGCCGACGTGCGGGGGGACGACGTGGTGGCGCGGCTGGGCGGCGACGAGTTCGCCCTCCTGCTCGACGACGCCGACGGCGACCGCCTGCGCGAGGTCGCCGACCGCCTGCTCGCGGCGCTCCGGGCCCCCGTGGAGGTCGGCGACCGCACGATCACCGTGACCGCCAGCATCGGCGGCGCGCTGGGCGTGGCCGGCTGCACGGCCGAGGAGCTGCTGCACCGGGCGGACACCGCGATGTACGCCGCGAAGCGGTCGGGCAAGGACTCGCGCGCCCTGCTGGCGGCGACGGACGCCGTGCTCGGCTGAACCCGCTCCACGGGTCAGGGCTGCTGCGGCAGCCGGCCCAGGCCCACGAGCAGGCGGCGCAGCAGCGCCGCGAGCTGCTCCCGGTCCCCCGACGGCAGGGCCTCCAGCAGGCGCCGCTCGGTCTCCAGGTGGTCGGGCAGGGCCGCGTCCAGGGCCGCCCGGCCGGCGTCGGTGAGCGTGACCACGACGGCCCGCCCGTCGGCCTCGCTGCGCTCACGGGTGATCAGGCCGCGCTCCTCCAGCCGGTCCAGCCGCTGGGTGATCGCCCCGGAGGTGACCAGCGCCGTGCGCATCAGGGCGGTGGGAGTGAGCTGGTAGGGCGCTCCCGCCCGCCGGAGCGCCGCCAGGACGTCGAAGGACGGCGCGTCGAGACCGTGCCGGGCGAAGGTGTCCCGCTGCGCGAGGTGGACCTCCCGCTGCAGCTGCGTGATGCGCCCGATGATCCCCATCGGAGAGCAGTCCAGATCCGGGCGTTCCCGAGCCCACTGCTCGAGGATCAGGTCGACGGCGTCCTCCACGTCGCTCACCGTAACGGCCCCGACCGCGCAGCCAGGCCGCCGCGCATCAGCGCAGCCGGCTGCTGAGCCGGACCGAGAAGCCGGACGGACCGGGGAGCAGGTCCACGTGGTCCCACAGCTTGCGCGCCAGCCACAGCCCCATCCCGCCGTTGGCGAGGTCGACCCCGTGCGCGGGGCGGAACCCGGCCCAGGGCAGGTCGAAGCCGGCGCCCTGGTCGGTGATCGTGCACACCAGGCCCTCGCCGTCGGCCCACACGTACGCGGAGACCGGTCGGGACCCGTGCCGGAAGGCGTTGGAGGCGATCTCGCTGGCGGCCAGGTGCAGGTCCGCGGCCTGGTCCCGGTCGGGCACCCGGGCCGTGATCACCGTGCGGAGCTCCTGGCGGAGGTAGGCCAGCGACGGCGCGTCCTCGACCGCGAGCGCCGGCGCACCGGCCTCCATCGGCTCCCGGGGGAGCGGCAGCCGGCGCACGTAGTCGGCGGGTTCCTCGAACGCCCCGCTCCGCTCCACCCGGCCGCCGGTGAGCAGCTCGGGGTGCGTGGCGGCCGCGCCGGCCAGCACCTCGGCCGGGAGCTCGCGGCGGTCGAACAGGCACAGCGCCGAGACCGGCCGTGCGGCCAGCAGGATGTTGACGGCGGCCTCGTAGCGCAGGCCTTCCCGCCAGTTCCGCGGCGTGGGGCCGAACTGCACCTGACCGACGACGCGCAGCCGGCCCGAGCCGGTCTCCCTCGCCCGTCGCATCAGTTCCCAGGTGGCGGCGACGGCATCGGGCACGGAGGTGTCGAGCAGGGACACCCGGGGGTCCGCTGCCAGGGCGCCGGCGCGCTCCCCCAGCCCCCCGCCGATCAGCGCCGCCGTCTGCGGCGGGCAGCAGAGGACGACCAGGTCGTCGTCGCGCAGGCCCTCGTCCAGGTAGGGCAGGACGGCCGCGAGCAGCTCCGCGTCCGAGCCGACCAGCGCGGCGGTGTGGGTGCGCACCTGCTGCGCGGGCGCAGGGTGGCAGGCGACCGGGCCGGCCACCGCGGCGTCCCCGTCCCTCACCTGAGCCATGCAGCCCCCTGCGCCCTCGGGCCGGAGCCTTCCGGCCGGCTGGTTGAGCATTCTGCGACATCCTGGGCCACGCGGCACCGGCAGCGCGCGGCGGGGTGGGTCCCGTTCACCCCTTGGGGCGGCCCGGGGGCGGACGCACCGGTGGCGGCGGGGTGTCCACCCCACCGCCACCGGCCGGCGTCAGGTCACTGCTGGAAGGCTCCGGCGACCTTCCGCAGCTCGCCGGACATGCGCACGAGGTCGCCGGCCGCCGCCTGCATGGCGACCACCCCGGCGGAGGTCTCCTGCGCACCCTGGGCGACCTCGGCGACGGTCCCGGCGATCGACCGGCCGCTCTCCGCGGCGTCCCCGATCGCCCGGCTCATCTCGTTCGTGGTGGCGGTCTGCTCCTCGACGGCCGAGGCGATCGTCGTCTGGTAGTCGTTGATCTCCGCGATGATCGTGGTGACGTCGCCGATGGCCCGGACGGCGCTGCCGGTGTCGGTCTGGATGGCCTCGACCCGCTTGGCGATGTCCTCGGTCGCCTTCGCCGTCTCCTGCGCCAGCTCCTTCACCTCGTTCGCCACCACGGCGAAGCCCTTGCCGGCCTCACCGGCGCGGGCAGCCTCGATGGTGGCGTTCAGCGCCAGCAGGTTGGTCTGCTCCGCGATGCTCGTGATCACCTTCACCACGTTGCCGATCTCCGCCGAGGACTCCCCCAGCTTGCCGATCGTCGCCGAGGTCGACTCCGCCGCGGAGACGGCGCTGCCGGCGATCCGGGCGGCCTCGGCGGCGTTGTGCGCGATCTCCCGGATCGAGGCACCCATCTCCTCCGCTCCCGCGGCGACCGCCTCGATCCCGCTGCTCACCTCGCGGGTCGCGCTGGTGACGCTCTGGGCCTGGCCCTGCGAGCGGTCGGCCGTACCCGCGATCGACTCGCTGGTGGACGACAGCGTGCGGGCGGCCTCCTCGAGCAGCTGCGAAGCCTGGCCGACCTCGGTCACGACGCCGGAGACCCGTCCCAGCGTGGTGTTCACCGCGCCGGCGAGCTGGTCCAGCTCGGTCCGGCCGGCACCCTCGTCGAGCCGGCGCTTGAGGTCACCGGTGCAGAGCACCTCGGTCATGGTGCGCAGCGGCCGGCTGATGCTGCGGGAGATGACCAGCGACAGCCCCACGATGAGCAGGATGAGCGGCGCCGCCCAGAGCGCGACCGTGACCAGCTCCTCCCGGAAGGCGCCGTCGAGGTCGGCGACGTAGATGCCCGAGCCGACCACCCAGCCCCACGGCTCGTACCCGGTCACGAAGGAGATCTTGGGCTGCGGCTCCTCCTCGCCGGGCTTGGGCCACAGGTAGTCGACGAAGCCGCTGCCCTCGGCCTCGACCACCTCCACGAACTCGACGAAGAGCTTCTTGCCGTCGGGGTCCTCGTTGGCCGAGAGGTCCTGCCCGTCGAGCTCGGGCTTGATCGGGTGCATGACCATGCGCGGGGTCATGTCGTTGATCCAGAAGTACTCCTCGCCGGAGTACCGGAGCCCGCGGATCGCGGCGGTCGCCGCCGCCTGCGCCTCCGCCCGGGTCAGCTCGCCGGCCACCTCCTGCTCGCCGTAGTGGGTGATGACGCCCAGTGCGGCCTCGACGGCCACGCGGGCCTGGGTGCGCTGCTCCTCCTCGATCGTCGAGCGCACCTGCAGCGCCCCGATCACGGCGATGGTCGCCATCCCGATGACCGCCACGAGCACCAGCGTCATCAGACGGGTGCTCACCTTCACACCGCGCAGTCGCCCGGTCATGGATGCTCCTTCGGTCGGATCCCTCGCCCCCGTACTCGGGATCCGCGGCCCGGGGTCAACCCGAGCGGGTGGATCGACACCAATCGGTGACCTGGCTCACCACCCGCCCCTGCCGCCTCAGCGGCGGGTGGAGACGGTGACCGTGAACCTGGGGTCCTGACCGGCCACCCGCGTCGGCCCCACCACCCGGTTCAGCGCCGGCCGGTACCGCAGCGCCGAGTTGTAGACGGTCCAGAGCTCACCGCCGGGGCGCAGCACCCGGGCCGCCGCCACGAACAGCCGGTCGGCGGCCGTCGTGACGACCGCCGCGCCGACGTGGAACGGCGGGTTGCAGACCACGAGGTCGACGCTGCGGTCGGGCACGGTCGCGGCGGCGTCGTCCCGGCGCACCTCCACGCGGTCGGCCACCCCGTTGGCGGCGGCGGTCGCCGCGGCCGAGGCGACGGCCGCGGCGGACTGGTCCACGGCCAGCACCCGCAGCCCCGGTCGGCTCCGGGCGAGCAGCGTGGCGAGGACGCCGGTACCGCAGCCGAGGTCCACGGCCGTCCGGGCGTCGGGGGCCATCTCCGGCAGCGACCGGAGCAGCGCCCGGGTCCCGACGTCGATCCTCGTGCCGGCGAACGCGGCGCCGTGGGCGCAGACCGTCAGGTCGAGGTCGGGGTGCTCCTGGCGGCGGGGGAAGGACGACCGTCCCGGCCGCGGTCCGCGGGCCACCAGCACCCTGGACTTCTGCCGGGCCAGCGTCGCCGACACCTCGCCGAACGACGCACCGAGGACGTCGTTCATCGCGTGCGTCATGTGCTTCACCCGGCCGCCCACCAGGACCGTGACGTCCGGCGCCGCGGAGGCGGCGACCACCTCGGCGATCTCGCGCAGCGCGTCCAGCGCCTTGGGCGCCTTGACGAGCACCAGCCGGGCCCCGGCGGCCAGCTCCGGGCCCAGCGGCAGCACGCGGTACCGCCCGGCCAGGCCCACCCGCTCGGCATTGGCGGCCAGCGCCCGCTCCCCCACCAGCAGGTCCTGCCCGACCCGCACCCCGGCGAGGCCGTGCCGGGCGGCCAGCCCCAGGGCGAGCGCGCCGTAGGAGTCGTCGACGACCGCGACCTCGCCGGCCGCGCAGCCGGGGACCAGCTCGGCCGCCAGGTCCAGCAGCAGCCGGTCGGTCGCGTCGACGGCGACCAGGTCGGGGGCCTCGACGTCCGGTTCGCGCCGCAGCGCGGCGAGCACCTCGTCGGCGGTGGGTTCCACGGCGGGCTCAGGAACGGGGCGTGGCGGCGACGAGGTCCACCACCACCCGGGCGAGCTCGGGGCCGACGTCCTCCTGCAGGAAGTGCCCGCCGCCGGCCAGCCTGGTGTGCGGCATGCCCTGGGCACCGGGCACCAGCTTCTGGAACACCCGCTCGCCCCCGCCGGTGATCGGGTCGCCGTCGGAGAACGCCGTGAGGAACGGCTTCTCCCAGCGCGAGAGCACCTCCCAGGCCGCCCGGTTCGCCGCGGCCGCCGGGTCGTCCGGCGAGGTCGGCACCAGGGCGGGGAACTGCCGGGCCCCGGCGGTGTACCGGTCGTCCGGGAACGGGGCGTCGTAGGCGGCGACCACCTCGGGTGCGAGCCCGCCGACGGTGCCGTTGCCGACGATCCGGCCGATCTGGAACTCCGGGCTCTCCTGGGAGAACCGCTGCCAGGCCAGGAACGCCTCGCTCATCTTCTGGTCGCCGGTGGGCAGGCCGGTGTTGGCCACCACGACCCGGGCGAACCGGTCGGGGTTCTCGGCGACCAGCCGCAGCCCGATCAGCCCGCCCCAGTCCTGGCCGACGAGGGTCACGTCGCGCAGCCCCAGCTCGTCGAGCAGCGCCTGCCGCATCCACTCCACGTGCCGGGCGTAGGTGTACGCCGCGCGGTCGACCGGTTTGTCCGAGCGGCCGAAACCGACCAGGTCGGGCGCCACGACGCGCAGGCCGGCGTCGACGAGGACCGGGATCATCCGGCGGTAGAGGAAGGACCAGGACGGCTCCCCGTGGAGGAGCAGCACCGTCTCGCCGTCGGCCGGGCCCTCGTCGACGTAGGCCACCCGCAGCCGGCCGCCCCCGCCGTCGTCCACCTCGACGTAGCGGGGCTCGTACGGGAAGTCGGGCAGACCGGTGAACCGCTCGTCGGGCGTCCGCAGGATCTCCATGCCTCAGTCTTACCGGCTCGGGACGCAGCCGGCGCCGGGGCGGATCAGCTGTCGGAGCTGTCGACGCCCAGGCCCACCGGGCAGGAGACGCCGGTCGAGTGCACCGGGCAGTAGCCGTTGGGCACCTTGTACAGGTACTGCTGGTGGTAGTCCTCGGCGTAGTAGAACTCCCCCAGCGGCGCGATCTCCGTGGTGATCTCGCCGTACCCGGCCGCCTTCAGCCGCTCCTGGTAGGCGTCGCGGGTGGCCAGCGCGGCGGCCTCCTGCTCCGGGGTGGCGTAGTAGATCGCCGAGCGGTACTGGGTGCCGATGTCGTTGCCCTGCCGCATGCCCTGCGTCGGGTCGTGGTCCTCCCAGAACGCCTTCAGCAGCTGCTCGTAGGAGGTCACGGCGGGGTCGAAGACGACGAGGACCACCTCGGTGTGCCCCGTGCGGGCCGAGCAGACCTCGTCGTAGGTCGGGTTCGGCGTGTGCCCGCCCGCGTAGCCGGCCGCGGTCGAGTAGACACCGGGCAGCTCCCAGAAGACCTTCTCCACGCCCCAGAAGCAGCCCGCGCCGAAGACGGCGGTCTGCATGCCCTCGGGGAACGGCGGCTGGATGCGGTTGCCGTTGACGGCGTGCACCTCGGGCACGTGCGGCAGCGGGTCGGGGCGGCCCGGCAGGGCGTCCTCGGGCGACACCGGCTGGGTCTTGGACCGGGAGAAGAGCATGCCCCCACTCTAGGTCGGTCGTGCAACACCGATCCCGGCGTGGAGCGCGTTCCGCGGGCCGCCGCCAGGGGGCTTGTCCTGGACGGACCCCGACGCTACCGTCCTTCCATAAGATTTGACTTATGGAGGGAGCAGGGCATGACCACCATCGATCCGGTCGCCACGGCCGGGCTGGTCACGCGCGAGGTCCGCACCGCCTCCCGGGACGGGGCCCCGACGCGCATCGCCGTCGCAACGCGCACCTACCGCGCCGACCGGGCCGAGGTCTGGGGCGCGCTCACCGACGCGGAGCGGCTCCCCCGCTGGTTCCTGCCGGTGAGCGGCGACCTGCGCCCCGGCGGCCGCTACCAGCTCGAGGGCAACGCGGGCGGCGTGGTCGAGCGGTGCTCGGAGCCCGAATCCTTCGCCGTGACCTGGGAGTTCGGCGGGATGGTCTCCTGGCTGCAGGTGGACCTCACGCCTTCGGACGGCGGGACCGCCCTGGAGCTCAGGCACGAGGCGCCGGTCGACCCCGAGTTCTGGGCGCAGTTCGGGCCGGGCGCGGTCGGCGTGGGCTGGGACCTGGCGCTCATGGGCCTCGGGCTGCACCTGGAGAGCGGTGCCCCCGTCGACCCGCAGCTCACGGCCACGTTCGGGCTGACGCCGGAGGGGGTCGAGTTCGTCCGCCGGGCCGCCTCCGGCTGGGGCGACGCAGCGGCCGCGGACGGGGACGACCCCACCGTCGCGCGCGAGGCGGCCGACCGTACGGTGGCGTTCTACACGACCCCGCCGTCCGAGGATGCTGCCGGGAGCTGAGTGAACGGGACCTTCGAGGCGCTGGGCGATCGCACCCGCCGGCAGATCCTGGAGCTGCTCTCCACCGGCGAGCAGCCGGCGGGGGCCGTCGTCGCCGCGCTGCAGGGCACCGCACCGATCTCGCAGCCCGCGGTGTCCCAGCACCTGCGGGTGCTGCGGGAGGCGGGCCTGGTCACGGTGCGCGCCGAGGGCACCCGCCGGCTCTACGCCCTCGACCCGTCCGGCCTGGCGGCGGCCCAGGCCTGGCTCGTGGCCCTGGCCGACCCGCTGGCGGCGTTCGCCCAGCCCCTCGACGCGCTGGCGACCGAGGTGGCCCGGGGGCAGCGGGCCCGGCGCACGGCACCGGCCGAGCAGCCGCAGCCGAGGACCGGGGAGCGCGACGGCCGCTCGGCCTGACCGCCCGGGGCCACGCGAATGGGACGAACTCGTGGCCATCACGCGCTGATCACCACGAGTTCGTCGCACCCGGCGCACGCGCGCTCCGCCCGGCAGGATGGCCGCATGCCCATCCGGACCCGCGAATGGCAGCTGGCGGCCCGGCCGCACGGCGAGCCGACCCCCGACGACTTCCGCCTGGTCGAGCTGGAGCGACCCGACCCGGCCGACGGCCAGATCGTCGTCCGGATGCTGGTGATGAGCGTCGACCCGTACATGCGTGGCCGGATGAACCCCGGGAAGTCGTACGCGGCCCGCTGGGAGATCGGCGAGACGATGCGCGGCGGTGCGGTCGGCCGGGTGGTGGAGTCCCGCTCCCCCGACGTCGCCGAGGGCGCCCTGGTGCTCGCCGACGCCGCCTGGCGGGACGTCGCGGTGCTCGACGCCGCGCACGTCCGCGTGCTGCCCGAGCTGCCGGGCATCCCGCCCAGCTACCACCTGGGCGTGCTCGGCATGCCGGGCCTCACCGCCTGGGCGGGGCTGTTCCGGCTGGCGGAGTTCCGGGAGGGCGACGCCGTGTTCGTCTCCGGCGCCGCGGGCGCGGTCGGCAGCCTCGTCGGCCAGTTCGCCCGTCTCCACGGCGCCTCGGCGGTCGTCGGCAGCGCGGGGACGCCGGAGAAGGTGCGCTGGCTGACCGGGGAGCTGGGGTTCACCGCCGCGTTCGACTACCACGACGGCCCGGTCGCGGAGCTGCTCGCGGCCGCCGCGCCCGACGGCATCGACGTCTTCTTCGACAACGTCGGCGGCGAGCACCTGGAGGCGGCCATCGGCGCGTTCAACGAGCACGGCCGGGCCGCGCTGTGCGGGGCGATCTCCGGCTACAACGCCACCGAGCCGGCCCCGGGTCCGCGCAACATGTTCATGATGGTCACCAAGAAGCTGAGCCTGCGCGGGTTCATCGTCGGCGACCACGCCGATCTCGCCCCGGAGTTCAGCGAGAAGGTGGGCGACCTGCTCACGTCCGGGAAGCTCGTCGTCCGCGAGACCGTCCGCGAGGGGCTGGACGACGCGGTGGACACCTTCCTCGACCTCCTCCGCGGGGGGAACACCGGGAAGATGATCGTCAAGCTGGCCGACTGACCCGGCGGTTCCCCGGGACCACGGCGGGGCAGAGTGCACCGCATGTGGCTCTTCTTCACCCGCCGGCTGCGCATGTGGCTGATCCTGACCATCCTGGTCCCGCTGGCCACCGGCGTGCTGCGCCGGCTCGGGCACGCCCTCGAGCGGCGCCGCGGGCCCTCGTCCCTCAGCAACGGCCTGCTCAAGGCCGGTGACCTGGGCGACCGGGCCCGGGCGAGCCTCCGCGGCGGCCGCCGGTCCCGCCGGGCGTGACCGGACCGGTCCTGGAGACCCGCCCGGCGACCGGCCGACCCCGCGCCGTCGCGCTGTTCTGCCACGGCGGGACGGTGGCCAGCGTGGAGCCCCCCAAGGAGCGGGCGCTCTCGCTGGTGCGCATGCGGGCGATCGAACAGTTCGTCTCCTCCGCCGGCGCGGAGCGGGGGCTCACCACCTGCCTGCTGCGCTACCGGGTGGCCGGCTGGAACGGCGCCGCCGCGGACGCCTACGCCGACGTGCGCTGGACGCTGGACCGGATCCGTGCCGAGCACGGAGAGCTGCCGGTCGTGCTGGTCGGGCACTCGATGGGCGGGCGGGCCGTGCTGCGCGCCGGGGGGCACGACGGCGTCGCGGCGGTCTGCGCCCTCGCGCCGTGGACGCCTCCCGGCGAGCCCGTCGGCCACCTGCGCGACCGCACCGTCGCGATCCTGCACGGCCGGGGCGACCGGTGGGTGCCCGCGCAGCTCTCCACCGATTTCGCGGTCCGGGCCCAGCGCGCGGGCGCGCGGGTGGCCCGGTTCACCATCACCGGCGGCCACAGCATGCTGCGCTCGGCGCACCGCTGGCACGCGTTCGCGCGTGACGTCGTCCTGGCCGGGGCGGGGCTGGCGCCGATGCGGCCGGACGTCGCGGCCGCGCTGGCACGGCCGGCGCCGGACGGGCTCGCCGTGCCGCTCTGAGGACGGCAGATCCGCTGCGATGGTCGGCAGGAGCGGGCCTCGTCGGCGGCGGGCGGCACCCCTAGCGTCGGCCCGGTGATGGACTGGAGCACCGAACCGGCCGTGGCCGCCGCCCACTTCGCCCGGCGGCTGGCCGTGGAGACCGACGTCAGCGACGTGCACGCCGCACTCGAGTCGGGGGCGCCGGGGTTCGTCCTGCTCGACAGCCGCAGCACGCAGGCGTGGGACCAGGGGCACGTGCCCGGCGCCGTGCACCTGCCGGGCGCCGAGATCCCCGACCGGGCGGCCGCGGAGCTGGACCCCGCGGTCCCGGTCGTCACCTACTGCTGGGGTCCGGGTTGCAACGGCGTCACCCGTGCGGCGCTCCGGCTCGCCCTGCTCGGCTACCGGGTGCGCGAGATGATCGGCGGGTTCGAGTACTGGGCGCGGGAGGGCCTACCGGTGGTCACCGACGAGGGCGTGCACCGGCCGACGGTCGATCCGCTGACCGCCCCGGCGCCGGGGGGCAGCTGCGGGTGCTGATCGCCGGCACCGCGCCGGAGGCCCCCGCCCCCCGGGCTACTCGGCGGACCCTGGCCGGGTCATCGGCTTGTGGGACCTGCCGGCGAGCGCGTCCGGCATGAGCGCCGAGAGCCGCCCCATCAGCTTGCTGCTCACCGAGCCGGCGAACACCGACGCCTCGCCCTTCATCAGACCCTCGAAGCCCTGCCGGGCGACCTGGGCGGGGTCGTCCTTGCTGTCGCTGGCACCCAGCCTGGTGTCGGTGGCGTCGGCCCGGTCGAAGAACTCCGTGTCGGTCGGCCCGGGCAGCAGGGCGGTGACGGTGACGCCGGTGTCGGTCAGCTCCTCGCGGATGCCCAGCGCGAGGAACTGCACGAACGCCTTCGTCGCGGAGTAGACGGTCTGGAACGGCTCGGGCGCCTGCGAGGCGACCGAGGAGGTGAAGAGGATCCGCCCCTCCCCCTGGACCACCATGTCCTGCACCACCCGCTTGGCGAGGTGCAGCGTCGACACGCAGTTCAGCTCCACCATCCCGATCTCGGCCTCCAGATCGGTCTCGGCGAAGCGACCCCCGATCCCGACGCCGGCGTTCAGCGCGGCGGCGGCCAGCGGCCGGCCTGCCGCGCGCACGGCCGCGACGACCTTCTCGACCTCCGCGCGCACCGTGAGGTCGGCCCGGACGGGCGAGACGGCGGCGCCGCGCTGGCGCAGCTGCTGGGCCGCGGCGTCGAGCTCGGCGTCCTCGGCGACGACCACCAGATCGAAGCCGTGCTCGGCGAACTGCTTGGCCAGCTCCAGCCCGATGCCGCTGGACGCACCGGTCACGAGGGCGAGGGGACGGGCGGTTGCTTCGGACACAGGACCTCCACGGGTGGATCGGCGGACGGCCACCTCCGTGCCCAGGAAGAGGCCCGCGCACGCCTGGCGCGTGTCGGCGGCCGTCCGGCCGGGGTAGCCCGTCGCCATGGAGGTGCGCGTGCGGCCGGCCCCGGACCTGCGGTGGCTGCTCGCCCCGCGGTACCGGGGAGCGGGCGAACGCCGGCTGCCCTTCGACCCCGACGCGACGGCCGGGCACCTGGTGCAGGCCGCCGGGATCCCGCTGACCGAAGTGGGGACGATCCGGGCGGACGGCGCACCGGCGACGCCCGCCGACCGGACCGCCCCCGGTACCGTGCTCGAGGTGGACCCGGCGCCGCGGCCGGTCGCCGTCCCGCTCGGTGGGTTCCTCCTCGACGTCGGGCTGGGCGCCCTCGCGCGGCAGCTGCGGCTGCTCGGGGCCGACGCCGCCTGGTCGAACGACGCCGACGACGCCGCGCTGGTCGCCCGGGCGGCCGCCGAGGGCCGGGTGCTGCTCACGCAGGACCGGCGGCTGCTCATGCGGCGCGCCCTGCCGCAGGGCGCGCTCGTCCGCGGGAGCCGGCCCGGCGAGCAGCTCGACGACGTGCTCGACCGCTTCTCTCTGCCGCTGGCGCCGCTCACCCGCTGCACCGCTTGCGGGGCCGCCGTCCACCCGGTGCCGAAGGACGAGGTGGCGGCGGAGCTGGAGCCCGGCACCCGCCGCACCTACGACGCCTTCGCCCGGTGCCCGGTGTGCGGGCGGGTGTACTGGCGCGGCGCGCACGCCGCGCGCATCGACGCGCTGGTCGAGCGGGCCCGCCGGACCGGGCGGGGCAGGCAAGCCTGACCTTGGCCCCGGGGGGCCACGGGTCGGCCCCGGCGTGACACGCGGCGCGGGCAGGGAGCGAGCGACCACCCACCCGGAGACCGCCTGCGAGGACCGCCGTGTACCTGTCGAAGACCGAGGCCGCCGTCCTGCCGACGACGCTGCGCGCCCCCGCGCACCGCCCCCCGCTGGCCGAGCCGGGCCGCCGCCGGTTGTGGTCGATGCTCGGTCCGGCCTTCGTCGCCGCCGTCGCCTACGTCGACCCGGGCAACTTCGCCACGAACTTCGCCGGCGGCGCCGCGTTCGGGTACACGCTGCTGTGGGTCATCGTCGCGGCCAACCTCATGGCGATGCTGATCCAGTCGCTGACCGCGAAGCTCGGGCTGGCCACCGGCCGCGACCTGGCGACGCTGTGCCGCGAGACGCTGCCCAAGCCCGTGACCCGGGGGCTGTGGCTGCAGGCCGAGGCGGTGGCGATCGCCACCGACCTGGCCGAGATCGTCGGCGGCGCCGTGGCGCTGTACCTGCTCTTCGGGGTCCCGCTGCCGATCGGCGGCGTCATCACCGCCGTCGTCGCCTTCGTCCTGCTGGCGGCGCAGTCCCGCGGGTACCGCCCGTTCGAACGGGTCATCGCGGGGCTGCTGCTGGTCATCGGCATCGGGTTCGGCTACACCCTCCTCGGCTCCGGCGTCGACCCGGGCGGGCTGGCCGGGGGCATGGTGCCCTCCTTCGACGGCGCGGAGAGCGTGGTGCTGGCCACCGGCATCCTCGGGGCCACGGTCATGCCGCACGTGATCTACGTGCACTCCGCGCTCACCCCCGGCCGCTACGGCGACGCGGTCACCGCCGGCCGCACGCACGAGGGGCGCCGCCGGCTGCTGCGGGCTCAGCGGATCGACATCGTCGTCGCCATGGGCCTGGCCGGGCTGGTCAACGCCGCGATGCTGGTCATCGCCGCGCAGCTGTTCACCAGCGACAGCGGCGTCGACAGCCTCGAGGGCGTGCACGCCGGGCTCGGTGACCAGCTCGGCACCGGCGCCGCGCTCGCCTTCGCCCTCGCGCTGCTGGCCTCGGGGTTCGCCTCCTCCTCGGTGGGCACGCACGCCGGCCAGGTGGTCATGGCCGGGTTCCTCAAGCGGCACATCCCGGTGCTCACCCGCCGGCTGATCACCCTGGCCCCGGCGCTGGCCGTACTGGTGCTGGGCGGGGACCCCACCACCGCGCTGGTGTGGTCGCAGGTGGTGCTGTCCTTCGGCATCCCGTTCGCCCTGGTGCCGCTGCTGTGGCTCACCAGCCGCCGCGACCTGATGGGCGGCTGGGTGAACCGCCGGACCACCACCGTGGCCGGCAGCGTCATCGCGGTCCTGATCATCGGGCTCAACGCCCACCTGCTGGTCGGCCTGCTCGGCTGAATCAGCAGGCACCTCCCGATCGGGCGGCGCACCCGGCCGCACCGGTCAGACGCCGCGCCAGGCGGCGTCGAAGAAGCCGATCTCCAGCTGCATCGCCCGGGAGTAGGCCGCCCGCAGTGCCGGGGTGTCGACGGCGACGGCGTCGAGCAGCCGCTCGAGCGTGGCGGCGAGCTCCTCGAAGCCCGGGTCGGCGTAGGTGCGCACCCACTCCTCGTACGGGCCCGACGCGCGGTCGGCCAGCGACTGCCCGAGATGGGCGTAGAGGCGCATGCACGGGGTCATCGCCGCGCAGGTGAGCGCCACGCCGCCCAGCGAGGCCGTGGCCAGCAGGAAGTCGGTGTAGGCCGACGTCGCCGGCCCCGGCCGGACGGCGGTCAGGTCGATGCCCCAGCGCTGCGCGTAGGACGCGTGCAGCCCCAGCTCCTCACGGACCCCGGCCAGCAGGTCGGCGAAGACGTCGAGGGTGGCGCGGTCGGGGCTGTGCGCGACGCCCAGCGCGTAGGCCCGGGCGAACGCCTCCAGGAAGAACGCGTCCTGGGCCACGTAGCCGGCGAACCGGTCCCGCGGCAGCGTGCCGTCGGCGATCCCCTGCACGAACGGGTGCGACAGCGCCGCGGCGGCGAGGCCGGCCTCGTCGGTCCAGAGCTCACGGGCCAGGCTCATCCCGTCGCCACCGCCATGTCCCAGAACGCGACCTCTGCGGTGACCACCTCGAGGAAGACGCGCTCGTCGCCTCCGCCGACCGCGTCCACCGCCGCGGCGAGGTCCGCCACGTACCCGCCGAACTCCGGCGCCGTCCAGTGCTCCACGAACTCCCGGTAGGCCGGTGCACCCGGGAGCGCGGCCGACCAGGCGTCGAGGTAGGTGCGCTCGATGGTCCACAGCGCGGTCAGCGCGGCCGGGACATCGGCGCCGTCCAGCCGCTCGAGCAGCTCCGCATAGGCGGTCGTCGCCGGCAGCGCGGGCGCGGAGAGGTCCAGTCCCCGGGCCGCCGCCCGCTCCTCGAACCAGTCCAGCTCCTGGACCAGGGCCAGGGCTCCGCGGGCGAGCACCTCCTGGGCCGGCCGGGGCGCCCGGGCCAGCAGCCGCGCCTGGAAGCGGAGGAGGTCGGCGACGAACCGCGCGTCCTGCACCAGCCAGGTGTCGAAGGCCGACGGCGCGATCGTGCCGTCCCGCACGGCGGCGAGGAAGGGATGGCGGGTGGCGTCCGCGAAGGCCTCGGCATGGCGGACTGGCAGCTCGTCGACCGGCACGGGCGCCGACTGTACGAGACGGCCTAGGGTGGCGGTGTCACGGCCGAGGCCGTGGTGCGGGAGCTCGGATCGACCGGGCTGAGAGGGCGGCTGCCGCGCCGCCGACCGCTGGAACCTGACCGGGTAATGCCGGCGTAGGGAGCGATCATGAGCACGTCCGGAACCGTCGGCGCAGCCACCCGCGGGGGAGATGCGCCCCTCACCCTGTCCGAGCCGCCGCCCAGGACCCTGGGCCTGCGGGAGACCGCCGGCCTCTGGGCCAGCCTGGGCATCAGCCTGCTGCTGCCCGTGGCAGCCACCTTCGTGGTCCTCGCCGACCGGCCGCTGTGGCACACGATCGGGGCCATCGTCGTCGGCGCGGTCATCGGGTCGGTGCTGCTGGGGCTGGGCGCCGCCGCCGGCGCCCGCGAGGGCGTGCCGGCGATGGTGCTGCTCCGCGGCCTGCTGGGCCGGCGGACCTCGTTCCTGCCCACCGGCTTCAACCTCGTGCAGTGCGTCGGCTGGGCCGCCTTCGAGATCCTGATCATCTCCGAGGCCGCCGCGCGCGCCCTCGACGCGCCGCGCTGGCCGTTCGCGATCGCCGCGGGCGCCTTCGCCACCCTGATGGCGCTGCGCCCGCTCGGTGTCGTGCGGGTGCTTGCGCGCTACGCCGTCTGGGCGGCGATCGCCGCGATCGCGTACCTCTTCGTCCAGGTCCTGTCCGAGCCGCTGCCACCGGTGACCGAGGGCGGGGCGACGTCCTTCTGGACGGCGGCCGACATCGTCATCGCCCTGCCGATCTCGTGGTTCCCGCTGGCAGCCGACTACACCCGGCACGTCCGCAGCGGCCGGACCGCCTTCGTCGGGACGGCGTCCGGCTACGGCCTGGCCACCGTGGCCATGTTCAGCCTCGGGGTCATCGCGCTGGCCGCCTACGGCCGCGGCGGGCTCGACGTCATCGACGCGATGCTCGCCGTCCCGCTGGGTCTGGTCGCCGTCCTGGTGCTGCTCGTGGTGGAGGTCGACGAGGCGTTCGCCAACGTGTACTCGACCGCGGTCTCGGCCCAGAACGTGGTGGCCCGGCTCGACCGCCGCGTGCTCGCCGTGGCGGTCGGCGTCGTGGCCACCACCCTCGCCCTGGCCTTCGACCTCGCCGCGTACGAGCCGTTCCTCTTCCTGATCGGCGCGGTGTTCGTCCCGCTCATCGGGGTCTTCGTCGTCGCCTACTTCCTGCTGCCCCGGGGGGCGTGGGACACCTCCGACACCGCGCGCGCCCGCCCGCTGCTCCTGCTCCCCTGGGTGGCCGGCTTCGTGGCCTACCAGCTCACGCTGCCGACCTTCTTCGCCGGTCCGGGTGCGGCCTGGACGACGTGGTGGACCGAGCGCCAGACCGACCTCGGCATCGACCCGGCCAACGGCTGGTCGGCCTCGCTGGTGAGCCTCGCCGTGGCCGCGTTGCTGACCGTGGCCGTGGCCCTGCCGGGCGCGCTGCGGCACCGCCGGGCGGCGGCGTGACCGCGTCCCTCGGGGGCCTGCACGTCCTGACCGACGCCCGGGTCGGCCGGGCGGCGCTCGACGCGGTGACCGCCGCGGTCGCCGCCGGCGCCCCGGTGGTCCAGGTGCGGTCCAAGGACGCCTCCGACCGGGAGCGCTACGACTTCGCCCGCCGGGTGGTGGAGGTCTGCGCGGGCGCGGGGGCGACCTGCCTGGTCAACGACCGCGTCGACCTGGCGCTGGCCGTCGGCGCCCACGGCACGCACCTGGGCGCCGACGACCTGCCGCTCGACGTCGTCCGCCGGCTGGCCGGCCCGGGGCACCTGCTGGGCGGCACGGCCCGGGACCCGGAACGCGCCCGCCTCCTGGTGGCCCAGGGCGCCGACTACCTCGGCGTCGGGCCCGCCTACGCGACGGCGACGAAGGCCGGGCTGCCCGCTCCCCTCGGCCCGGCAGGAGTGCGTGCGGTGGCCGAGGCGGTCGAGATCCCGGTGATCGCCATCGGCGGGGTGACCGTCGAGCGGATCCCGGACCTGCTCGCCGCCGGCGCCGCCGGGGTGGCCGTCGTCGGCGCCGTCTCGGCCGCGGCCGACCCCGGTGCCGCCACCCGTGAGCTGCTCCGGGCCCTGGGCGGCAGACCGTGACCGTCGTCGTCGTCGGCGGTGGGCTGATCGGGCTGTCGGTGGCGTGGCGGGCGGCCCAGCGGGGCCTGCCGGTCACCGTGGTGGACGACGCGCCCGGAGGCGGTGCGTCGCAGGCCGCCGCCGGCATGCTCGCGCCGGTCACCGAGGCCGCCTACGGCGAGGAGGCGCTGCTCCGGCTGTGCCTGGCGTCGCTGGAGCGCTATCCCGCCTTCGTCGCGGAGGTGGAGCGGGCCGGTGGCGTGCCGGTGGGCCTGCGCACGCAGGGCACCGTCGTCGTCGCTTTCGACGAGGACGACATGCGCGCGCTGGATGCCCTGCTGGACTTCCAGCGCGAGCTCGGACTGGCCGTCGAGCGGCTGACCGCGCGGGCCGCCCGGCGCCGCGAGCCGTCGCTGTCGCCGCGGGTACGGGGCGCCCTGCACGTCCCGGGCGACCACTCGGTGGACGGCCGGGCCCTGCACGCCGGGCTGCTGGCCGCCGCCGAGGCGGCCGGCGTCCGGCTGGTGTCCTCCCGGGTCGCGGAGGTGCGGGTCGTGGACGGCCGGGCCGCCGGGGTGCGGCTGGCCGACGGCACGGAGCTGGCCGCCGACGCCGTCGTGGTGGCCCTGGGCGCGCGCAGCGGCGCGCTCACCGGGGTTCCCCCGCTGCCCGTCCGGCCGGTCAAGGGGCAGATCCTCCGCATGCGGGGGGCCGCCGGCCTGCTGGAGGGGACCGTGCGGGCGCTGGTGCGCGGGCGGCAGGTGTACCTGGTGCCGTACGACGACGGCGTGACCGGGGACGGGCTGATCGTCGGCGCCACCGTCGAGGACCGGGGCTTCGACGCCGCGGTCACCGCCGGCGGCGTGCACGACCTGCTGCACGACGCGCTCGAGGTGGTCCCCGGCGTCTCCGAGCTGGAGCTGGTCGAGACCATCGCCCGGTGGCGGCCCGCGACGGCGGACAACGGGCCATTGCTGGGACCATCGGGGGTGCCGGGCGTGGTCCTGGCGACCGGGCACTACCGCAACGGCGTCCTCCTGGCGCCCGTGACCGGCGAGGTGGTCGCCGAGCACCTCGCGACCGGCGAGCTGCCCGGTCTCGCCGCCCCCTTCACCGCAGACAGGTTCGGAAGGTGATCCGCATGCAGGTGACCGTCAACGGCGTGCCCACCGACGTGGACGACGACTGCACCGTCGCCGCGCTCGTCGAAGCCCGCACCAACGGCCACGGCAAGGTCGCCGTCGCGCGCAACGGCGACGTCGTCCCCCGGAGCGGCTGGGAGTCGACCCGGCTCTCCGCCGGGGACAGCCTGGAAGTCCTCGCCCCCACCGCAGGAGGTTGACCCGATGACCGTGCACGAGGTGGTCCCCGCGCTGGAGCAGGAGGAGAAGGCCGATCCCTTCCTCCTCGGCGGGGAGACGTTCACGTCCCGGCTGCTGCTGGGCACCGGCGGGGCGCCCAGTCTCGAGTCGCTGGAGCGGGCCGTCGTGGCCTCCGGCACCGAGCTGGTGACGGTGGCACTGCGCCGGGTGGAGGCCTCCAGCAGTGCGGCGATGCTCGAGGTGCTGGACCGGTGCGGGGTGCGGCTGCTGCCCAACACGGCCGGGTGCCGGACCGCCCGGGAAGCGGTCCTGACCGCCCGGCTGGCCCGCGAGGCGTTCGACACCTCCTGGGTGAAGCTGGAGGTCATCGGCGACGAGCACACGCTGCTCCCCGACCCGATCGAGCTGTTCGAGGCGGCCGAGGAGCTCGTCGCCGACGGGTTCACCGTGCTGGCGTACACCACGGACGACCCGATCCTCGGGCGCCGGCTGGCCGACATCGGGTGCGCGGCCGTCATGCCGCTGGGCTCGCCGATCGGCAGCGGCCTGGGCATCCGCAACCCGCACAACATCGCGCTCCTCCGCGAGGCGGTCGACGTCCCGGTGGTGCTGGACGCGGGCATCGGGACGGCGTCGGACGCGACGCTCGCGATGGAGCTGGGCTGCGACGCCGTCCTGCTCGCCTCCGCCGTCACCCGGGCGCGGGAACCGGAGCGGATGGCCCTGGCGATGCGCCACGGGGTGGAGGCCGGCAGGCTCGCCCGGGGGGCCGGGCGCATCCCGCGGCGCTGGCACGCCGAGGCCTCCACGTCGATGCAGGGGCTGCCCGAGCTGTGACGCCGCCCCGCCTCCTGGTGCTCACCGACCGCACCCAGTGCGACCGGCCGCTGGTGGACGTGGTCGCGGCAGCGGTCGAGGCCGGAGCGCGCGCGGTGGTGCTCCGGGAGAAGGACCTGCCCGCTGCCGAGCGGGACCTGCTGGCCGCGGAGCTGGCGCCCGTGATCGCGTCGGTGGGCGGCGTGCTGCTGCGCGCCGGTGCGCCCGGCGCCACCGGGGCGGTCCACCTCTCGGCGAGCGAGCCGTTCCCCGCACCCCGCCCGCCGGTCGTCGGCCGGTCGTGCCACTCCGCGGCCGAGGTGGCGGCCGCCCGCGCCGAGGGATGTGACTACGTCACCGTCTCGCCGGTCTTCCCCACCCCGTCCAAGCCCGGCTACGGCCCCGCGCTGGGGCCCGAGGGCCTGCGCGCGATCGTCGTGCCAGGGGCACCGCCGGCGCTCGCGCTCGGTGGGGTCCTCCCCGAGCACGTGCCCTCGCTCCTGGCCGCAGGGGCGCACGGGGTCGCCGTGATGGGCCCGCTGATGCGCGACCCGGGGCGCGCGGCCGCGTACCTCGAGGCGATGCCCCCGGTCAGCCGCCCGGGACCCGGCGCCCGGCCACAGGCTCCGTCCCCACCGTGGCCGGGCTAGTCTGGCGGCACAACCGAACACACACATTCGCAGCAGGGGAGCGCTTCGGCGCTGAGAGTGCGGGACACCGCAGACCCTCGAACCTGATCCGGGTCATGCCGGCGCAGGGAGCCTGGAGGAAGAGACATGGCCGATCCGGCCGTCCGTTCGTCGAACGCTGCGCCCGCCCGGGAGCGCAGCAACCGCTGGCGCACCGTCGACATCGTCGTCACCGCCGTCCTCGGCGCCGCCTTCGGCGTCGTCTTCTGGGCGTGGGGCCTGCTCTGGGCCGGCACGGGGACGGCGTTCGCCGCCTTCCCGCCCGCCCAGGCGTTCATGTACGGCGTCTGGCTGATCCCCGCGGTGCTCGCCCCGCTGATCGTCCGCAAGCCCGGCGCCGGCCTGTTCGCCGAGCTGGTCGCCGCGATCGTCTCCGCGCTGCTCGGCTCCGCCTGGGGGACGACGACGATCGTCTACGGCCTGCTGCAGGGCCTGGCCGGCGACGCCGGCTTCGCCGCCTTCCGCTACCGCCGCTTCGGCTGGGCGCCCGCGCTGCTGGCCGCCGTCCTCACCGGTGCGACCGCCGCCGTCCTCGACCTCGTCTACTACTACCCGGACTGGTCGGCGGGCTGGAAGACGACCTACGTCGCGCTCGTCGTGGGCAGCACGGCGGTCGTCGCCGGGATCGGCAGCGTGCTGCTGGCCCGCGCACTGGCCGCGAGCGGCGCGCTGTCGTCGTTCGCCTCCGGTCGCACGCGGGTCTGACGACGTCCGGGGCCACGGGCCCGGCCGCCGTCCGGCTGGACGGGTGGGGCTTCCGGCACACCACCCGGCGGGCCTGGGCGGTGCGGGACGTCGACCTGCGCATCGCCCCCGGCGAGCGGGTGCTGCTCACCGGCCGTTCGGGCGCCGGCAAGTCCACGCTGCTGCGCGCGCTCGGCGGGCTGTTGGAACCGGAGAGCGGTGACGTCGAGGGGGAGATCACCGTCGACGGCGGGCCGCCCGACCGCCGCCGTCAACGGGTCGGCACGGTCTTCCAGGACCCGGATTCCCAGCTGGTCATGACCCGGGCCGGCGACGACGTCGCCTTCGGGCTGGAGAACGTCGGGACGCCGCGGGACCGCATCTGGCCGGCGGTCGACGCCGCCCTCGACGCCGTCGGCTTCGGGCTCGGCCGCGACCGGGCGACCGCCGCACTCTCCGGCGGTCAGAAGCAACGGCTGGTGCTGGCCGGCGCCCTCGCCCCCCGCCCGGGTCTGCTGCTCCTGGACGAGCCCACCGCCCAGCTCGACCCGGACGGCGCCGCGCTCGTGCGCACGGCGGTGGACCGCGCGGGGGGGGGGGGGGGGGGGGGGGGGGGGGGGGGGGGGGGGGGGGGGGGGGGGGGGGGGGGGGGGGGGGGGGGGGGGGGGGGGGGGGGGGGGGGGGGGGGGGGGGGGGGGGGGGGGGG